>NZ_JSBW02000041.1 GCF_000772705.2 Xanthomonas vasicola
CGGCGCTCAAACAGCGTCTGCATGCCCGCGGCAAGCACGGCAAGCAGATCGTCTGCGCCGCCATGCGCAAGCTGCTGCATCTGGCCTACGGCGTGCTCAAATCCGGCACTGCATTTGACCCGCACAACGCTCTTGCCAGATAAGGGGCAAGACGGTATCTACGGCATCTGGTGGGTGGGTGGAGGCTCCAGCGCAAGCTGCAGCCGCACCCACACGCCGTAGTGATCCGATGCCCAGCGGCCTTCGGCGTAAGGCGTATCGAACAGGATGCGGGCTTCGCGGGCCAGTAGGCGGTTCTGCTGAAAGAACACGTGGTCGATGCGTGCGGGTTTGTCGAAGACGTGCATGTTCAAGGTGCTAACCGTGTCTTCACTATTGCGATGCACGCTGCCGTAGCTGTCGCCGTAACCCTTGCGTAGCGCTTCCAAATCGAGCGTGTCGGCGGCGGTGTTGAAATCGCCAGCGATCACCACCGGCGCTTGCTCGCTGTTGGAGGCAATGAAGTCGAGTAGATCGGTTACCTGGCGCTTGCGCGTGGCGGTGCCGCGCGCATCGGTGCGTTCGTTGAGATGGGTGACGTAGACGTTGACCGGCTGGCCATCGACGTCCACCTGCAGATGCGCGGCGACGCGGTAATCGTCCAAGGGCTGCAACAAGCGCTGGTGCGTTGCCAACACATTGCGGCGACTCAGCAACGCATTGCCGTAGCGTTTGGGCGCGCCGACCGGATCGACCGAAGCGGAGGTGTAGTCGTAGCCGAGTTTGCGCGCCAGCCAGGCAGCCTGATTTTCCACGCTGCCGCGGCGTTCGATCACTTCCTGCAGCGCAATCACATCCGGCGCCAGTTGCTTGAGCTCTTTGGCGATGTAAGCGCGTCGTGCCGGCCAGTTTTCGCGGTCGTGATGCAGGTTGAGCGTGACCAGGGTCATCTCGCGCGGCGCTGTGCTCGATGGCTTCGCGGCTTGCGCGGCCGGATCGATGGTGCCTCGCTGCACAGCTTCCGAAGGCTGCATGCTCTGAGTGCCCTGCCCGGCCTGCACGCCGGTGGAGCAAAGCAGCAGTGCGAGCAAGGCGACCGGCCATCCCGCACCTCGCCGTGCTGGCGCTGCCCGGGAAAGCCGCCACGCCTGACTCATTGCGTGGCGCGCTCGGCCCGCCGCACCGCGCCAGGCACATCGATTTGCACGTTGGCCGGCAGTTGTTGGATGCGCAGTTCGCCGTTCTGCCACTCGGCCGACTCACCATTGACCGTTGCCTTGCCTGGTGTGCCTTGATACGGCCACGGCAACACCACGCCACCCGGCGGCAGGATCAGCCCAGGCTGCAGCTGCAGCACCAATTGCTTGTCGGTACGTTGCAAGGTGTAGTTGAGGCGCCCGTACGGTGTCCGCAGTTCGGCAATGCCAATCCCCTTGCCCTCGAACCAACGGGTCGGCGTGCCGGCGGCGATGACCAGGCTGGCATCGGATTCGCGGCCGTAGGCGAACATGTCCAGTACCGAGCGCACGAAGTCCGAGGCGACCCAGGCGTGCGGCAGGTCGCCGACGAAAAACGGCGTGCGCGGCGTGCGCGAGACCACTTCGGCCCACTGATTCCACGGCTGCGGTGCGCGGTCCTTGAAGAAGAACGCGGTGGCATCCCAGGCGCGATCGCGCCAGCCCAGGCGCACGAATGCGGCCACGTTGCGCCATTCGTAAGGCGTGTAGTCCTTCCATTCGCGCTTGCCGTCGCGGCGGTCGGTGAACTCTTTCCAGTAGCGCTCGAAGGTGTTGGTCAGCAGATCCTGCGGCAGACGTTGCTGCTCACCGCCCGGGGTCAAGCCAATGGTGGTCGAGGTCGCATCAAAGTCGCCGAGTTCCGCAGAACCCGGCAGGAAATCCAGGTTGTGCTGACGCACGGCCGCACCCAGCGAGGCAATCAGGTCGCCACTGAATTCATCGCGCGCGGTGCTGAACCGTGCGGCGTCTTCTGACTTGTCCAATGCACCGGCCAGCATCACCGCGTCCTTGTAGCCGCGCAGCGCCCAGAAGTTGTCCCAGTACGAATGCACCGGCTTGGCCGAATAGCCTTCGTGGCTGATCGACACCGGCATCATTCCGTAGAAGGCCGGGTTACGCATGAAGTTCTCTTCCGTGCGTTCGCTTGCGCGCAGCTTTTCCATGTAGTCGTAAGCGCCGGTGACATGCGGCCACATCTTTTCCAGGAAGGCCTTGTCGCCGGTGTAGCGGTAGTACTCGGCGATGTTGTAGATCAACTCACCGTGGCTGTCGTTCTCCGGCACCGGGTCACTGCCGCGGTCGTCCACGCAGCACGGCACCATGCCGTCGGCGAATTGATACGGAGCGAACCAGTCCACGTAATCGCGCACCACGTCTTCGCGGCCGAGCCGCAGCAGGCCTTCGGAAATCATGGCGCCGTCGCGGATCCAGCTGCGCGAGTACGAGCGGGTGCCCGGCTGCAAGCGCGGGCCGATACGCGAAATCAACATGTGCGCCAGCGCCGTGCGCAAGGTGTCGACTACCGGCTTGCCTTCGGCCGGCACGCTGATGCGCACGCGATCGAGCTTGCTGCGCCATTGCTGGGCAACCTGCTGCTGCGCTTTGTCGGCATCGAAGCCAGCCGGCAACTGCGCGGTGCCGGTCTGCGGAATGACCAGCGCCACTTCGCGGCGTTGGCCGGGCTCCAGCTTCCAGCGATACAGCAGCACGCCCGAGGCCAGGCCGGTTTCGTCCTTCACCTGTGTCACCGTCGGCGGCGTGGCCGCACTCAGATGGCTGACATCCATGCCGCTGTCGAAGGCACTGGCGAAGCTGGCATCCGGGCGCTGCGCGGCGAACACGCGCGGCTTGCCGTTGACGCTGACCTGGCCGCCATCCATGGCCAGTTGGTCGATGCGGCTGACGCCACCCAGGGTATTGAGGAACTGCGCCGGCGGGTTGACCTGGAACGGACGCACGGCCAACGCCAGGGTGAAATCGCGCGCTTCCTTGCCGGTGTTATGCAGCTGGTAACGCGCGACCAGTTGCGCTTGATCGGGGGTGCCCTGCACGAAGGCAGTGACACGCAGATTCATCAGGTCGTGGTGCCAATCCACGCTGGGAATCGGCAGGTAGTCGTCCTGCAAACTTTGTTCGCTGCTGACATCGGACCAGTGCAGCACCTTGCGGCCGGTGACCACGAACGGTTCGATGCTGAAGCCGCCCTTGCCCACTTCCACCGCGCCATCTTCGCCAATCAGGCCCTGCTCGGTGCCGCCATCCAGACCCAGGATGGTCCAATACGGCTGCTCGCCGGAGAAGCCGCGCGGATAACTGCCACGCGGCAGCTGCGCAGCCAACGACTTGATGAAGTCATTCGGCGTTGCGGCGAATGCCAGCGGCTGCAACTGCACTTCCTTGATGCCGTAGCGCCAGTTGGGGCCGTCCTTGAGATCGAAACGCAGATAGCGCGCTTCGGTATCGGGAAGCGCCAGCCAATCGGTGCCACCGGCGCCGGCAGTGACGGTGCGCAGATCGCGCCAACTGCGTCCGTCGCCGGAAGAGCGCACCACATAGTGCGAAGCCTGCAGACCCGGCACCCACTGCACTATGGCGCCGCCGAATTCGCGCACCTTGCCCAGATCCAGCGTGACCGTCTGTTGCTTGACCGCGCCGCTGAGCCAAAAGGTGTCCGGCTTGCCGTCGGCCAGGCGTTGCTCCAGCGCAGGCGCAGTGTCGGTAATGGCCTTGGCCTGCAGCGGTGAGGTGTCTTCTGGCGGCAGCGGCGTCAGCGTCAGGCGGTCGAAGCACACCGTGCCCTTGCCGCCGACCTTGTTGTAGATGGTGAATTCCACATCCGCGCTGCTGCGCAGCTGCTTGTCCTGGCCCGGTCCCCAGGCTTTTTCGATGTTGCGCTTGCGGTAGCTGAAAGTGGTCCAGTTCTTGGGGAAGGCAAAGCCGGGGCGGTTGACCCACCAAACATTGTCGCCGCTGGCATCGATCAACTTGAGCTGCAGATCGTTGGACGGCGAGTCGCCGCGTAGCGTGAAGCCAAGCCGGTAATTGTCCGGGTACTCGACGGGCAAATTGCGGCGGATGCCCACGTAGCCGGACACGCCGTTGAAGTTGTAATCCAGACACAGCGCATGCCCACCGGAGGGCGTTGCCACCGGGCGCAGCGAACCGCTGACCTGATTGGACACCACCAGGCGCCAGGCGCCGACGTCGTTGAAGCCGTCGAGCACGCGCTCCTGCGCCTGCGCCGCGCCCGCGGCGGCAATGGCGGTCATGGCAAACAGTCGCAGGAACACTCGCCTCACCCCTTCACACTCCCCAGCAGAAGACCTTGGATGTAGTAGCGCTGCAGCGCCAGGAACAATAGCAGCACCGGAATCACCGTCACCACGGCGCCGGCCATCATCAATTCCACGTCCATGATGTGCTCGCGCGACAGCGCCGCCAGCGCCACCGGCAAGGTGTATTGCTCCTGGTCGGTCAGCACGATCAGCGGCCACATGAAGTCGTTCCACGAGCCCATGAAGGTAAAGATGGTCAAGGTAACCAGCACCGGCTTGAGCATCGGCAGCACAATCTGGAAGAAGATGCGCATCTCGCTGGCGCCGTCGATGCGCGCGGCTTCGATCAGTTCATCCGGAATGCTGCGCGCGTACTGACGCACCAGAAAGATGCCGAACACCGTGGCCAACGCCGGCACCACCACCCCGCCGATGTTGTTGACCAGATGCAACTGCTTCATCAGCAGGAACAGCGGCAGCATCGCCACCTGCGCCGGGATCACCAGCGCCGCCATCAGGATCTTGAAGATGCGCTCGCGGCCGACGAACTGCAGTTTGGCAAACGCATAACCGGCCATGGTGTTGATCAGCAACGAACCGAGCGTGATCAACCCGGACACCAGCAGGCTGTTGGCGAAGTTGCGCGCCATGCCGATGCGTGCAAACAACTCGTGGTAGTTGGCCATGGTGAATGCCGAAGGCAGCATCGGCGGCGGGAAGCGACTGGCTTCGCCGGTGGGCATGAACGACACCGACAGCATCCATAGCAGCGGCGCCAGGCTGATCAACGCCAGCACCAGCAGGCCGCCGTTGATCAGCACGGCATTCCAGCGCGATTCGCCAACATCACGGCTCATATCAGGTCCTTCTTGCGGCCAAAGCGCAGCATCACGGTGGTCACCGCCAGAATGATCAGGAACAACAGGAACGCCACTGCCGATGCGCGGCCGAGGTTCCACCACTTGAAGCCTTCTTCGAACATGAAATACAGCACGCTGACGGTGCTTTGCAGCGGGTCGCCGCGGGTCATCACATAGGGCTCGGCGAACAGCTGGAAATAGCCGGAAATGGTGATGACACCGACCACCATCAGCACCGGGCCAAGCATCGGCAGGGTGATATGCAGGAACTGCTTCCAACGCGAAGCGCCGTCGATGCGCGCGGCCTCATACAAATCTTGCGGGATCGCCTGCAGCCCGGCCAGGAAGATCACCATGTTGTAGCCGAAGTTCTTCCATACCGCGAACAGCATGATGGTGGGCATCGCCCAGCGCGGATCGCCCAGCCAGTCGATCGGGGCGATCCCCAAGTGGCTCAGGCCGAAGTTCACCAGGCCGTATTTGATATGGAACAGGTAGCGCCAGATCACCGCCACTGCCACTAGCGTGGTCACCACCGGTGCGAACAAGGCGGTGCGGAACAGCGCCTTGAAGCGTGAGGCCTTGGCGTTGAGCAGCAGGGCCGCGCCCAGCGACACGCCGATCGACATCGGCACGCCCAGCAACACGAAGTAGGTGGTATTCCACAGCGACTTCCAGAACAGCGGCGTCTGCAGCAGGTCGATGTAGTTGCCCAGGCCGACAAAGCGCAGATGGCTGCTGTCGGCCAGTGCGTAGAGGTCGAAGTCGGTGACGCTGAGCACCAGCGCGGCGAACACCGGCACGCCGAAGAACATGCCCAGCACCATGATCGACGGCGCGGCGAACACCCAGCCGGCGACGGAATTACGCTTCATCATCGTGCGGCTCCCTGGTCCGCGGCAGCGGCAGGCGCGGCGGTGTTTGCAGCAGCCGGCTTGGTTGCCGGCGTGGCCGTCTCAGCGGCCGGGCCAACATGCCCGCCCTCCTGCTCGAAGATCCAGCGGCGCTTGGCCAAAATTTCGTCCACACGTTTATCCAGTTCCTGCACGGCGGCTTCGTGCGATTGGCCACCACGCACCACGCGCTCGGTCACCAGACGCATTTCCTGCACGATGCGCTCCCACTCCAACACCTTGGGCGTGGCCTTGACCCGCTCCAGCTGGTCGCCGAAGGCATGCGCCAATTCGTCGTTGGCCAGCGAAGGCAACTTCCAGGTACTGCGACGCGGCGGCAGGTCGCCGATGATGGCGTGGAAACGCGCCTGCACCTGCGGCTGCGAGAGATATTCGATCAGCTTCCAGCTGGCGTCCTTCTGCTGCGACGACTTGAAGATCACCAGGCTGGAGCCACCGGCAATGCCGGCACCCAGGCCATTGGGGCCCGGCAACGGCGCGGTGCCCCACTTGCCTTCCATGCCCGGCGGCTGGCGCAGCTTGAACTCGCGCACGTTCCAGGGGCCGGACAGATAGAACGCGTAATAGCCGTTGAAGAATTCGTACCAGACATTGGACACCTGGGTTTCGGAGACCTTCGGCGCCCAGCCCTTTTGATACATGTTGTCGTAGAAGCCCAGTGCCTTGCGGAAGCCAGCGCCACGGAAGTTGCCGTAGTTGTCGTGGTCGCGCAGCAGGCGGTCGTCCTGCTGCAGCGCGAACGACAGTTGCTGCTCGAATTCGTTGAGCGGCATCAAGATAGCGAATCGGTCCGGGCCGACCTTGCGCTTGATCGCGGCCATCACCCGTTCCATCTCGGCCCAGGTTTTGGGCATTTCGCTGTAGCCGGCCTCGCGCAGTAAGTCCTTGCGATAGAACAGCAGGCGCGTGTCCACATACCACGGCACGCCGTACAGCGTGCCATCGACTAGATTGGTGTCCCACACGCCGGGGAAATAATCGGCCTGGTCGACGATCCTGGAGCGCGCCACATATGGCTGCATCGGCTCCAGCGTGTCCAACAACGCGAATTCCGGCAGCCAGGTGTTACCGAGCTGGCACACATCCGGCAGGCCATCGGCGGCGAAGGCGGTGAGCAGTTTTTCGTGCGCGGCGGTCATCGGGATGTTTTGCACATCCACGTGGATGGTGGGGTTCTGCTTTTCGAAGTCGGCCACCAGCTCGGAGACCACTTCGGCCTCCTTGCCCATCGCCCAGAAACGCACGGTGGTCTTGCCCGGATCGGAGCGTTCGCATCCCGCCACACCTGCACACAGGGCGGCGGCCAATATCAACAGTTTCAAAAGGCGCACGGATTACTCGGGTTTTTGGCGTTGCGAGGGGTCTTGTTGGGCCTGGGCGGCGGCGGCACGCGACTCGGCCATGCCCAGCGAGCGCGCAGCGGCCTTCTGCTCATCCTTCTGCGGCGCCGGCTGCGGCTCGCCTTCCGGGGTGAGCCAGCCGCCGGTGAAGCCGGCGCGTTCCAGACCGGCGCGGATGTAGGGGTTCTTCTTCATGACGTTCCAGACGAATTCGTTCTGGTAGTTAGCAATCATCGCCAGGATCGGGCCCTGGTCGATGGCGATGTAGTCGCTGGCCACCCAGCCACGGTCCGGCACCATGCGCCCGGTCTTGAGCGGGATGTCGTAGTTGAAGCTGGGGTTGAACGAATCCAGGAAGCCATAGCTGGAATACAGGAAATCGCCGTAGCGCTTGTGCATTTCCTCGGTGGCCGGGATGACTACTTCCGGGGCGAACACGATCGAGGAGATGGCCGCCGACGGCACGATGGTGCCGTCGTCGAAGTTCTCGCGCAGGCCGGCGCCGCGTGAGGAGTAATGGCGGAACTGGCGCTGCTCGCCCCGGTATTCCTGGCTGGTGTTCTGCGGACCGTCGCCGGCGGTGAGTCCCCAGACGTTTTCGCCGTAGTCCTTCCACTTCATCGGGTTGTCGATGGCGTAGTCGCGCTGCGCCAACGTAGCGCGGCGGCTGTTGAGGAAGTAGTCGATGCCGCGTTCGCGCATGTACTGGTCCTGGATGTCGCGAAAATCGATCCAGACATGGCTGTATTGGTGGCCGAACAACGGGCCGAACGATAGGTATTCCTGGCCTTGGTAAACGCCCCAGTCGTTGTTGTAGGTGCGGGTCCAGCTGGTCCAGGCGTCCGGGTCGACGCCATGGGTGGGCGAGCCCAGCGCGAGGAGGTACAGCATCATCGCCTCGTTGTAGCCCATCCAGTCGTGGTTGATGAAGCCGCTTTCGGGGAACCAGCCCATCGAGATCAGCGGCGCACGCTGTTGCAGCCAGCGCCAGTCCACGCGCTTGTACAGCGTGTCGGCGATCTGGCGGATCTCCTTTTCGCGCGGGTCATCGCCGTCGTAATACGACTGGGTGAACAGCACGCCCATCATCAGCAGTGCGGTGTCCACGCTCGACAGCTCAACCCAGCTGTCGTAACGGTTGCCCTTCTGCATGTCCAGAAAATGGTAGTAGAAGCCTTTGTAGCCGGCTCGACCGGTCTTCTGCGGGCCCATCGGCGCATCGCGGAAGAATTTCAGTGTGGTCAAGGTGCGGTCGATCGCCTGATTGCGACTGACCCACCCGTTTTCGATGCCGATCGGATACGCGGTGAGCGCAAATCCAACCGACGCAATGCTGGCGAACGGGCGCGACGGAAACCGATCCGGCGCCAGTCCGTTGAGTTCGTTGGTGGTGTCCCAGAAAAACTGGAACGTGCGGCGTTCAATATCCGAAAACAGCGGCGGCAGCGGCGGTTTGACCGGCTTGGGGGGCAGCTGCGCCTCGACCAGGATGACTTTTACCGGCGCCTTCTTTTCGGCCACCTTGGGTTCCTCGGCTTGCTTGCACGACGCCAACACCAGCGCGCCCAGCAAGAGTGGAATCGTCAACCATCGCGACGTGTTACCCCTGTCCATCCGCCCCCCACTTGTGTAATCGATTACATCTCGCACGCAAACCTACCCTATCCAGGCGCCGAGTACGACCGCCCGGGCATGGCAGCCAGGGCGGTCGTGCACCTCACCAGTTCAGGCCAAAGGCCAGACGGAAGGTGCGCATCGGCGACGCCAGCACACCGGTCGGTGTGCCGTAAGCCGTATTCAAGTCCTGCAACGTTCCGGTATCGCCATTGAAGGTGGCGTAATTCACCCAATTGAACACGTTGAGGATATCCGCACGCACATTGAATTTGACACCACCGCCGGTGTCCCATTCTTTATTCGCGGCAATGCTGAATTCCTTGTAGCCAAGCGTGCCATCCGGCTTGAACTGGATGATCTCGCACTGGTCGTTGCCGGCAAGGCAATTCTGGCCGTAGCGTGCGGTCTGGCTGGCCAGCGACAGCTTGCCGGACAGCTTGATCTCGTACGGCAGCTCGTAGATGCCGGTGACCACCAGGCGGTTCTTCGGAATGCCGCCAGCCTCACGCCAGCCGTAGTCCTGGATGCGTTCGCGGTCCAGGGCGTAGTGCTCGCCGAACTGGCGGTTTTCCTTTGCATCGGAATAGGTATAGGCCACGGTCAGGCCCCAGCCGGATTCTTCGTCGAAGGGTTTTTCCACCTGCAACGCGAGCTGGTTGTTGCGGGTCTCTACACCGTTGGTGCCCAGCACGATGGCGCTGTAGCCGTCCGGGCCGTCGGTCGGCGCGCCGGAGGTGGTGCCCGGCTGGAAGAACGACCCGTCCGGCAAGCGGTTGCCGCGCACGAAGGCAAAACCGTCATGGCTCTCGATGCGGCTCAGGGTCACATCGGTAAACCAGTCCTGGCCCCACAACGGCACCATGTTGCGCATGCCGATGCTGAATTGATCGGAGTACGGGGTCTTGAGGTTGTTATCGATCAGGTAGACCTCACGTCCGCCACCGCCCGTGCTGTTGGCGGTAAGCGTGTTCAGGCCCTCCTGGCTGTTGTAAGCCGGATTCCAGGCCGTGCATGGGTCGCCGAGGCAGGCACCGTTGTTGGCGCTGGTGAAGTAGTAGCTATACGACTTGAAGGAGTTGTTGAGCTGCTCCAGTGCCAGGTAATCGAAGATGTTGCGGTCGTACGCACGGCCGGCGCCACCATAGATCACGTGCGCCTGATCGCCGAACAGGTCGTACGAAGCGCCCAGACGCGGCTGCCAGGCATTCTTGAACGCCTTGCGGTTGTTGCCGGTGCTGATGAAGTCGTTGATGTTGTAGTTGGCGTTGCGCAGGTTGGGCCAGTTCTGCAGCGCGCTGGCGACATCCGAGGGGGTGACGAAATCCAGGAAAGCCGGGGTTTCTTCGTAGTCGTAGCGCACGCCCAGGTTCAAGGTCCAGTGCTCGTTGACCTCCCAATCGTCCTGCAGGTAGATGCCGTACTGCTTGTTCTTGGACACAACCGAGCCGCCACCTTCCACCAGCGGCGCACCGAAGCGCACGCGGTACGGCGTTTCGACGTCGGTGAGGATGTTGTAGTAGTACTGCGGGTTGGCCGGGTTGAACTGGGTCGAATCCAGGTCGATGCTCTTGAACTTCACGCCCATCTTGACGGTGTGCGCGCCATGCCATTCCAGGCTGTTCAAGGTGAGGTCGTCCTGGAACGTCCAGCCCTTCTGCCCCTTGCGCTGAAAGCTGCTGCCGGCGCCCGCCGCCAGGATGTCGGTTTCGTTGCCGCGCACCGGTGCGTAGCTGAGGATGTAGCCATTGCCGTTGTTGATCGGCGCCTGGTTCCAGAACGCGCTTTCGTAGCTCAGGTTGGCTTCGTTGAGGAAGCTGGCGCCGCTGTACTGCCAACGCAGGTTGGCGCGCTTTTCTTCCTGGCCGTTGATGCTGCCGTGCTCGTAGGTCGAGGTCTGGCCGACGTCGTTGAGCTCGTCTTCCTTGCGGTACTTGCCGGTCAGCTCGAACAGGCTGTTCTCGCCAATGGTCCAGTCGATCTTGCCGAAATACAGGTCTTCCTTGAATGGCGTGCTGGAGGTCACCACCAGCGGCTGCAACTGCGCCGGCAGTTGGTCGACGCGGTCGGAGTAGATTGAGCCGGGAATCACCACGTTCGGGGTGGTGTATTCCTTTGCTTCATAGGCAATGAAGAAGTGTGCCTTGTCCTTGAGGATCGGGCCGCTGAAGGTGGCGCCGTACTGGGTTTCTTCGAAGTCGTCGCGCACGCCGGCCTTCTTCTCCAGCGGGCTTTCTTCGCGCCAGCTGTCGTTGCTGGTGTCCCAGAAGAAGCTGCCGTGGAAGTCGTTGGTGCCGGACTTGGACGAGGCCACGATGGCCGCGCCGCTGACCTGGTCGAACTCGGCCTTGTAGTTGGAGGTGATGACCTTGTATTCGCCGATCGCCGACTGCGGGAACGGGTTGCCGCGGCTGGAATCCTGGCCGCTCACGCCGCCGGTCAGCACGTAGTTCTTCTGGCTCACGCCGTCGATGTAGACGTTGGTGCCTTCGGCCGAGGTGGCGCCGGTGCGCACCTTGGTGGTGCCGTTGGCCTCGCGGGTGAACTGCACGTTCGGCACGGTGTCGGCCAGTTCCAGGAAGTTGCGCGTGGCACGCGGCAGGTTCTGGATCTGCACGTTGGAAATGTAGGTGGCGTTCTCGGAGGTGCGCGTCTCGACCAGCACCGGCGGCGCCTTCACCTGCACCGCGTCCAGCGTGGTGGCGTTACCACCCGCGGCCGTGGCCGGCTCGCCGCCGACGCCCAGGTTCAAGGTCGCCGTCTGGCCGACCTGCACGGTGACGTTCTGCGAGCTGGTCTGGCCATTAGCGGTGACATCGATACGGTAGGAACCCGGCGGCAGACCGCCCACCGAATAGCCGCCGTTGCTGACCTGCACGGTGCGGGTCAGGCCGGTGGCCAGATTGGTGGCGGTGACCTGCGCCTGGGCGGCAGGTGCGGCATCGACGGTGACCTGGCCGCGGATGGTCGCAGCGGTGCTCTGTGCGAAAGCAGGTGCGGCGCCGAGCAGCAGGCAGCTGGCAAGCGCACAGCTGAGCAGCTTGCGCGCCGGACGGGCGGAATGGGGGTGGTGGTGGCGCATGGTCGTCCCTCCAGGGATCGGTACAGATTGTTGTTGTGTTAGTGCAGTGGTGCGGGAACAGCCGCTGCGGGGGCAGCGGGAGCGGACAGAACGTCCGCGAAAGGGTCGGCAGCCTGAAAACGTAGGGCCGGAGAAGTTATTGACCAGCTTCGCCAGCAGCGCAGGAGGCGCGGATCACCAGCTCGGGCGTAAGCAATTGACGGACGCCGTCGTCGCGGTCGGGCGTTTCAACCAGGCGCATCAGCCGGGTCATCGCCTGCTCGCCCAGCCGCGCGATGCTCACGCGCATGGTGGTCAGCGCCGGGTGGACGAACCGGGCCAGCGGAATGTCGTCGAACCCGGCCAGCGCCACGTCGCCGGGCACCGAGACATCGGCCTGGGCGAACGCGTACAGGCAACCCAGCGCGGCCATGTCGTTGGCGGCGAAGACCGCATCCGGCAATGCACCGTCAGCCAGCATCGCCAGCCCGGCGCGGTGGCCGGAGGCTTCATCGAAGTCGCCCGGGTACTCCACGCCCTGCGCCTGCGCGCCAAACGCAGCGAGCGCATCGCGGAAGCCGCGCAGGCGTTCGCGCGCATCGAAGTTCAACGCCGGGCCACCGATAAAGGCGATGCGGCGGTGCCCGGCCCGCAGCAGATGCTCGGTCATGGCCATGGCACCGGCGTGGTCGTCGATGCTCAGTACCGGGTAGTCGGCACCGGGCAGGTGTGCATTGATCAGCACCGTTGGCAGCGACTGCGGCAGGTTGTCGGTGAGAAATCCCGGCTGCTCGGCATACGGCGACAGCACCAGCAGGCCATCGACGCGCCCGCGCATTGAGCGCAGCGCCCTGCCCTGAGCTTCCGGATCGCCGTGATAGCTGGAAACCAGCAAGTGCTGGCCGGCCGCACGCGCTGCGCCATCGATGCCCCGAATCAATTCGGAAAAGAACTCGCCGTACAGATCCGGCAGCACCACGCCAAGGGTCTGGGAGCGCCGGCTGCTCAGGCTGCGCGCGGCCGCATGCGGGCTGTAACGCAAACGCTCGGCCACTTCCAGCACCTGCTGGCGTACCGGCGCGGCGACGTTGTCGTGCCCATTGAGCGCACGCGACACCGTTGCCACGGAGACCTGTGCTTCCCGAGCGACATCTTTGATGGTGACCGCACCCTTGGCCATTCGTGTCGCCCTCCGCGACCGACTTCCCAAAACTGGCGCGGACTGTAAGCGTTTTCATACAGAGGCGTAAACCCCTATCTTCACACCCATGAAAACGCTTACAGATCAAGCAACTACAAGTGATCAACTTGTGAAAGAATGTGTTGCGACGCAACAAATATACCCCAACGAGTCCACAAATGAAGAAAGACGCGGGTCACGGTTGTGTACGGCGCGCTTGGCACGCTGCTGGATGCGCCACCTGATGTGCTTGGTCAAGAGGCTCAACTGACGGTCCTCGGCCGAACTACGGCGCGTGCTCAGACGACACCGCTGCATTACCCCTATTCAGAAAGCTTGCTCGATGCCCGCGTGCTTTGGCTGCGACGAGGCTTGTCAGCGCGAGCACATCCAACTTGATCGAGTCAGCGTGTGATCCTCTTGACCCTGCCCACTTCAGAGCGGCCGCCAGCCTGACGACGCAAAACATGCTCCATGGACGTCGGGCCTTGTCGCTCAACGCAGTGTTCGCGTGCAAGAGCGGCCACGGGCGCGAAAGGCCTAATCGTGCATCCCGCCGCGCGCAGGAGCGCTCTTGGCAACAGCAGGCGATAAAGCGAAAGCGCCTGCTCCGCGCCTGCCTACCCAGCCTCGCCCGGCGCCAAAGCCTCGATCGACAACGCATGGATATCGGTCTGCATCATCTCGCCCACCGCTGCGTAGACCGCGCGGTGCCGAGCCAATGGCGGCTTGCCGGCAAAGGCGGTGCTGACCACGCGCACATTGAAATGCCCACGCCCGTCGCGCGCGCCGGCATGGCCGGCATGCCGGGCGCTGTCGTCCACCACATCGAGTTCGGTCGGTGCCAGCGCGGCCTGCAATGCCGCACGGATCTGCTCGACCCGGCTCATGGCAGCACCCGGCGGAACGGCCGGACCTCGGTGCGCGTATACACGCCAGCTTCCACATACGGATCGGCATCGGCCCAGGCACGCGCGTCTTCCAGTGCGTCGAATTCGGCAATCACCACGCTGCCGCTGAAACCGGCCGGGCCCGGATCTTCGGCATCGATGGCCGGGCATGGGCCAGCCACCAGCAACCGCCCCGCGGCCGTGAGCGCCTGCAAACGGGCCAGATGGGCCGGCCGCGCCTGCTGCCGTGCGGCCAATGCGTCCGCCCGGTCATACCCTTCGATTATGTACCACACACGCCACCTCGCCTCAGACTGGAAGATCAACCCGCAGATTCTAGCCGCGTCGGCGCTGGACACCGCCCCCGCGCACGCATTACCCTTGGCAGCACTGCACACGCAACCGGACGCAGCGGCCCGTCGGCCCAGGCTCAACGCTCTTCTCGACGGCCGATTCGCTGCCCACCGCCGGCTCGCGTAGACGACCTCCTCAGCTGTTCCGTCGCCGCATGCCACGCGGCGCCCCTGCTTGCATGTCGATTGGCGTATGTAAATTTGTGGGATCGTGCCTGCACAAGCACGATATTGATCGCAATAACTCAAGGCAAAGCCCTGCAGGCGCGGCTCAGACCGCGGCCGGCGACCGTAAGACCCGATGTCGACCTGATGAATTCCGAACTCGCGCACGTCGCGACTCCGCCAGCCACGAGCGCGCCGCCACAGCAGCAGGAAATGCCGCTGGCGGTGGTGCATGGGCAACCGGTGCTGCAGATCCCGCAGGATCTGTATATCCCGCCGGACGCTCTGGAAGTCATCCTGGATGCCTTCGAAGGTCCGCTGGACTTGCTGCTGTACCTGATACGCCGTCAGAACCTGGACATCCTGGATATTCCCGTCGCCGAGATCACCCGGCAGTACGTGGACTACATTAATGTGATGCAGGAGCTGCGCTTCGAACTGGCCGCCGAATACCTGGTGATGGCCGCGATCCTGGCCGAGATCAAATCGCGCATGCTGTTACCGCGCCCGCCGAGCCAGGATGGCGAAGAAGACGATCCGCGTGCCGAACTGGTCCGCCGGCTGCAGGAATACGAACGCTTCAAGCAGGCCGCCGAGGATCTGGACACCCTGCCCCGCATGGGCCGCGACAGCGCGCCGGTGCAGGCGCATCTGCCCGAGCGCGCGGCGGTCAAGCTGCCGCCGCCGGTGGAATTGAAAGAAATGCTGATGGCACTGTACGACGTGCTCAAGCGCGCCGAGCTGTTTACCGGCCATGCGATCAAGCGCGAGGCACTGAGTGTGCGTCAGCGCATGGGCGATGTGCTGAGCCGCCTGGACGATGGCAAGTTCTACCGTTTCGAATCGCTGTTCACTGCCGAAGAAGGCAAGCTCGGCGTACTGGTCACCTTCCTGGCGCTGCTTGAATTGGCCAAGGAGCAGCTGCTGGATATTGTGCAGGAAGCGCCGCTGGCGCCGATCTACGTGAAGTCGCTGGCGTTGGGCAATACCAATGCGCCGTTGCAATTCTCCAGCGAATTCGACGACAGCGATGCCGCCAACGAACCCCTCTGAAGCCGATCACCGAATGGATCAAGCGCTGATCACCCGCATTATCGAAGCAGCCCTGCTGGCGAGCAGCCAGCCGTTGACGCTGGCGCAGCTGCAGGGCTTGTTTCCGGAAGAAGAACCGGCGCCGCCCGGCAGCGTGGAGCGCGCACTGGAATTGCTGCGCGAGGCCTGCGCCGAGCGTGGCGTGGAACTGGTCGAGGTGGCCTCCGGTTTCCGCTTTCAGGTCAAGGCCGACGTGCATGGCTGGGTCGCCCGGCTGTGGACCGAGCGCCGCACCAAGTACACCCGCGCCACGCTGGAGACCCTGGCGCTGATCGCTTACCGCCAGCCGATCACCCGCGGCGAGATCGAGCAGGTGCGCGGCGTGGCGGTCAGCAGCAACATCATCCAGGCGCTGGAAGAACGCGAGTGGATCCGCGTGGTGGGCCACCGCGACGTGCCCGGCAAGCCGGCCCTGTTCGGTACCACCAAAGGCTTTCTGGATTACTTCGGGCTCAAGCGATTGGATGAGCTGCCGCCATTGTCTGAATTGAAGGACATCGCCGAGCTGGAACCGCAGCTGCCGCTAGACCGCGATGGGCAGCTGGATTGCGCAGTGCCGGCCTCGGCGGCGATGGATGCGGCGCAGGGTCAAGCCGATGCGGCTGATGCTGAAGGCGCTGGTACGGCTGCAGCGGCTGACGAAGCAGGTGCTGATACTGCGAGCGCCGATGCAGACGCCAACGCTGGCGCCAAGGCCGAGCCCGACGACAGCAACAGCGGCAGCAGCGATTCGCAAGATGGTTCGGAAGCGGACGAGGCCGATGCCTCGGCGACTCCGGCCGGCAACATCGACCCAGCGAGCGGTCACCAGAACAACGCCGAACCCGATCCTGAAAGTGAAACCGACATCGACACCGATGCCGACCAGCACACGCAGGAACCCGCCAGCGATGCCGGGTTAGACCAGCAAGACCACGATCTGGACAATGCAATCGACACTGAAGCGGCCGACGCAGTGAGCGAGCAGACACCGCAGCACCCCGAGCATGGCTCGGCGCACGACCAGAACACGCAATACCCAGATGACGCCCGTGAGGGCGACCCCGACACCGCGCCGGGAACGCGCGCGGATGCAGTGAACGAAGACGAAGACAACGCCGTCGCGACGACGACCGTGGCTGTTGACGAAGCCGATTCCGACCCAGAGGCCGACCCAAAACGCGTCGGCCGGAGCCAGACACATGAGTGACACCCCCCGCAAGCTGTCGTTGAACAAGCTTTCCCTCAAGCGCGACAGCGCGACAGAAGCCCCCAAGCTGGAAGAGCGCCTGCACAAGGTGCTGGCTCAGGCCGGCCTGGGTTCGCGCCGCGCGCTGGAACAGCGCATTGCCGATGGCCTGATCAAGGTCAATGGCGCTGTTGCGCAGACCGGCATGTCGGTGCGCAGCGGCGACAAGATCGAGCTGGACGGCCGCAGCTTCGTGGCCAGCGCACTGACCGAACCCTCGCGCGTGCTGATCTATAACAAGCCCGAAGGCGAAGTGACCACACGCGAAGATCCCGAAGGCCGCCCGACCGTGTTCGAGTCGCTGCCGGCATTGAAGGGCTCGCGCTGGATCGCGATCGGCCGCCTGGACATCAACACCACCGGCCTGTTGCTGTTAACCACCGACGGTGAGTTGGCCAACGCGATGATGCACCCCTCCTACGAGGTCGAACGCGAATACGTGGTGCGCGTGCGCGCCCCGGAAGGCGAAGAAAAGGTCTCAGACGCCATCATCGAGCGCCTGTCGCGCGGCGTGCTGCTGGAAGACGGCGGCGCCAAGTTCGACGAGATCGAACGCATCGGCGGCACCGATTCGCACGACTGGTTCCGCGTGGTGGTCAAGGAAGGCCGCAACCGCGAAGTACGCCGCCTGTGGGAATCGCAGGGTTGCCAGGTCAGCCGCCTCAAGCGCAGCCGCTACGGCAAGATTTCGCTGCCGCGCGAACTACTGCGTGGGCAGTCGGTGGAAGTGGCGCAGGAAAAGGTCGACGCCTTGCGCGCCGAACTCAAGCTGGAAGAAGGCGCACCTTCGGCGCTGACGCTGCAGCCGGTGATCGGCCAGCGCCGCGCCGCCAAGTCCACCGTGCACGTCTCGCGCGATGGCCGCAGCAATGCCTACGTCAACGGCCACACCTCCGGCGCCGATGAAGGCCGCGAGCTGCGTCGTTTCGACAACCTGCGCGAAGATCGCGGCCGCGGCGGTCGCGGCAAGCCGGGCGGTTTCAAGGGTGGCCTGACGGTCAGCGGCGAAGCAGCGGCCCGGCAGTCGCAGCAGCGCCCGTTCAAGCAGCGTGGCCCGGCCAAGGGCGACCGCGGCGCCTTGCCGGACGGCAACCCCGCCGCGTTCCGCAGCTGGTATGTGCCCGATGGCGTGAGCACCGGCCCGAGCGGTCACCGCAATGCCGGGCCGAGCGGCCCGGGCACCGGCCAGGCACGCCCGTATGCGAAGAAAGGTCCGGGCGGCGCGCGTCCGGGGACTGGCGGTCCTGGTGGCGCCCGCTCGGGTGGTGCGGGGCGCAGCGGTGCCGGTGGTGGCGGGCAAGGTCAGTCGCAGGGTCAAGGCCAGGGGCAGCGCAAGCACCCGTATGGTCACCCGGGCAATGCACCGAGCTTCCCCTCGGATCACGCCAACCCGGGTTTCAGCCCGTACGGCGCGGTCCCTCCTGCTGGCCGCCCAAGCGGCGGCCGTCCGGGTCCGGGTGGTAACCGCGGTCCGGCATCTGCCAACCGTGGCCCCGGTGGTCCGGGTGGTGGCGCACGCGGCCCAGGTGGCGCACCGCGCGGCCCGGGCGGTCGCCCGCCGGGCGGCGGCAATCGTCGTCCCCCCGGTGGCGGTAATCGCGGTCGCTGAGTTGCGACGCGCGCATTTAAAAAAACGGCCCTGCGAAGGGCCGTTTTTGTGGTGCTGGGGGCGGATTGCAGATCTAGGAGATGGCCCAGCATCGCCATTGCGTCTTGCGAGGCCGACGTGCACCAACTTCAAATACCTCTTCAGCCAGCCGCTCATCCCGTCCTGCAGTGCTCGATCACTGAGCGCTGCTGCCGGATCACACGCTTACTTACGACGTTCGATCACGAAATTGCCGACCGCAACGCCCAGATCCACGCCCTCGCCCGTGCCTGCCAGCGCCAACGAGATATCGCCCTTGGTCACGACCTGGGCGGTGCTGGATTTGACCACGCCGGCATGCGCTTCGGCCGCGGCGTAGGTACCGAACAGATCGTTGAGGCTGTAGGCGCCGGAGAACGTGCCACGGCCGCCGACGATCTTGGACTTGCCGACGGTCAGGCCGCCGCCCTTGCTGGAAATCTTGACCGGGATGACCGCACCGTTATCGCACTTGATGGTGCCGGTGCCGCTGGCGGTCTTGTAGAACACCGACCAGCCGGACAAGTTGAATGACAGCTGGCAATCGATGTTGCCGGCGGCCTGCGCCTGCGGAGCCAGCGTGGCGGCGCCAAGCAGCGCCAACAGCGAAAGTGACTTGATCATATGAGCAGTGCCAGTGGTGGACATGGCGCGAGACTAGCAGCGCCGATGTGGCAGCCGCGACAAGGTCCAAGCGCGGCGCACGCGTTTGTTCAGCGAAGCCTTACCTGGCTTTGACATGGCGGCAGCGCTGCCACCTGCAGCCACGACGTGGGATGATCGCGACATGCCACTCACCAATTACATCCTGCTCTTCAGCGCCCTGCTGCTGCCCTCGCTCGCCCACTGCGGCGAGACGATTCCCACCCAGGGCTATACCGTCGTCAGGAGCTATCCACACGACACCGCCGCCTTTACCGAAGGCCTGTTCTATCTCGACGGGCATCTATACGAGAGCACCGGCGAGTTGGGCCAGTCCAGTGTGCGCAAGGTCGACCTGGACACCGGCAAGGTCCTGCAGCAGGCCAACACGCCGCCGCCGTTCTATGGCGAAGGCATCGTTGCCTGGAAGGACCGCCTGATCCAACTGACCTGGCGCAATCAGCGCGGCTTCGTTTACGACCTGGCCACGCTGGCACCGCGCACGCAGTTCAGCTATTCCGGCGAGGGCTGGGCGCTCACCAGCGACAACCGCCAGCTCTACATGAGCGATGGCACCGCCAGCATCCGCCGGCTGGATCCACAAAGCCTGAAACAAATCGGCAGCATCAAGGTCACCGCCCGCGGCAAGCCGCTGGACAACCTCAACGAGCTGGAATGGGTGAAGGGCGAGCTGCTGGCGAACGTCTGGCTGACCACGCGCATCGCACGGATCGACCCGGCCAGCGGCAAAGTTATCGCCTGGATCGACCTCAAGGCACTGGTGCCAGATCCCGACACGTTGACCGACCCCACCAACGACGTGCTCAACGGCATCGCCTACGACGCCGAGCACGATCGCTTGTTCGTTACAGGCAAGCGCTGGCCGAAGATCTACCAGATCAAGTTGGCTCAGTAGCCGGGATTGGGGATTGGGGATGAGTAACAGCGGATGGGCTGGCGTTTGCGCGGCAGTGGCGTGTACCAATCCCGAATCACTACTCCCTAATCTCGAACTGATCGGCATCCAGCATTGCCGGGAAGCGGGCGCGGTGTTCGGCCAGTGCAGTGGCGCTGATAGTGGTGGTGACAACCTGCTCGCGTTCGCGGATTTCCACCTGCGGCTGGCCAAGGAAATCGATCACTGCGCTGTCGCCGGCGTAATGCAGCTGATTGCCGTCCACGCCAATCCGGTTGACTGCGGCCACGAAGCACAGGTTTTCGATCGCGCGTGCGCGCAGCAGCGTCTTCCACGCATAGGCGCGTGCGGACGGCCAGTTGGCCACGAAGAGTTGCAGATCGAAATCCAGCTGCCCCGGGCGTTCCACATCGAAGCGGTTGCGGCAGAACACCGGAAAACGCAGGTCGTAGCAAACCTGCGGATTGATCCACCAGCCCTTCCATTCCACCGTCAGCCGCTCGCGCCCGGCCGCGTAGCGCAGATGCTCGTTGCCGAAGCGGAACAGGTGGCGCTTGTCGTAATACTGCAGTGCCCCGTCGGGCGTGGCCCAGAGCAGCCGATTGAACACACCTTCCTCAGCGCGCAACTGCACGCTACCGGTGACCGCCGCACCCAGGCGTGCGGCTTGCGCGCGCACCCACTCCACGGTCGGCCCGTCCATGCCTTCGGCCTTGTCGATGGCGTCGTTGGAGAACCCGCTGGTAAAGGTCTCCGGCAGGATCACCAGATCGGTCTGCCCGGCCAATGGCTCCAGCAGCGCACCGTAATACGCGCGGTTAGCGGCCGGGTCGTGCCAGCGGGTATTGCCTTGGATCAGCGAAACTCTCAAATCCTGCGTGACGTGTGTCATGCCCAACGTACTCCGATGCAAAGCGTGCCAACCAGGCACAGCAACCATAATGTGGGTGTCACTCAGGGCAGATGGCGAACCAAGCGATTGGCGGTGGTAAGCCGCTCCTCGGATACAGCCAGATAGCGTGCCACATAGCGATCTCTTCGGAACGGCACCACGCCGAAATCCATCCCCACGCGCTGACCTCGGTCAACGAGTCCAGTCATGTCATGACATGGCAATAAAAAAGCGCGCTGTCGACGACACCGCTGGCGAACGCCAATCCGAACGTAATCCCAAAGTAGGTTGCGGTGATTGACATCAACGTGATCCTTTGTGCGCGACGGCTGCAGCTTGCGAACCGTCATTTATCGATTCAATCGCATTACAACCGCTGCAACCGCTCGATCGCGGCATCCAATGTCGCATCGTTCTTGGCAAAGCACAGCCGCGCCAGACGCTGACCAGCCGGTGCATTTTCATAGAACGGCGACAACGGGATCGCCGCTACGCCCTTCTCCACCGTCAGCCATTTCACGAATTCGGTATCCGGCAGATCGCTGATGGCTGAGTAGTCCACTAGCTGGAAGTACCCGCCGGGCACGGGTAGCGGCTTCAACCGGGTGGTCAGCAACTGTTCGCGGAAACGGTCGCGCTTGGCCTGGTAGAACGTGCAGAGTTGCTCGTCGTGCTGGGGTTCGTCGCGGATCATCGCGGCGAAGGCGTGCTGAGCCGGGCCGAAGCTGGTGAAGGTGTTGTACTGATGTACTTTGCGGAATTCGGCCGTGAGCGCGGGCGGCGCGATGGCGTAGCCAATCTTCCAGCCGGTGCAGTGGTAGGTCTTGCCGAAGCTGGAAATCACGAACGCGCGTTCGCGCAGTTCTGGCCAGCGCAATACCGATTCGTGCCGGCGACCGTCGAATACGATGTGCTCGTACACCTCATCCGACAGCAGAAAGATCTCGGTGCCGCGTAGCAGTTCGGTCAGCATCTGCATGTCGTCGGCCGAGAGCATCGCGCCGGACGGGTTATGCGGCGAGTTGATCATCAACAGCCGCGTTTCCGGCGTGATCGCGGCGCGCAGCGCATCCCAGTCGACTGCGAAGGTCTGAGGGTGCAGCGCCACGTGCACCGCACGTGCGCCGGCCAGATCGATCGCCGGCTCGTAGCAGTCGTAGGCCGGGTCCAGCACGATGACCTCTTCGCCGGCGCGCACGACCGCGTGGATGGCGTTGAAGATCGCCTCGGTGGCACCGCTGGTGACGGTGATTTCGGTGTCGACATCGACCTGCGCGCCATAGCAGCGCTGCGCCTTGCCGCCGATGGCCTGGCGCAATGTCGCCACGCCGGTCATCGGTGGGTACTGGTTGTGACCGGCCGCCATGGCCTTGGTCAGTTCGTCGACCAGCCGCTGCGGCACCGCGAAATCGGGAAAGCCCTGGCCCAGATTGACCGCGCCGTGCTCGGCCGCCAGCTGCGACATGACGGTGAAGATGGTGGTGCCCACCTTGGGCAGCTTGGTCGTGAGGGGCATGGCGCCTGTCCGGACAAGAAACGAGGGACCGCGAGTGTACGCAAAGCCGCCAGGCGGTTGCGCCGGGACACTGCAAAACAGCGTTCCCGACCCATCACGGTGCCCGCCACGCTGCCGCGCACGTCCCCGACATGCCACCATCGTCGCTACAATGCGCGCCCGGTCCGGTGCGTCCCCCTGCCCCGGTTCTTCCCCATGCCGTCCTGTGACGTGAGCCTGCTGCACCGATGATCGAACCGCTGCACACCGCGCCGCCGCTGCTGGCAGCGCACGCCCTGGCTTTCAGCCGCAACGAGGAGCCGGTGTTCGGCCCGCTGGATTTCCACGTCGATGCCGGCGAAGCGTTGTTGGTGCAAGGCGACAACGGCGCCGGCAAGACCACGCTGCTGCGCGTATTGGCCGGCTTGTTACATGTGGAGCGCGGGCAGATCCAGATCGACGGCAAGACCGCCAAGCGCAGCGACCGCAGCCGCTTCATGGCCTACCTGGGCCACCTGCCCGGCCTGAAGGCCGACCTCAGCACGCTGGAGAACCTGCATTTTCTGTGCGGTCTGCATGGCCGCCGCGCCAAGCAGATGCCCGGCAGTGCGCTGGCCATCGTCGGCCTGGCCGGTTACGAGGATGCGTTGGTGCGGCAGTTGTCGGCCGGCCAACGCAAGCGGCTGGCGCTGGCACGGCTGTGGCTGTCGCCAGCGCCGCTGTGGTTGCTGGACGAGCCCTACGCCAATCTGGATCTGGACGGCATCACCCTGGTCAACCGGATGATCTCCGCGCATCTGCGCGGCGGTGGTGCGGCGCTGGTCACCACTCACGGCGCCTATGCGGCGCCACCGGTGCGCACCCGCATGCTGACGCTGGAGGCTGCCGCATGAGCGCGCATTCGCCCCAACCGTCGCTATGGCAGGCAGCCCGCGCGTTGCTGGCGCGCGACCTGCAACTGCTGTGGCGTCGCCGCAGCGATGCCTTGCAGCCGGCGCTGTTTGCGCTGCTGATCGTCGTGCTATTTGCGTTGGGCCTGGGCGGACGCCCGGACCTGCTGGCACAGGCCGCGCCAGCGGTGTTGTGGCTGTCGGTGTTGCTTGCCGGCCTGCTGTCGCTGGACGCCCTGTTCCGCAGCGATGTCGAAGACGGCTCGATGGAGCAATGGCTGCTCGCGCCGGTGCCGTTGGCCTGGTTGATCGCAGTGCGCGTGCTGCTGCATTGGGCAACCAGTGCGTTGCCACTGATTGCAGTCACGCCGCTGCTGGGCGAATTGCTGCACCTGCCGCATGACCAATTGCCGGTGCTGCTGGCATCGTTGGCACTGGGAACACCGCTTCTGAGTCTGCTCGGCGCCGTGGTCGCGGCACTGACGGTGACGATGAAACGCTCTGGTATTCTCGTGGCGTTGCTGGCGTTGCCGCTGTACGTGCCGGTGCTGGTGTTCGGTGCCGGCAGTGTGGCGGCCAGCGGGCAAGGACAGGATGCAGTGGGTGCGTTGTTGTTGTTGGGCGCCGGACTGGTGATCGGCGTGGTCCTGGCACCGCTGGCTGCAGCGGCCGCGATCCGCATTTCGTTGAGTTGAGCGCTGCAGTCGATGCATTGTCGATAGCACGCCCCGCACAACGCGTTGTTGCTGTTTCGAGAGCCAATGCCATTCCAAAGGCTACTGCCATCGCATGAACGTCGTCGTCCGCTGGTTCCACCAACTCGCATCGCCCCCGATCTTCGACCGTTTTACTGCGCGCTGGGCGCCTTGGTGCTATGCGCTGGCCGCGTTGTTGCTGGGTGTGGGCATCTGGCAAGCCTTGTTTGCGGTACCGGCGGATTACCAGCAAGGCGACAGCTTCCGCATTCTCTACATCCATGTGCCGAGTGCGTGGATGAGCCTGTTCGTGTTCGGGCTGATGGCGCTGTATGCGGCCATCGCGCTGATCTGGCGCATTAAAATCTGCGAAATACTGGCGATGGCATGCGCGCCGATCGGTGCGGCATTCACCGTGATCACCCTGCTGACCGGAAGCATCTGGGGCAAGCCAATGTGGGGCGCCTGGTGGGATTGGGACCCGCGCCTGACCACCGAATTGATTCTGCTGTTTCTGTATCTGGGCGTGATCGGCCTGTATCACGCCATCGACGATCGTCGTCAGGCCGCACGCGCGGCGTCATTGCTGGCCATCGTCGGGGTGGCGCTGCTGCCGGTGATCCGCTATTCGGTGGTGTGGTGGAATTCGCTGCATCAGGGCCAGAGCATTCGCTTGCTCGGCCCGTCGACGATCGATGCCAGCATGCTGCTGCCGCTTTGGTTGATGGTGATCGGCACCAAGTTCTGGTTTGCCGGTTCGCTGCTGACGCGCGCACGCGCCGACAACCTGCGTCGCGAAGCCGGCAAGGCCTGGATCGTGCGCGACGCGCCGGAGGGAGCGACATGAGCTACCTGCCCTACGTCATCGCCGCCTATGCGGTGTTCGTGCTGGTGCTGCTGTGGGACCTGATCGCCGGCCGTTGGCAGGTGCGTCGCGCATTGAAGACCGCCAAGGCGCGCCGCCTACGTGAGCGCAAGCGCGCGGTGCCCAGCAATGCGGAGTTGATCCGGTGAACCCGCAACGTCGCCGCCGCCTGTGGCTGGTGCTGGCGTTGGTGCTGGCCGGCGGGCTGGCAACCACGCTGGTGGCGATGGCCTTGCAGCGCAATGTAGCCTATCTCTACACGCCGTCGGAAGTGCTGCGTGGCGACGCCGGCGAGCATTCCCGTTTCCGGCTCGGCGGCATGGTCGAAAAAGGCTCGTTCAAACGCGCGTCCGGCTCGTTGGAAGCGCACTTCCGCGTCACCGATGGCGATGCCCAGTTGCCCGTGAGTTACGACCGCATCCTGCCGGACCTGTTTCGCGAGGGGCAGGCGGTGGTGGCCACTGGCCGCATGCAGCACGGTGTCTTCGTCGCCGAAGATGTGCTGGCCAAGCACGACGAAACCTACATGCCAAAGGAAGTTGCCGACAAGATGGGCAGCGCGCATCGCAAGCACGATGTCCCGGCCGCAGCGGACCAAGCTGGAGAGCTGCATTGATGGCGTGTGTCAGGACGTCGGCATTCCTTCAGAAGGCTGGCTTGCGCGGTGGCTGCATGACTGACAACGTCATTGTGCCTACGCAAGCCCGTACAAATGCTGCAGGGATGAAGCCTCTGCAGTGCGCCCGCCATCGTGGCGCCCCTGCACGTTCACCAACGCGCCAACCCGATGCTTCCTGAGCTCGGCACGTTCCTGCTGGTACTTGCCCTGCTGGTTGCACTGGTGCAGGCGGTGGTGCCGCTGGCCGGCGCACAGCGCGGACGCAGCAGCTGGATGGCCGTGGCGCGACCGGCTGCGCTGGTGCAGTTGGCGTTGATCGCATCGGCCTTCGCCGTGTTGACGCACGCCTTCCTGGTGCAGGATTTTTCGGTGCACTACGTTGCTGAAAATTCCAACAGCCTGCTGCCGGTGATGTATCGCTATTCGGCGGTGTGGGGCGCACACGAAGGCTCGCTGCTGCTGTGGACGCTGGTGCTGGCGTTGTGGACCGGCGCGGTGGCGATCTGGTCGCGGCAACTGCCGGCGCATGTGATCGCGCGCGTCCTCGGCGTCATGGCGCTGGTGAGTATTGGGTTTCTGGCATTTTTGCTGTTCATCTCCAACCCGTTTGCGCGGCTGTTTCCGGTGCCGCTGGAAGGTGGCGACCTCAATCCGCTGCTGCAAGACCCGGGGCTGATCGTCCATCCGCCGATGCTGTATTGCGGTTACGTCGGCTTTGCGGTGCCGTTCGCGTTCGCCATCGCTGCGCTGCTGGAAGGCCGCATGGATGCGCGCTGGCTGCGCTGGACGCGGCCGTGGACCAACGTCGCCTGGTCGATGCTTACCGTCGGCATCGCGCTGGGTAGCTGGTGGGCGTATTACGAGCTGGGCTGGGGCGGCTGGTGGTTCTGGGACCCGGTGGAAAACGCCAGTTTCATGCCGTGGCTGGTGGGCACCGCGTTGCTGCATTCGCAGGCGGTGACCGAAAAGCGCGGCAGCCTCGCCAGTTGGACCTTGCTGCTAGCAATCGCCGCCTTTGCGCTATCGCTGCTGGGCACCTTCCTGGTGCGCTCGGGCGTGCTGACCAGCGTGCATTCGTTCGCCGCCGACCCGTCGCGCGGGCTGTTCATTCTGGTGTTCCTGTTACTCGTGGTCGGTGGTTCGTTGCTGTTATATGCGCTGCGCGCGCCGCGGTTGTCGCTGGTGGATGATCCGCGCCGCGCATTTGCCGGCAGCTCGCGCGAAACCTTGTTGCTGTTGAACAACCTGCTACTCACCTGCGCCTGCGCAATGGTGTTGCTGGGCACCTTGTATCCGCTGCTGGCCGATGCGTTGGGGCTAGGCAAACTGTCGGTCGGGCCGCCCTACTTCGGCACCTTGTTCGTGGTGTTGATGGCGCCGCTGGTGGCGCTGCTGCCGTTCGGCCCGCTCACGCGCTGGCAGCGCGAACAAGCCTCGCGGCCGTTGGCGATGCTGGCGCCGTGGGCAGGTCTGGCGTTGGCGGCAGGCATGCTGGCCTGGTTCACCGCGCCGCAGGGGCAATTGAAAGCCGCCTTCGGTGTGGTCGGTGCAGCCTGGGTGCTGTTCGGCACCTTGCGTTTTATGTGGACGCGGCGCGCGGCCAAGGGGCGCAAATTCACCGCCGAAATGCTGGGCATGGTGCTGGCGCATCTGGGCGTTGCGGTGTTCCTGTCCGGCGCCTTGCTGGTAGAGGGATTGAGCCTGCAGCGCGAAGTGGCGTTGGCGCCCGGACAACAGGTGCAGATCGGCCGCTACGCGTTGCACTTCGATGGGCTGGAAGAGCTGCGCGGGCCTAATTACGTGTCCGACCGTGCCAACCTGCAGGTCTTCAAGGACGATGCGCCGGTGGGCATGCTGCATGCGGAAAAACGCCGCTACGCCAGCGGCGGGCAGACCTTGACCGAGGCGGCGATCCGTCCTGGCCCGCTTGGCGACCTGTATCTCGCTCTTGGCGAACCGCTGGGCAATCAGGCCTGGGCGGTACGCGTGCACCTCAAACCGTTCGTCCGCTGGATCTGGCTGGGAGCGCTGCTGATGGCGCTCGGCGGCCTGGTCACCGCGGCCGACCGGCGTTTTCGTCGTTCTCCGGAGATCCAAGATGGTTGAGTCACGTTCACCCCGCCTGCCCACTGCGGTCCTGGTGGGCGCCAGCGTGCTGCTGCTCGCCCTGGCAGCACTGTTGGTTTACGCGGTGGTGCGCTCCGGTCAGGACGACCGCGATGCACTGCCCTCTGCCCTGATCGGCAAACCGGCTCCGGAATTCGCGCTGCCGCTGCTGCACGATCCCAACATCGTGGTGCATGCGCGCGAGCTACGCGGCGCGCCTTACATCATCAACGTGTGGGGCAGTTGGTGCCCGGCCTGCCGCGAAGAACATCCGGTGCTGAGCCGCTTCGCGCTGACCAAGCGCGTGCGCGTGATCGGCTACAACTGGAAGGACGAGCGCGCCGATGCGCTGCGCTGGCTGGAACAACTCGGCAATCCGTATCTGCTGGTGGTTGCCGACAAAGACGGCCGCACCGCGATCGATTTCGGCATCGCCGCCGCACCGGAAACCTTTTTGGTCGACGGGCGTGGTGTGGTGCGCTGGAAGTACAGCGGCATGCTCACTCAATCCATCATCGACACCCAACTGATTCCAGCGCTGAGCAAGATCGAACGCTCGCCCACCGCCGCACCGGACCTGCACGCCAAACAATGACGCGCGCCTGGCTGCTCCTGCTGCTGTTGTTGCCCTGGCTGGCCTTCGCCCAGCCGGTCGGCGACCCGGCGCCGCTGCACTACGCATCGGCCGAAGAGGAGGCGCGTTTCCACGCGCTTACCGCCGAGTTGCGCTGCGTGCAGTGCCAGAACCAGTCGCTGGCCGACTCCAACGCGCAGATTGCCCAGGATCTGCGCAGCGAAGTGTTGGCGCTGATGCACGAAGGCCGCAGCGATGCGCAGATCCGCCAGTTCCTTGTCGCACGTTACGGCGAATTCGTGCTGTACCGTCCACGCGTGGAATCGCGCACCTGGCTGCTGTGGTTCGGCCCGCTGCTGGTGTTGCTGCTGGGCCTGGGCGCAGTGGTGCTGGTGGTGCGCAAACGCAGCATGGCGGCGCCTGCCTTGCCCGCCGATGAGCAGGAGTGGTGATGGCCGGCTTTGTCATCGCGGTACTTGTGATTGCGCTGCTGGCCTTCGGCCTGGTGTTGCGCCCGCTGTGGCGCGAGGCACGCGGCCTGGCCGCAAGCGTGGCGATATTGCTGCTGGCCGCAAGTGCGGCGTTGTATTGGTTGGTCGGCACGCCAGGCGCGATCGAGCAGCCAGCCAATCGCCCGGCCGCGCCACGCTCGCTGGATGAAGCAATCATGCAACTGCGCGCGGCGCTGGCGAGCAATCCCGAACAGGCCGAAGGCTGGGTGTTGCTAGGGCGCTCACTCTCCAGCCAGCAAAAATTTGCCGAAGCGCGCGATGCATTCGCACGCGCGGTTGCGCTCCGCCCGGACGAGCCGGACGTGCTGGTCGCCGCGGCGCAATCGCGCATGCTTGCCGATGACAGCGGCCGCCCGGATCCGGAAGCCACGCGCATGCTCGAACACGCGCTGGCGGCGCAGCCAGACCATCAACGCGCACGCTGGTTTCTGGGGGTGGTACAGCGCCAATCCGGTGAGCCGGCCAAAGCCAGCGCTACCTGGGAGCCGCTGCTAAGTGTGGTCGATGCGAAGACCCGCCCCGGCCTGCTTGAACAGATCAACGCCGCACGACAGGAAGCCAAGCTCGCGCCGATCCAGGCAACGGCTGCGTCTGCCGCCGAGGCAGCGAAGGGCAAACAGATCCAGGTGCGGGTGACACTGGATGCCGAATTCGCCAAGCGCGCCGGCTTGCCCGGCGACACCAGCGTCTTCGTGATTGCGCGCGCCGCCGACACGCCGATGCCGGTGGCGGTGGAAAAACACGCGTTGGGCGAGCTGCCATTGACCATCACACTGGATGATGGCGACAGCCCGATGCCGACGCGCACGCTGTCGTCGCTCGACAAGGTGCAAGTGTTGGCACGGCTGTCGCGCAGCGGCAATGCCATGCGCCAGGCCGATGACGTTGAGAGCGCACCGGTGATGGTCGAGCTGCCTGCCGCCGCGCCGGTGGAGCTGGTGATCGGGCGCTGATTGCTTGCTGCGTCGCATTGCTGCGTTTCGGACCAGTGGTAGACGAGAATTCCGGGCACCATGCGCGCCCGCCTGGCGGCTGCGCAGTCGTTTGGTTAGCTGCTCTTAGTCAGATGCGTTGTTGAAAACCATGTACACCGACCATCTCGACTGGCCCTTGCCCGCTCAACGTCGCGGGACCTTATGCGGCATGGATGCCGCGTAAGACGTACTTGCGGCGTGTCCCGCAATGGTGGGCGGGCAAGGGCCCTGCAGCCAAGCCGTAGATCCACCGCTCTGCAGAGTGGCATCACACAGCGCATGGCCTCAAATGGCCCCAAACCGATTTTCCATTTCCCATTCCCATACTGCACACCGGCGCATGCCGTGGCAGATAGAATTGCGACATGACTGAATTCATCCCTGCCGGCACGCTGTACCACGCACTGCCTTCGCCTTTTCCGATGAAACGCGGTGGTGTGCTGCATCAGGCACGCGTGGCATACGAAACCTGGGGCACGCTCGCCGCAGATCGCAGCAACGCGATCCTGATCGTCACCGGCCTGTCACCGAATGCGCACGCGGCGGCCAACCAGGCCAACCCCGAGCCTGGCTGGTGGGAAGCGATGCTCGGGCCGGGTAAGCCGATCGATACCGCGCGCTGGTTTGTGGTTTGCGTCAACTCCCTGGGCAGTTGCAAGGGCTCGACCGGGCCGGCCTCGGTGAACCCGGCCACCGGCGCGCTGTATCGCCTCAGCTTTCCGGACCTGTCGATCGAAGATGTGGCCGATGCCGCAGCCGATGTGGTGCGTGCGCTGGGCATCCAGCAATTGGCCTGCTTGATCGGCAATTCGATGGGCGGCATGACCGCACTGGCGCTGTTACTGCGTCATCCCGGCATCGCGCGCAGCCACATCAATATCTCCGGCAGCGCGCAGGCATTGCCGTTTTCCATCGCCATTCGCTCGCTGCAGCGCGAGGCGATCCGGCTGGATCCGCACTGGAATGGCGGCCACTACGACGATACGCACTACCCGGAATCAGGCATGCGTATGGCGCGCAAACTCGGCGTAATCACGTATCGCTCGGCGCTGGAATGGGACGGCCGTTTCGGCCGTGTGCGGCTGGATTCCGAGCAGGCGGCCGATGATCCGTTTGGCCTGGAATTTCAGGTCGAAAGCTATCTGGAAGGCCATGCGCGCCGCTTCGTGCGCTTCTTCGACCCCAACTGCTATCTGTATCTGAGCCGTTCGATGGACTGGTTCGATCTTGCCGACTATGTCGATGACAAACCGGCCGACGACACTGGTATCGATAGTCCCAATGCCGATGCCCTGCTCGCCTCCAACAAGGCGGAGGCCGGCATTTCGACCGCCGACACGGTGCTTGCTGGTCTAGCGCGAATTCGCATCGCACGTGCGCTGGCCATCGGCGCCAACACCGACATCCTGTTCCCGGTGCAGCAGCAGGAACAGATTGCAGACGGCCTGCGTGCCGGCGGTGCCAACGCACAGTTCATTGGCCTGGATTCGCCGCAAGGCCACGACGCGTTCCTGGTCGACTTTGCCCGGTTCGGCCCAGCGGTGCGCGATTTTCTGCAAGGTTGTTGAGTTCGTTCGGCGACTAGCGTTTGGCCCCTGCTATCGGCCAATTCCGCCGGAACATGCGGGTAATCACCGCGATCTTGCGCACTGATGCAATCGATGTGCACGCCTCAAGACCGCACCAGCAATCCGCACCACCTAACAGAAGACTGCGAATGCGCTATCAAGGACGCCTCAGCGACTGGAATGATCACAAGGGTTTTGGCTTCGTCACGCCCAACGGAGGCGGCGACCGCGCGTTCGTGCATATCAGCGCGTTTGCACAGCAGTCGCGCCGCCCGCGCGATGGCGAGATCATCACTTACGCGATCGAGCGCGATGCGCAAAAACGCTTGAACGCCACGCAGGTGCGGTGGGCAGACCGTACCACCGCTGCCAGGACCGAGCAGCGTCGCAGTGGGTTGCCACGCAAGACGCTGGCCGCGTTGTCGATGTTGGCGTTGGCGGCTGCCACGTGGATGCACGTGGTGCCGGTGATCGTGCCGCTCTGGTACGCAGCAGCTAGCCTGATCACGCTGCTGATCTATGCGATGGACAAATCTGCCGCGCAACGCAACCAACGGCGCACACCCGAAGCCAGCTTGCATCTGTTGGCTCTGATCGGTGGCTGGCCGGGTGCGTTGCTGGCGCAGGAAATCTTCCGCCACAAATGCAGCAAAGCGGCGTTTCAGATGAAATTCTGGGTCACAGTCGCATTGAATGTCAGCGCATTGGTGCTGGCGGTAACCGAGACCGATATGATGGCCTCGCTTCCGGTGTTGTTCGATTAAGAGCGCTGATCAAACCGCTGCGCAGCCGCCAACGGGCGCAGTCCGTTCCCGGTGTGGCATGTACCAACTCGCACACTGCAGTTGCTGCGCGCCGGCCACACCTAACTGACAGGTGCTCGCTACGTTGTGTTAGCCCGCTCCAAGCGCGCTAACAACGCATCGACGCGCTAACGTCGCATGCCCGCTTTCGATAAACGCAGCGGCTCGCTACGCACTCTGGTCCAACAACTCCAACCTTCCCTCACGCATCCGGTAATGCCGCTGCACCACGCCCGGCGGGAGTACGTCGTGGGTGATCATCACCAGGCTGCGCTCGCCAAGCGCTGTGGCTAAGTCGAGTAGCAGCGCGTGTGCAGTGTCCACATCCAGGCCATCGGTGGGCTCGTCAAGCAGCAGAATCGGCGCATCGCGCAGCAGTGCACGTGCAAGTGCGAGGCGGCGCGCCTGGCCGGCAGACAGCGTGCCGCCGTTTTCGCCGATCCAGGTGTCCAAGCCATCTTGGGCGCTGGCCCATGCGCGCAAGCGTACCTGGTCGAGCACCTGCCACAGTGCGGCATCGTCGGCAGTGGCGTCGCCGATGAGGAGATTTTCGCGCACGCTCCCGGCAAATACCGGCGCGTTCTGCGGCAGCCAGGCAATCCGGTGATGCCATTGCGTTTGTGCGATGTGGCGCAGGTCGATGCCGGCGTAGCTTAGCTGCCCGGCCTGCGGATCCCACAGCCGAAGCAGCAGCGCCGACAACGTACTTTTGCCGCTGCCGCTGTCGCCGCTGATGGCGATGCGCTCGCCTGGCGCCAGTGTGAGATCGAGCGTCTGCAGTATTGGGCGCACGCTACCGGGCCACTCGAACGACACCTGCTGCAATTGCAACTTGCCCGTGCGTGGCACATCGATTGCCTGCACTGGATCGCTCACCGATGGCGCCTGATCAACAATGGCTTGCAAGCGCTTCGCTGCAACACGCGCGCTTTGTAGCGCCTGCACTGCCAGCCCGGCACCGGCCCAGACTTCCAGCAGGGCCATGGTCAAGAACACCAGACCTGCGGCCAGCTCGGCGGCGATCAGCCCGCGTTCGGCGGCGCTGAGTGCGAGCCACAGCATGCCGGCCAGACCCACACCCCCACAGAGCGCATGCAGCAGGTTGCCGGTGATCAGCCGGCGCCGCTGGATGCGGTCGCCGTCGACCGCCGCCGCCGCCGCGGCGTCGATCTGTTGCAGCCAGGCGCCTTGTGCATCGACCGCAGCAAGATCGGCCGCGCCTTCCAAGCCTTCGAACGCCTGCGTGCGCAAGGCGGTACGTTGCTGTGCACGTAACTGCTCGCGCTGTGCGCCGCCGCGCGCCACCTGCCACGGCACCAGCCCGCCGATCAACACGCCGAGCACCAGCAGCAACCCCGCAGCGGGCAGATAGATCAGTGCAGCGGCGGCAATACCGGCCAGCCAGATGCCGAGCAACGCGGCCAGCGGCGCCAATGCGCGTACGCTGAGGCCATCGACCTCACCGATGTCGGACATCAGCCGCGCCAGCAGATCGCCGGTGCGCGTGGCCGACAAGCGCCCTGGCGCCAGCGGCAACGCGCGGCGGAAGAACCACACCCGCAGATCGCGGGCGATACGCAAGGTGGCATCGTGCCCGATCAATTTCTCGCCGTAGCGCGAGGCGATGCGCGCGAAGGTCAAGGCGCGAATGCCCGCCGACGGCGAGAAGAAATTGAAGCCGGTGCCCATGCCGGCAACGCCTGCCAGCGCGGCTGCGGTCAGGAAGCTGCCCGACAAGCCGAGCAAGCCGACACCCGCAAGCATGGTGACTAGCACCAATAACGCGGACAGCAATAGACGCCAGGCATGCCGACGAAACACATCGCGCAGACGATCAGGCCGGACGCGGCTCATGGCAACTCCGCCTTCATCACTGTGGCGCCGCGCAGATCGATCACCGTGTCGGCCCAACCCATCACTGCAGCACTGTGCGTGGCCAGAACGACTGCGCGGCCGCGTGCCAACACGCCCAGCGTGCGCAGCAATTCGGCTTCGGTCTCCGGATCGAGAAAGGCGGTGGGCTCGTCCAGCAGCAGCACATCCGGCTCGCGCAACAACAACCGCGCCAATGCGACACGGCGTGCTTCGCCACCAGACAGGCCAAAGCCGCGCTCGCCGATCACCGTGTCCAGGCCAGCCGGCAGGTGCGCGGCAAAACGCAGCACTTGCGCTGCCTCCGCCACCGCGTGCAGGCGCGCGTCGCTGGCGTGCGGGTCGGCCAGGCGCAGGTTGTCGGCAATGCTGCCGTGAAACAGATACGGCCGCTGCGTGGCATAGCCGATGCGCGCCCCGGGGCGCAGCGCCACACTGCCCGCCTCGGGTGCGAGCCAACCGGCAAGCCCTTCCAACAGCGTGCTCTTGCCGCTGCCGCTGGCGCCGATCACGGCGACGCGCTGCCCGGGCTCTAGCGTCAACGCAAAATCCTCGACCACCACCTGCGGTGCGCCAACAGGACGCAGCATCAGCCCACGCGCTTGCAACAGGGGCGCATGCACTTGCGCTGGTTCCAACGCGCGCGCGGGTGCACCGGTGTGCGCAGCGGCAGGCGGCTCGAAACCGTGTAGCAAGCGCTCGGCCTCGGCCACTGCCGCCAAGGCATTTGCACGGTCGTGGTAATGCGCGGCCAGGCGCCGCAGCGGCGCGAAGAATTCCGGGGCCAACAGCAGGCAGAACATCCCCACCGCCAGCGACGGCACGCCGTGCAGCGTAAGCATGCCCAGATAACTCAGGCCGAAGTACAGCGCCACGATCGCCACACTCACCGAGGCAAAGAATTCCAGCACGGTGGAAGACAGGAACGCGATGCGCAGCACTTTCAGCGAACGTTCGCGCACGCCCTCGGCCGCGGCGGCAATGCCGTGCAATTCGGCCTCACCGCGTCCATACACGCGCAACAATCCAAGGCCCTTGAGACGATCGGCAAAGTGCCCGCCCATGCGCGCCAGCTCGCCGAGCTGTTCGCGGCCTGCGGCCTCCGCGCCCCACCCCACCAGCATCATGAAAAATGGAATCAACGGCGCGGTGAGCAACAACACCAGCCCAACCACCCAATCGACCGAAAACACGGCGATCAAGATCTGTGGCGGCACCAGCAGCATTTCGGTACGTGCGAGCTGGTAGCCGACGAAATTGCCTTCCAGCGCGTCGGTATGCGCCAGGCTCAGTTCGCCCAGTTCGCCGCTGCGTTGCCGGCGCAACCACAACGGTCCGTGCTGCACCAGGCGTCGCGCAATGCGCGCGCGCAGTTCGCGTTTGGCCACATCGGCCACTGTACCGGTTAGCGATTGCGCCCAGGCGTTGAGCAGCGCGCGCCCGATCAGCGCAACCAGTAACCCCACACCCACGTTGCGCACTTGCGCCAATGGCAGGTGCTGCACCAGCAGCGCCTTCAGCAGCCAGGCAATCGCAGCCGATTGCACCAGCAACAACACGCCCGACAACGCCACCGCCACGCCGGCAAGCCGCCGCGCACGCGTGGCCGGTGCGGCGAGCGCATCCAGCCATTGGCCGCGTTGACGGCGCTGGGCGGGCGTTTCGCTGGTTTGCACGCTGGGCTGGCTCACGTTGGTCTTTGGAGGCTGCGCATTGCAGACGATTGTAAATCGCTGCCCTCCGGTCGGGGATGGACAGTCTGCCGCACCCATACAGCGCCGCATTGATTTGGATCAACGCGCCCGGCGCGCTAGCGGCAGATGATCGCCACGTTCCTTGCCGACACTCAAACCAGGCCCACCCGCCATGATCGACTCGACAGTTGTCGAACTGTCGCGGCTGCAATTCGCAGTCACCGCGATGTATCACTTCATCTTTCCACCGCTCACCATGGGCTTGTCGTTCCTGCTCGGCATCATGGAAAGCGTCTATGTCATACCGGCAAGCAGATCTGGCGGCGCATGACCATGTTCTGGGGCGTGCTGTTCGGCATCAACTTCGCCATGGGTGTCGGCACCGGCATCGTGATGGAGTTCGAGTTCGGCATGAACTGGTCGTACTACAGCCATTACGTGGGCGATATCTTCGGCGCGCCGCTGGCGATCGAAGGGCTGATGGCGTTTTTTCTGGAAGCCACCTTTCTGGGTCTGTTCTTTCTGGGTTGGAATCGCCTGAGCAAGGTGCAGCACCTGATCATCACCTGGCTGGTGGCGCTGGGTAGCAACTTCTCCGCGTTGTGGATCTTGATCGCCAACGGCTGGATGCAGAACCAGGCCGGCGCGGTGTTCAACCCGGACACCATGCGCATGGAAGTGGAAGATTTTGTGGCGGTGCTGTTCAACCCGGTGGCACAGGCCAAGTTCGTGCACACCGTCAGCGCGGGCTACGTGCTCGGCGCGGTGTTCGTGATGTCGATCAGTGCGTTTTACTTGTTGCGCGGCAAGCACATTGAAATGGCGCAGCGCTCGTTTGCGGTAGCTGCGGCGTTCGGTCTGTTGTCGTCGTTGTCGGTGGTGGTGCTGGGCGACGAGAGCTGTTATGCCGCCAGCGAACACCAGAAGATGAAACTGGCAGCGATCGAAGCAATGTGGGAGACCGAAGCCGCACCGGCCGACTTCACCGCGTTCGGCATCCCCAACCAGACCACCCATCGCAACGATTACGCCATCAAGATTCCGTACCTGATGGGCTTGATCGCCACGCGTTCGCTGGATGAGCCGATCCCGGGGATTCTCGAATTGGTCGGCCGCGCCGAACACCGCATCCGCGGTGGCCAGATCGCCTACGGCGCACTGCAACGCATCCGGGCCGACAAGAACGATGCCGAAGCGCGCAAGGTCTTCGATGCGCATTGGCAGGATCTGGGCCACGGTCTGCTGCTCAAACGCTACCGCGACGATATCGGCAATGCCACGCCGGAACAGATTTCCCAAGCGGCGATGGACACCGTACCGCGCGTACTGCCGCTGTTCTGGACCTTCCGCATCATGGCGGCAATCGGCATCTATCTCATCGCCTTGTTCGCTCTCGCATTCTGGTTTGCATGCAAGCACAACTTTCAGGATAAACGCTGGTTCCTGACGTTGGCACTATGGACGTTGCCGCTGCCGTGGATCGCGATCGAATGCGGCTGGTTTGTGGCCGAATACGGCCGCCAGCCGTGGGCGGTGGAAAGCGTGTTGCAAACGTTCTACGCCGCTTCGGGTCTGGAGTTGTATGAGATCGTGATGACGCTGGTGGGCTTCACCGCGCTGTACACGACGCTGCTGGTGATTGCGATCAGGTTGTCGCTGAAGACCATCCACAAAGGTCCGGACCTGTTGTTTCCACCGGCGCGCCCCAACGAACCGCATGCCTCACCACACCATGCCCCGCGAGGTTATGCCCGGTCGCGTCACGCATCGTTGAGTCCCGGCGCCGCGGCCGGCAGCGCACCGTAAGCGAAGGAGAGACATCATGAATTTCGTATTGCTCGATTACACAACCTTGCGCGTGATCTGGTGGCTGCTGCTGGGTGTGCTGCTGTCCGGTGACGCGGTGATGGGCGGCTTCGACTTGGGCGTGGGAGCATTACTGCCGTTCGTCGCCAACAACGATGCCGAGCGCCGGCTGGTGATCAATACCTTCGGCCCGGTCTGGGAAGGCAACCAGGTGTGGTTGATCCTGGGCGGCGGCGCGATCTTTGCCGCGTTCCCACCGTTGTATGCAGTGAGCTTCTCCGGGTTTTATTTGGCGATGTTTCTGATTCTGTTCGCGCTGATCCTGCGCCCGGTCGGTTTCAAGTTCCGCGGCAAGCTGGTGAGTCCGCGCTGGCGCCGCAATTGGGATTGGGCGCTGTTCGTCGGTGGTTTCATTCCGGCGCTGATCATGGGCGTGGCGGTCGGCAATGTGTTGCTGGGGGTGCCGTTCCACTTCAACGACAGCATGCGCACGTTCTATACCGGCAACCTGCTCGGCCTGCTGACGCCGTTCGCGTTGCTCGCCGGCATGCTCAGCGTGGCGATGTTGGTCGCGCACGGTGCTGCGATGTTGGTGCTCAAGACCGATGGTCCGGTGGCCGCGCGCGCAGCACGTTTTGGCAGCATCGCCGCGCTGTGTGCGCTGGCATTGTTGCAGCGGGCGGCGCATGGGTGGCGCTGGGTCTGCCTGGTTATGCGGTGACCTCGGTGCTGGCGACCGATGCGCCGACCAACCCGCTTGGCAAAACCGCTGCACTCACCGCTGCTGGCGGCTGGCTGCATAACTACAGCAGCATGCCGGCCACGCTGATGGCGCCGCTGGCAGGCCTGGTCGGGCTTGCGATGAGCGCGGTGTTGTTACGCGTGCGGCGTGGCGGCCTGGCCTTCATCGCCTCCGGCAGCGCCATCGTCGGCATCGTGATCACCGTGGGCTTTGCGTTTTTCCCGTTCCTGCTGCCCTCCTCCACGGCACCGAGCGTGAGCCTGACGCTACGGGATGCGTCCAGCAGCCGTATCACATTGTGGATCATGTTGCTGGCCACCGCCGTATTCATGCCGATCGTGCTCGCGTACACCGGGTGGGTGTATCGCGTGCTCAAGGGCAAGGTCACCGACGATGCGGTCACAGCCAATCCCAATGCTTACTGAGCGCAGCGGCAGCAACAGCAGTGCATGCGCCTGTGGTGCCGCATCGCTTCACCATTACTTTTCGACGATTCGAGGAACACACCAATGTGGTATTTCGCATGGAGCCTGGGCACCGGCCTGGCGGCATTGGCCGCCGTGCTCAACGGCATGTGGTTCGAAGCACGCGAGCCCGAGCGTGGCGAACTGCCTCACTGAAATAATTTCATCGGATGCTTGCCGATTCCCCATTCCCTATGTAACATACGCGGCTCCTTCGGGGTGTAGCTCAGTCTGGTAGAGCGCTACGTTCGGGACGTAGAGGTCGCAGGTTCGAATCCTGTCTCCCCGACCAGTTTCAAAACACAAAACCGGCCTCGTGCCGGTTTTGTGTTTTCAGGCGTCGATGCACACACGTGTACGGCGCGGATGGGTTGTCATGTCTGTTGTCACTAGTGCGTCTTCTTCGTCCGCCCAGTTGCGTGGTCGCGGTTTGGTGCTGGCCGCAATTCTGCTCTCCGCATTCAACTTGCGCACCGCGGTGACGTCGCTGACGCCGCTGCTGGAACGCATTGCCGACGAGTACGCCTTCGGCGCGCCCACCATGGGGGCGCTCGGCATGTTGCCGACCGCAGCGTTCGCACTCACCGGCGTGGCAACACCGGCCTTGCTGCGCCGTTTCGGCTTGCTGCGCGTGGCGCTGTTGTCGATGGCATTGGCCACGCTTGGATTGGTGTTGCGCCCGCTGCTGCCGGGCACCGCCGGGCTGCTGGTCGGCTCGCTGGTGGCGTTGGCCGGCATGGGCATGGGCAACGTGGTGTTGCCGCCGCTGGTGAAGCGTTACTTCGGCGATCGTGTGGGCCGCGTCAGCACCCTGTACATAACCGTACTGCAGGTAGGCACGCTGTTGCCCGCGCTGCTGGCAGTGCCGGTGGCCGATGCGCTGGGTTGGCGCAGTTCGATGGTGGTGTGGGTGCTGCCGGCCCTGCTGGCATCGGCGGCCTGGGCATTGGTGCACGCCAACCACCGCCGCATCCGCGCTACCGGCCCGGCACCGGTTACACCGACGCCCGAAGCCGAAGGTCGCGTTGCACGTACTGCGCTGGGCTGGAGCATGGCGATCACCTTCGGCATGACCTCGCTGGTGACCTATTCGATGTTCACCTGGCTGCCGACGCTGCTGCGCGAAGCCGGTGCATCGCCGGCGTTCGGCGGCACCATGGTGGCGTTGTTCGCGGCCTTGGGCATGGTCGGCGCGCTCACCATGCCGGCGTTGGCGGTGCGCATGCGTAACCCGTTCCCGATCGTGCTGCTGTGCGCAGCCTGCCATCTGGTGGCATTCGCCGGGCTGTGGTGGGCGCCGCTGGCCGCACCGGTGCTGTGGGTCACCCTGCTCGGCCTGGGGCCGAGCACGTTTCCGTTGGCATTGGTGCTGGTGAACCAGCGCAGCCGCACGGCGGCCGGTTCGGCGGCACTGTCCGGTTTCTCGCAAGGCGTGGGCTATGCGGTGAGCTGCCTGGGGCCATTCCTGTTCGGCTGGCTGCACGCGCACAGCGGCGGCTGGACTTCCCCGTTCGTGTTCCTGGTCATCTGCCTGCTGGTGCAGCTGGCCGCCGCCTGGGTGGTCTGCCGCCCACAGCTGCTGGAAGACGTGTGGGCGCCACCGGCACGCGGCGCCCGCGCGGTCAACGTACCGGCAGACTGATGTAGCTGGGCTGCTCGGGGGACACGTACACCCGCTGAGTGGCTTTTTGATAATCGCCAGGCTTGGCGAAGAAGATATTGGGCACGTAGGTCTGCGGGTTGCGGTCGTAGAGCGGGAACAGGCTGGACTGCACCTGCACCATCACCCGATGGCCCGGCTGGAAGGTGTGGTTGGCGGTCGGCAGGCCGAACTGGAATGCCAGCGGCTGATTGGACGCCAATGGCTTGGGCGTGCTGAAACTCTCGCGGTAGCGGCCGCGGAAGATCGCCAGCGACACCGGCAACTCATAGCCGCCCATCTTCGGGTTCGACGCCATCTCGTCCGGATACACATCGATCAGCTTCACTACCCAATCGCTGTCGCTACCGCTAGTAGAGGCTTGAAGGTGCACTTGGGGTGCGCCGGCGATCTGCAGCGGCGCGGTCAGCGGCTCGGTGACGAAGGTCAGCACATCCGGGCGGCCATCGACAAAGCGCTGGTCGTGCACTAGCCAGGTGGTCCACATCGCGCGGTCGGCAAAATCCACCGGGCGCGGCACGAACGGCACCGGCTTGGCCGGGTCGGACACGTATTCTTCAAACCCCGCCTGCCCGGCCGCCGGCTGCTGGAACGACAGCTTGCCGCCGGCCTGCAGATACAGCGGCCTGCTGGACGAGGCGCAGCCCTTGTCGCAACTGCGCGGCCACGCCTTGAGGCGGTCCCAGTGGTTCTCGCCGGTGTTGTAGATGAACACCGGCGGCGTGTCTGCCTTGGGCGCGCCATCGACCAGGTACTGGTCGAAGAACGGGCGCAGCACGTCATGGCGGAACTGGCGCGCAGTGTCGCCTTCGAAATTCAGCGCACCCAAGGCGCTGCCGTCGTAGTTCACCTGACTGTGCCGCCACGGGCCCATCACCAGGTAATTGAGCGTGTTGCTCTTGTCGCGCTGCTCCATCGCCGCGTAACTGTGGATCGCACCCCACATATCTTCCTGGTCCCATAGGCCTTGCAGCCACATCGTGGGCACCTTCAGCGGCGTGCGCGCCATCACCTTGTCCAGCGCCTGCTCCTGCCAGAACGCATCGTAGGCAGCGTGTTCGGTCAGCTTGTGCCACCACGGCAACTGCTCCAGACCCGCAGCCTTGGCGAAGTCGCCAGCGGAGCCGGCCTGCAGGAAATTGCTGTAATCGTCGTGCCCCTGACGCGGGATGCCGCTGCCCTTGCCGCGCTTGCTGAGCTGGCCGGTGAAGTAGTCGAAATTGACCTGGCGGAACGCACCGTAATTGAACCAGTCGTCGCCCATCCAGCCGTCGGTCATCGGGCTTTCCGGCACTGCGACCTTCAACGCAGGATGTGGATTGGTCAGCGCCATCACCACGGTGAATCCTTCGTAGGACGAGCCGATCATGCCGACCTTGCCATTGGATTCCTTGACGTTCTTCACCAGCCAATCGATGGTGTCCCAGGCATCGGTAGCATGGTCGACTTCGCTGGCATTGAGCGGCCCGCGCAGCGGGCGCGTCATCACGTAATCGCCTTCGGACCCGTACTTGCCGCGCACGTCCTGAAACACGCGGATGTAGCCGCCTTCGACGAACACGTCGTCGCCCGCCGACAGCAGGTCTTTCATATGTGGCGAGGCCATCCGCTCGGTGCGGCCACTGGCATCGTAAGGCGTGCGTGTCAGCACAATCGGCGCATTTTTCGCACCCTTGGGCAGCACGATCACCGTGTGCAGCTTGACCCCATCGCGCATTGGGATCATCACCTCGCGCTTGATGTAGTCGTTGCTAGCATCGGCAGCCACGAACGGTTTGCCGGTGATGTCCGGCGTCATCGGCGAGGTTTGCGCCCAGGCGCTGCCGGTGGCGGCGGCAATGGCGGTGGCGAGCAGGCAGGTGGCAAGGCGGCGCATCGACGACTCCGAAAGTGCGGGGGGGGGCAGTCGTCGACTGTAGGCAGATGGCAGGCTGCCGGGGGAGTGTCAAAGGTCGTGGTTGCTGCAGGTTCCAGGCGCAGTGGCTGCGGGATGGCGTGCAACCACGTGCGCGTGCCTGATGTCCGGTGTCAGCCTGCGGCGTGCATGCGCAGCGGCTCCTGGCTGAGAGCCGCCTGTGCTCAACGGCACGCGACACCGCATTGCGCGGCTACAGGCCAGGAGATCAGCCGCGCCTGGCAGGCCAAATCACCGCGAGGCAACCGCGACCTTGGTGCCGGTCCAGGCGTGGAAGCTGCGTAGGGCGCTCAACCGGCATGCGTAACGGTGCGTCGTTGCCGATCAATGCCGCACCTGCCCCTCACCGCGCACCACGAAGCGCTCCACAGTGAGCGCTTCGAGGCCCATCGGGCCATAGGAATGCAGGCGCGTTGTGGAGATGCCGATCTCAGCGCCCAGGCCAAGTTCGCCGCCGTCGGAAAAACGCGAAGACGCATTTACCATCACCACTGCCGAGCGCAGCGACTGCACGAACCGCTCCGCATTGCCGGCGTCCTGCGTGGCGATGACTTCGGTGTGGTCCGAGCCGTACTGGCGGATATGCGCCAGCGCCGTATCCAGATCCGGTACCACGCGCATGGCAAGGATCAGATCGAGAAATTCCGCGGCATAGTCGTCGTCGCTGGCGGGCGCGATATCGGGCAGCACCGTGCGCGTTACCGCATCGCCGCGCAGTTCCACCTTGCGTTCACGCAATGCCTGCGCGGCAAGCGGCAGAAAGCGCTCGGCGATGTCTGCATGCACCAGCAAGGTCTCCAGCGAATTACAGGCCGCCGGCCGCGTCGCCTTGCCATCGATCAACAAACGCAGCGCAAGCTCCAGGTCGGCCGACGCATCTACAAACAGATGGCACACCCCCTTGTAGTGCTTGATCACCGGCACACGCGCGTGCTCGGCAACAAATCGGATCAAGCCTTCGCCACCGCGCGGAATTGCCAGATCGACGATGTCGTTGAGCTGCAGCAATTCCAGCATGGTCTCGCGGCGCAGATCCTCGACCAGGATCAACGCGGCTTCTGGGACATTGGTCTCGCGCATGGCGCGCTGCAGTGCGCGTGCGATGGCGGTATTGGAATGGATTGCCTCCGAGCCGCCGCGCAGAATTACGCCATTGCCGGCCTTGATGCACAGCGCTGCGGCATCGGCCGTCACATTCGGGCGCGCCTCGTAAATCATTGCGATCACACCCAGCGGCACGCGCACTTTCTGCACGCGAATGCCATTGGGGCGCACATCTTCGCGGGTGATTTGGCCTACCGGGTCAGGCAACAACGCCACCTCGCGCAACGCGGCAGCGATGCCGGCCAGACGCTTGTCGTCCAGCGCAAGCCGATCGAGCATCGCGCTACCGGTGCCCTTGGCACGTGCCGCCTCCAGGTCGCGCGCGTTTGCCGCCAGGATCGCCGCAGCATCAGCTTCCAGTGCGACAGCCATCGCTTCCAACAAGGCGCGCTTGGCCTGTGCAGACAGTTGCGACACCACCTGAGCGGCATCACGGCATTGGAGAGCGAGCGTTTTGATGGTCATTTGGGGGCCGGGATTGGGGAGTCGGGATGAGGGATTTGCAAAGGCGAGCGAGATCGTTTTATCACCACAAGGGATCAGTCGTTGAGACGGAGAGGCAACGTTTGAGAAACGCAGTGCACATGCTGTTGCGAATCCCCAATCCCAAATCTTAAATCCCCGCTACAACAGCACCAAATCATCGCGATGCACCACATTCTCGCCATAGCTGTAACCGAGCACGCTCTCGATGTCGCGCGAGTGGCGGCGTGCGATGCGACGGATATCCAGGGCCGAATACTGGCTGACGCCGCGCGCCAGACACCGTTCGCCCTCGTCATTGCGCAGGCGAATCTCCACCATGTCGCCACGACGGAAATCTCCTTCAGCACCGGCAACACCGCCCGGCAACAGCGAGGCGCCCTTGTCGCTTAGCGCGGCTGCAGCGCCGGCATCGACCAGGATCGCGCCCGCTTCCACCGGTGCGTGGCGAAGCCAGTACTTGCGTGCGGCAATGCGCGTATGCGCAGCATGGATGCGCGTGCCGCGCAGCCTATCCTGCGCCAGAGCGCGCACCACATCGCCGCTGCGGCCGTTGAACAGATAGGTTTCGATACCGGCCGCACCGGCCTTTGCAGCGGCTTCCAGCTTGGTGCGCATGCCGCCGGTACCCACACTGCTGCCGCTACCACCCGCCATCGCCAATACCTCGGGGGTGAGTTCGGGCACGTCGTCGAGCGGCCGCGCCGATGGGTTGCTGCGTGGGTCGGCGCTATACAAGCCATCGATATCTGTGGCGATGAATAAGGCATCGGCATCGACCAGGGCGGCCACGATGGCAGCCAGGTTGTCGTTGTCGCCCAACTTCAACTCGTCTACCGAGACGGTGTCATTTTCGTTGATCACCGGCAACGCGCCCAGCCGCAGCAGCTCGCCCAAGGTGGCGCGCGCATTGAGATAGCGGCGACGGTTGCGCAGATCATCATGGGTGAGCAGCACCTGCGCCACTGGGCGCTCGAAAAAGCGCTGCCACAGCGCGATCAACTGCGCCTGGCCAAGCGCCGCCAGCGCCTGACGTGCGGCGATCGGCGCACCGACATCCACCGCTTTGGGCAGGATGGCGCGGCCGGCCGCCACCGCACCCGACGACACGATCACCAGCTCGCGCCCCGCAGCCAGGTTGGCCGAAACGAACTGCGCCAGCCCCAGCGCGAAGCGCGGCGACAGGCCACCGCCATCGGCGGCGAGCAGGCTGCTGCCGACCTTGAGGACAGCGCGCCGCCACGGCGGCAGTGCTTGCTCGGTAAACGGCGACAATGTGCTGGCAGGTGTGCTCATGGCGGCGGCGTACTCAGTGCGTGTTCCACTCATACACGGTCAGTGCAGAAGCATCGCGTAGCACCAATGGATCGTGTGCAACGATCTGCTGCGCCTCTTCGAGCGTGGCAACATTGACCAGCACATACGCGCCACCGCTGCGATCGCTGAAACCACCGGTCAATTCGAGCTGCCCGGCGGCGCGCAGCGCATCCAGAAACTCAAGGTGCGGCTGCACAACATCGGCAGGAAAATGCGACTTGCGCAGCGCAAGCACCAGGTAACGGGTCGTCATCAGCCTGCATCCTTGTTGCGCACCGCCGCAGGTGTGCGTTCGGCACGACCGTGTGGTGCGGAAATCACCAGAAAGCGCGCTTCCACGTCAGCGAGATTGTGCACCTGGTGCGTAGAGCCCGGTGGCACGTGCAAGCTCTGCCCGACCCGCAGCATGTGTTGTGCGCCCTCCAGCTTCAGCATCACCTCGCTGGCCAGCACATAGAAGAAGTGCCGGGCGCGGCTATGCCGATGGCGCAATTCCGACGCGCCCGGTGGCATGTGCTCTTCGAGCACACTGAGGTTGGGATCGCGCAACAGGGGCCAGCCATTGCAAGCCTCGCCCCAGGGAGAATGCTCTGCGGTGTCGGTGCTGATAACGGCCATCAGCGCAAGGCCTCCCAGCGGGCACGCAGTACGTCCAGTTGCAGGTCGGCTGCGGCACCGGGCGAGACGCGCGCAGCCAGGCTGCCTTCCGGTGTACGCCCCTGCCCTGCAGTGTCGGACGCCTCGGCTGCAGCCTTGTAGGCGTCGCGGAACGGCACGCCGGCCACGGCCGCTTCCACCGCCACATCGGTGGCGTACATGCCCGAATCGATGGCTGCGCGTAGTTTGTCCGGGCGCCATTCCAGATTGGCAAGCAAAGCCGGCAGCAGTTCCAGCGCGGCAAGTCCGCGGCCGAATCCGTGCACAATTGCGCCCTTGCTGCTCTGCAGATCGCGGTGATAACCGGACGGCAGCGACAGCAACTGTTCGATCTCGGTGCGCGCCGCCGCTACACTAGCATGCGTTGCGCGCATCAGTTCGATCACGTCCGGGTTGCGCTTGTTCGGCATGATCGAGCTGCCGGTGGTGTACTGCGCCGGCAGCGCCACAAAAGCGAATTCGCCGCTGGTGAACAGCGATAAATCCCAGGCGATGCGGCGCAGATCCAGCGTGGCGCTGCCCAGCGCTTCGAGCGCGGCCAGTTCGTATTTGCCGCGCGAGAGCTGGGCATAGATCGGCGAAACCTGCAGGCGTGCAAAACCCAGTTCGGCAGTGGTGTGCGCACGATCCAGCGGCAGGTTCACCCCGTAACCGGCGGCGGTGCCGAGCGGATTGCTGTCCACCAGCTGCAAGGTGTCGGTGGCGCGCACGGCATTGTCGATGAAGGCTTCCGCCCACCCCGCCCACCACATGCCGGCCGACGATACGACCGCACGTTGGATATGCGTGTAACCCGGTACCGGCAGCTCAGCCTCGGCATGCGCGCGGTCCAGGGCCACCTTGGCAATCTCTGCGCTGAGCGTTGCCACACGCTGCAGTTTGTCCTTCAACCACAAACGCGTGGCAACCAGGATCTGATCGTTGCGGCTGCGGCCGGTGTGGATCTTGCGGCCCGCATCGCCCAGACGCTCGGTCAATCGCGCCTCGATGGCCGAGTGGCAGTCTTCGTACTGCTCATCGAGCACGAACACGCCGCTACGAAAATCTTCCGCCAGCAGATCCAGTTGTTCGCTCAAGCCGCCCAGTTCCTGCATGGACAGAATGCCGATGTGCTGCAGCCCCTGCGCATGCGCCTTGCTGGCAGCAATGTCGTACAGGAAGAATTCGCGATCCAGAATCACGTCGTCGCCGGCCAGAAAACTCTGGATCTTGGCGTCCACGGCAACGCCGGGTTTTTGCCACAACAGGTTGGTCATCGGAAAGCGTCTCGAATAAGTCGTCTAGTTTCAATCTCTGCACACAACTGTGCGGGCGCTTGCGAGAGATTCGCATCAACCAATCGCAGTCAATTCGCCCCAGCCCAACGCCATGTTGAGGTTCTGCATTGCCTGCGTCGCCGCGCCCTTGAGCAAGTTATCCAGCGTTGCCACCACCACCACGCGCTTGTTGCCGGGCGCCAGCGTCACCCCGCCGATCTGCACGCCGTGCTTGCCGGCAATGCGGCTCACCCAAGGCGCTTCGTCGACGATCTCGATCAACGGCTCGTCGGCATACCGCTGCGCATAGCGCACCTGGATCTGCTCACGCGTCAGCGGCTGCTGTAACCACATGTTGACAGTCATGGTGATGCCGCGGAAATGCGGCGCCACATGCGGCATGAACTCCACCGGCACGCCCAGCTGCGCAGATACCTCGCGCTCGTGCATGTGGTTGGTCAGCGCATACGGCATCACGTTATCGGCAAGCAGCTCGGGGTTGTTCTTGTCCGAGGGGGAGGTGCCCGCGCCCGAATACCCAGACACTCCGAAGCACTGCGGGGGGCCAGCCAACTGGTCGAGCAAGGGCGCGATGGTCAGCTGCATGGCAGTGGCATAGCACCCCGGGTTGCTGATGCGCTTTTGCCCGGCGTAGTTACCACGCGTCAGCTCCGGCAGGCCGTAATACCAGGCCGGATCGAAGCGATAATCCGCGGAAAGGTCGATCAGCAGTGTCTGCGGCTTTGCAGCGTCGATCGCCGCCACGAACGGTTCTGCCTTGCCATTCGGCAGCGCCAGGATCACCACGTCGGCAGCCTTGGCGGCGACTGCGTCGGCATCCAGGCTTTCATAGCGCAACTCGTCCCGGTAGGCATCGTTATGCTCGGCCACGCGCTGCCCGGCCAGCTCGCGCGAGGACACGAAGCTCAATTGCAGCTGCGGGTGCGCCGCCACCAGTTTGATCAATTCCGAGCCGGTATGCCCGCGGGCGCCGACAATGCCGATGGTCTTTGGTTGAACAGTCATGCGTTTGCTTCCAGACGGAACTGCAAGTGCCGCTTCACATCGGCCCATTCCGTATCGATGATGGAGAACACCACGGTATCGCGTGGCGTACCGTCGGCGTGGCGGGTGTGGTTGCGCAGCACGCCGTCCTGTTTTGCGCCCAGCCGCGCGATCGCCGCGCGCGAGGTGTGGTTGAACCAGCTGGTCTCGAACACCACGCTCAGGCAGCCCAGCGTTTCGAAGGCGTGCTGCAGCAGCATCAGCTTGGCTTCGGTATTGACGCCGCTGCGCTGCGCACGCGGTGCGTACCAGGTGTAGCCGATCGACAGCCGGGGCACCGCTGCATCCAGCGCGTAATAGCGCGTGCAACCGACGATGTCGCCGGCCGCATCGCGCACCACAAATGGCAACGCCGCACCATCGGCGCAAGCGGCCAAGGCTGTAGCAATGTAGGCGTCAACCTGCTCCGGTGCAGGCACGCTGGTGTACCACAGCCGCGACAGCGCGCCGTCGGCTACTGCCTCACGCAACCCATCGGCATGCGCCGCCTGCAACGGCTCCAGCGTCGCATGCTGTCCGCGCAGGCTGGGCTGTTCGCGCCAAAGGGGTGGCAAGCCGACGGCGGTCATCGCGCTCAGCCCAGCAAGGTCGGCTGACGCGTCGCGCAGTGTGCGACGCAATGCTGGATCTGCTCGAAATTTTCCAGCCCGTACCAGAACACCTTCCACTTCTCCTGCTTGATGCAACCGTCGGATTCGGCGTAATAGAAGATATTGACCTGATTGTTGTGACGCGAGCGCCAGAACAGTTGTGGGGTCTCTTCGCGCATCACATTCCACACCGCCCGGCCAAGACCTTCGCCCTGCGCATCGTCGAGCACGGCGAACTTGTCCAGATAGGTCAGCCTGCCCGCGCCAAACTCGCCTTCGTCGGTCAGGATCACTGCTGCGCGATAGTTTTCGCTGACATACGCGCGCAGCAGTTTGGTGTTGGCGAAATAATCCGGCACCAGCGTGCGGCCGAAGCTGGATTCGATCAGCGACTTCAGGCGAGGCAGATCCAGTTCGTCCCAGGAGGCCGCACGCAACACGCGCTCGCCACGCCGCACCAGCGTGCCCGAGCCCTTGTGGGTGAACAGTTCCTTGGCCAGATCCGCCGGGCGGGTGATCGATACTGACGATTCCAGCGGCAGACGGTCGAGCAAATCCTTGATCTGCTCGATCTTCACCCGCATGCCGCCGTTGATCCACGGCTGCTGCATCAGGTGATCGAATTCGGTGGACAGGTTGATCGAATCAATCAGCTTGCCATCGGCATCCAGCAGGCCGCCGGTGCCGGTGAGGAAAATGATCTTGTACGGCTGCAGCTCCTGCACCAGCTCGTTGGCAGCAAAATCCGCATTGACGTTGAGGATCTGCCCGCTGGGCGTTTCGCCCAGGCTGGTGATCACCGGGATGGAGCCTGCCTGCAGGCTGGCTTCGATCGGTGCCAGATTCACCGCCTTGACCTCACCAACCAGGCCGTAGGTGTCGCGATCCAGGTACTCGGCCTCGAACACGCCGCCGGTGATCGACGTCGCACGCGCGCCGTTTTGCTGCAGCGCTTCGACCAGCTTGAGATTGGAGGCTTGGAATACCTTGCGCACGATCGCTAATGCTTCCGGCGAGGTCACGCGCAGTCCGTTGACGGTGTGCTTTTCGATGCCGGCTGCCGACAGTTCTGCATCCAACTGCGGGCCGGCGCCATGCAGCACGATCGGGGTCAGGCCCACTTCCTGCAGGAACGACAGCGACGAGGTCAGCGCTTCCAGATCGTCGCGCAACACGGCGCCCCCCACTTTGACCACCGCAAAGCGCTTGGCATCCACCTGCGAAAAACGCTTGAGGTACTGGCTGATTTCCTTCGCGCTGGCCATGCTCGAAAGCAGGCGCACGATGGTTTGACGGGTCTGTTTGTGTGGCTGTGCTGGGAGGGACATTGCCGTGATCGAAAGAGGAAGAAAGGCGCCAGGGGCGGTTTAGTGGGAACCGTTGATGATGCGATGCACCGATTCGGCGTAACGCTGCAGTTGGTCCAACGTGACGAATTCGTCGGCGGTGTGCGCCTGGGCGATATTGCCCGGGCCATACACCAATGCGGTGTAGCCGCCGGCCGAAAACAGCGAGGCCTCGGTCCAGAAGTCCACCGCGTTGCCGATCGGCAGGTCCAGCGCATCGGCGACATCGCGTGCAGCCAGGCGACGCTCTTCTGCACGCGCGATATCACCCGACGGCAAGCTCGGCCCGCGAAAGGTTTCTTCGAAATGCGCTGACGCCGGATTGGCAAACCCGGCGAAGGTGGCCAGCAATCCATCCACGTCCATCGACGGCAGCGGACGAAACCCGAAACGCACCTCAGCCGCCGGCGCGATCATATTGGCCTTGATGCCGCCTTCGACGCGACCGATATTGAAGCGCAAGCCGGTCAAACCACCGAAGCGCGCATGCGCCAGCGATTGGACATGGTCCAGTGCCTTGCCACCCCAGCGCATTGCCTGATGCAAGGCACTTGCTGAGGGGTCCTGCTTGCCCGAGGCATGCCCGGCGCGCCCTGCAAACCGCATCAGTACCGAACTGATGCCGCGATGCGCCAGCACCGCTTCGCTCATGGTCGGCTCGGCGACCAATACAGCTTCGTAGGGCACACCGCGCGCCAAAAACGCCGCGATACAGCGCGGATCATTGGCTTCTTCGTCAGAAGAAAACAGAAACGCCGAGTCGCCATCGCCGGCGTTGGCCGCTGCCACCAGCGCCGCTACCGCACCCTTGATGTCGCAGACGCCCAGGCCGATCACACGGTCTTCGGTGCGTCGCATCACGTGCGGATTCGCACTCCAGTGCGGCGAATCCGGCACGGTGTCCAGATGCACATTGAATAGATACTTCGGCGTACCACGCACCGCGTACAAGCTCACCGCCCCGGCACCGTGATCGACCACCTCGACCTGGAATCCCGGCAGCTGCGAGCGCAGATAATCGAAAATGCCGCCTTCCGCGGCAATCGCACGCGGCGGATTACGGGTATCGAAGGACACCAGCGCCTGCAGGTGGTCGAGCGTGGAGGTGAGCAGGTCAGTCATGTGTGTGAGGCAGCCGTGGTGGTGGTGCGGTAGAGATCGGGATAGGCGATTTCCATCAATGCCTGCGGTCGCGCGGGCGTGGCAAAGCCGTGCGGTGCGTACAGCGCATGCGCATCGGAGGTGGCGAGCATGAAGCGGCGAAGGCCTTGCAGATGCGGATGGGCCATCACTGCCGCCACCAGTTGCTTGCCGTAGCCGCGCCCACGGTGTGCATCAAGCACGAACACATCGGCGAGATAACCGAAGGTGGCACCGTCGGTGATCACTCTGGCGAACGCCACCTGCCCTACGCCCTCGCAATAACCGCCGAAACACAAGGAGCCGGCAATCGCCCGCTGCACCGTGTCCAGCGGGATGCCCAGGCACCAATACGCCTGCTCGCTGAGGAAGCGATGGATCAACGGCAGATCGAGTTGCTGCTTGTCGGTACTGATGCGTAATGCGGGCATGGGTTCCATCGCGGTGGCCCTTGTCTCCCACCGGGAGAAGGTGCCCCAAAAGGGCGGATGAGGGGCGCATCACGAAACGTCGAGAAGCAACCCGGTCGAACGCGTCGCCACGCGCCCAGATGGAGAACGATGCAAGCAAATACTGCAGTAGTTCACCCTGACTGGCGCGTGGCGACGCGTTCGTCATGATCGATCCTGAAGGTTTCCTGCGGCACCCCAACCCCTCCCCCGAGGGGAGAGGAGCTTTGCCGTCAGACCTCAGCGATTCACCTGCGCATACAGCGTCGAGCTCATTCCGAACAACTTGATGAAGCCCTCGGCCTCTTCCACGCCCCAATCAGCCGACTGCGCGTAAGTTGCGCCCTTGGTGTTGAGCAGATGCGGCGAACGCACCGCCACCGCATCGACGCGGCCGCCGCGGGTTTCCAGCGTGACTTCGCCGTTGACCTTGGACTGCGAGGATTTCAAAAACGCCTCGATATCGGTCTTGAGTGGGTCGTGATAGAAGCCTTCGTACACCAGCTCCACCCACTTGCGCGCCACGTCCGGCTTGAAGCGGTTCTGCTGCTTGGTCAGCACCGCATCTTCCAGCGCACGGTGCGCGGTGAGCAGCGAAATCAGGCCCGGCGCTTCGAACACGATGCGCCCCTTCAAACCGATGACGGTGTCGCCGGTGTACACCCCGCGGCCCACGCCGTACTGCGCGAACAAGGTGTTGAGCTTGGCCAGGATCTTTGCGCCCGGCAACGGCTTGCTATCCAGTTCCACGGCTTCGCCTTCGACGAATTTCAGCGTCACCGTCAATGCTTCGGTCGGCCAGGCATTACGCGGCGCGCACCAGCCACGTGCACCCTCGCCCGGCGCTTCCCAACGATCGATTTCGCCGCCGGACATCGTCAGCCCCAGCAAATTCTCGTTGATGGTGTAGGCCTGCTGCTTGGCGCGCACGCCGAAGCCGCGCGCTTCCAGATACTTCTGTTCGTAGGCGCGGGTCTGGTTATGTTCTTTCTGGATCTCGCGGATCGGCGCAACGATCTGGTAATCGCCCAGCGCCTTCACTGCCAGGTCGAAACGCACCTGGTCGTTGCCCATGCCAGTGCAGCCGTGCGCAATGATGCGCGTGCCCAATTCTGCGGCGCGCTTGAGCGCGGCATCCACGATCAGATAACGGTCGGACACCAGCAGCGGATACTGGCCCTGATAGCCCTCGCCTGCCCACACGAACGGCTTGACGAAGCCTTCCCAGATCGCCGGGCCACCATCCACGGTGACGTGGCTGGCCGCACCGAGTTCGGCGGCACGCTTCTCGATGAACTCACGCTCTTCGGCATCCACGCCACCGGTGTCGGCGAACACGGTGTGCACCGCATAGCCGCGCTCCTGCAAATACGGAATGCAGAAGCTCGTGTCCAGGCCACCGGAGAATGCCAGGACGATGTCCTTGGTGCCGGGAGTCGTGATCGGGGATTCGGGAGTGGTGGAAGCAGCGCTCATCATTGTTCCTTAGTACGTAAATGTGGGGCCAAGGGTGTTGCTGTTGCGATTCTCTAATCCCGATTCCCGATTCCCCCTTGCGAAGCAAGCGCCGCCATGATGGCCTTCTGCACATGCAGGCGATTTTCGGCTTCATCGATGGCAATGCAGTTGGGCGAATCCATCACTGCGTCGGTGGCCTTGACGTTGCGACGCAGCGGCAGGCAATGCGAAAACACGCCGTTGTTGGTCAGCGCCATCTTGCGTTCGTCGACGATGAAATGCTGGTACTGGTCGCGGATCGGCTTTTCCGGTTCCCAGTTGCCGAAGAACGGCAACGCGCCCCAGCTCTTGGCATACACGACATCGGCGCCGGCGTAGGCGCTGTCGATATCGTGGCTCACCTGCAGCGAGCCGCCGCTTTCGGCCACGTTCTGCGCGGCCCAGTCCATGTAGCGCTGATCCAGGACGTAGTCCGGCGTCGGGCACAACAGGGTCACGTCCATGCCCATGCGGGTGGCGATCGTCAACGCGGAATTAGCGACCGCGGTGTTGAGCGGCTTGGGGTGATAGGTCCAGGTCAGCACATACTTCTTGCCGCGCAGATCTGGCGTACCGAAGTGTTCCTGCAGCGCCAGCACATGCGCCAACTCCTGGCACGGGTGGGTAATGGTTTCCATGTTGATCACCGGCACCGGCGAGTACTTGGCGAAGCTCTTGAGCACCTGGTCTTCGCGGTCCTTCGACCAGTCGACGAACTTCGGGAACGCGCGCACGCCGATCAGGTCGACATAGCGCCCCAGCACGCGCGCCACTTCGGCGATGTGCTCTTCGGTGTCGCCATCCATCACCGTGCCCAGATTGAATTCAATCGGCCACGCATCCTTGCCTGGTTGCAGTACCACCGCATGCCCACCCAACTGAAACGCGCCCAGCTCAAAACTGGTGCGGGTACGCATGGACGGATTGAAGAACACCAGCGCGATCGACTTGCCCTTCAGCTCGCTTCCCAGCTTGTTGCGTTTGAACAACGCGGCCTGGGTCAACAGCGCGTCCAGTTCGGCGCGGCTCCAGTCCTGGGTGTTCAAGAAGTGCTTCAGTGACATCGATCGATCCTTTGCTGCCTGCTACTGCTGCGTTGGTCCGCCAGAAGCGACGGGATGCGCGACATGCGCGTTTCTTGCGGTTGAAACTTTTGTGACGCCAAAACGAAAAAACCCAGCCTGTAGGCTGGGTCTTCAACGTCGGAACAGCAAAACGCTCCGGTTACCCAGCGAAAATGTGGGATTCCGGTCGGCGGGCACGCGAGGTCATACCGGAGGCCATCCGGGCGGCGCTGGTGTCGTGCTGAAAGGCGTTTGCTTGCATAGGGCGCGAATCCTCGCACGCATGCGGACACGGCGCAACCGCTAAGCGTCTCATCGCGGCGGCGCGACGATGGCGTCGGGAATGTATGGGGTGACCGAAACCCGGATGCGCAGCCGATTGCCCGGATCTTCCGGCAACCGCGAGCGGTACTTGGTGCCCTTGTAGACGTAGTCCACGTCGAAGGCGATCGGCCGGCGGAACTCGCGTGGTACTTCCACCACCTTGCAATTGCGCCGTGTGCTGGTTGGCGGGACCGCGGCGGGCGCGGCCGGTTCGGGCCGACGCGAGAACATTTCCTTGACCGAATCCACCATGCGGTTGATGCGGCCCTCGTCTTCGGCCGAAGCGGCGGCAGCCTGTGCGGCCTGCTCGGCTTCGCATTGTTCTTCGATTCGCGTGGCGCGCAGGGTCTGGTAGACCGGCTCGACGTTGAGCACCTGCGCGTAATCCAGTTTCACGTTCTCGATCAACACCATCCGGTTCTTGGGATCGGTTTCTGCCGCATGCGCCGGAATTACCTGCCAGGCAAACGTACACAGCAGCATCAAGAACGGAGAAGGTTGCATCAGTACCAGGGAGGCGCAGCCAGCAGTACGTAAGTGTATGGAGCTTGCGACAGCCTGGGCTGAACGCAGCCCATCCGGTCGCTATTGTCCGCTGGCGATTCGTCATCGCGCCGCAACCAGCTAGAATCGCGCGATTGCCCTTTTTCGGATGCCGATGAGCCTGCGCCTGTACAACACTCTGACGCGGCGGGTCGAACCGTTTGCGCCGCTCGATCCATCCAGCCCCACCCTGTATGTCTGCGGGCCTACCGTTTACAACTACGCACACATCGGGAATGCCCGTGGTCCGGTTGTGTTCGATGTGCTGAGCGCGCTGCTGCGTCGACGCTACGGCGCCTTGCGCTACGCGCGCAACATCACCGACGTGGACGACAAGATCAACGCCGCCGCGCAGGCGCAAAACGTGCCGATCTCGACGATCACCGACCGCTTCGCCGCCATCTATCGCCAGGACATGGCGGCGCTCGGTGTGGTGCCGCCGGATATCGAACCGGAAGCCACCGCGCATATCCCGCAGATCGTGGCGATGATCGAACAACTGATCGCCAACGGGCATGCCTACGCCGCGGAAGGCCACGTGCTGTTTTCGGTGTCCAGCTTCGAGGACTACGGCAAGCTCTCGCGGCGCGACCCGGACGAAATGCTGGCTGGCGCGCGCGTGGACGTGGCGCCGTACAAGCGTGATCCCGGCGATTTTGTGCTGTGGAAGCCCTCCAGCAACGACCTGCCCGGCTGGGAATCGCCCTGGGGCCGCGGCCGCCCGGGTTGGCATATCGAATGCTCGGCGATGGCTGCGGCGCATCTGGGCCCCACCATCGACATCCATGCCGGTGGCGTGGACCTGCAGTTTCCGCATCACGAAAACGAGATCGCGCAGAGTGAGTGCGCGCACGGCGGCGCCACTTTCGCGCGGTTTTGGCTGCACAACGGCATGCTCAATTTCAGCGGCGCGAAGATGAGCAAATCGCTGGGCAACATCGAAACCGTGCACGACCTGATCGCCAAGCATCCGCCTGAAGCGCTGCGCTATGCGCTGTTGAGCGCGCATTACCGCCAGCCGCTGGATTGGTCGGATGGTTTGATCGAGCAGGCCAAGAACACGCTGGACCGCTTGTATGGCACTTTGCGCGATCTGGCTGCGCTGGACGCCGATGGCGGCAGCGATGTCGGGAGCTCGAAGACGATTCCTGCCGAGGTGGAGGCCGCTCTGGATGACGACCTCAATACACCGCTGGCCTTGTCGGTTATCGCCAGCATCGCGGCGGAAGCACGCGCGTTGCGCAACGAGCTAGTTCATGGCGGCGAACCTTCGGGGCGCATGAACGAACTGCATGCGGTGCGCGCAAAGTTGCTGGGTGCCGGCATGGCATTGGGGTTGCTGCAACAGGACCCGGCGGCATGGTTCTCGCGCGGCACCGACGCTGGCGACGATGCACGCATCACCGCATTGGTGGAAGAACGCAACGCGGCGAAAAAAGCAAAGGATTTCGCTCGCGCTGACGCCATCCGCAAGCAACTTGCCGACCAAGGTATCGTGCTGGAAGACACGCCGCAGGGCGTGCGCTGGAAGCGTGCTTGACTCTTTTCCCTTCTCCCACCAGGAGAAGGTGCCCCGCAGGGGCGGATGAGGGTGCGGGCGAAGCCAAGTGCACTTGCCTGAGGTAAAAGCGAAGCTACCCGCATCGACTTTCACCGAAGCTGCGCCCGTACCCTCACCCCACCCCCTCCCGGAGGGCGAGGGGCTTGACCGAGATCGACCCTGGATTTTTCGCGAACTGATTCTGGATGTTAGATGACCACCTCCCCCTTCCCGCTCGAACCCACTGCCAGCGACGCGCAGGCCGCCATTGCCGAGGAATTTTCCTTCTTCGGAGACTGGTCCGAGCGCTACCAGTACCTGATCGATCTCGGCCGCAAGTTGCCCGCCTTCCCGGAACAGTGGAAGACCGAAGAACACCGCTTGCATGGCTGCCAGTCGATGGTCTGGATCGTGCCGGAAGGCAATGCCGAGCGGCTCGACTTCCATGCCGTCAGCGATTCGGCCATTGTCTCCGGCCTGATCTATCTCGCATTGCGCGTGTACTCCGGGCGTAGCGCGCAAGAGATCCTGGCGACCGAGCCGGACTACATTGCCGGGATCGGCCTGGCCAAGCATCTGTCGCCAACCCGCAGCAACGGCGTGGCCGCAATGCTTGCCTTCATTGGCGACACCGCGCGCGCGCAGCAGTGAGTACGCCCACACCCTCGCCCGCCGATTCGCTGCGCACGCTGTTTGCCCATCCAGGCTTCGGCCTGGTGCTGCTGTACCGCGTGGCGGCGATGCTGTCGTACCAGATCGTGGCGGTGACGGTTGGTTGGCATATCTACGAAATCACCGGCAATCCGCTCTCGCTCGGGCTGATCGGCCTGGCCGAAATCCTGCCGTTCTTCTGCATCGCCCCGTTTGCCGGCTACCTGGTCGATCACCTGCCGCGCCGCCGGCTAGGCATGGTCTCAGCGCTCGGACTGACCGCCACCGCGCTGCTGCTGTTGGCGCTCACGCAAAGCTGGCTGCCGGTGAAAGGGGTGTGGCCGATCTATGCCGCCATTTCGCTGACCGGCGCGGCGCGCTCGTTCCTGTCGCCGGTCTACAACGCCTTGTTTGCACGTGCGCTACCGCGCGAAGCGTTCGCGCGCGGCGCCAGCATCGGCAGCGTCACCTTCCAGGCCGGCATGGTGATCGGCCCGGCGCTGGGCGGCGTGCTAGTCGGCTGGGGCGGCAAGGGGCTGGCCTATGGTGTAGCCGCCGGCGTGGGGATGCTGGCGATCCTGGCACTGGCGCTGCTACGGGTCAGCGAGCCAGTCAGCGAGGGCCCGCGCGCGCCAATTTTCCGCAGCATTGCCGAAGGCGCGCAGTTCGTGCTGTCCAACCAGATCATGCTGGGTGCGATGGCGTTGGACATGTTTTCGGTGCTGCTCGGCGGCGCGGTGTCGATGCTGCCGGCCTTCATCCACGACATCCTGCACTACGGCCCGGAAGGCCTGGGCATCCTGCGCGGCGCGCCGGCGCTGGGCTCGATCGTGGTCGGCATCTGGCTGGCGCGGCATCCGCTGCAACGCAACACCGGGCGCGTGCTGCTGCTCTCGGTCGCTGGCTTCGGGCTATGCACCATCGCCTTCGGGCTGTCGCGCCATTTCTGGCTTTCGGCGGCGATCCTGCTGGTGTACGGCATGTGCGACGGCGTCTCGGTGGTGGTGCGCCAGACCATCCTGCAACTGGCGACACCCGATGCCATGCGTGGGCGCGTCTCTTCGATCAATGGCATCTTCATCGGCTCGTCCAACGAGCTGGGCGCGTTCTACGACGGCGTGATGGCGCGCCTGGTCGGCCTGGTGCCGGCCGTGGTGATCGGCGGCTGCGTTACTCTAGGCGTGGTGGCCACCACCGCCTGGAAGGCGCCGCGCCTGCGTAAGCTGGATCTGCGCGATCTGCAGTGAGCTGGGGGCGGCGTGAGTGTCTGTGCTAGTTAGATGCAGTGCAGTGGCAAGACCTCGTGCCGCCGGTAGCACGCTTAACTGCAGCAGCAAGCGCCGTCGCCACGATGTAACTGCGCGCGACGGCGCCTGCGCTTCAAACGGGATTACCGCAAAGGCAGCGGACATAAGCGCTTGGCAGGCGGCTTCTGCAAGCCGCCAACAGCGGCAGCATGCACCGCGGCTACTTTCGCGCGGTCGATAAAAGCGCGCTATCCCGCGACCGCATTGGCAGATGCATAGATCAGGCAAGCATAAAAAACCCCGCACATGGCGGGGTCTTTCAGTGAGCCAGGGACGATCAGTCGCCCTGCTGCTTCTGCAGATGCTCCCAGCGCTCCTGGGCGTCGATGGTGCGCTCGGCGGTCAGACGCGCTTCCAGGCGGTCCAGGCCGATTTCTTCGCCGGTGTCCACGCAGTAGCCGTAGTCACCGTCTTCCAGACGCTTGAGCGTGCTGTCGATCTTGGAAATCAGTTTGCGGGCGCGATCACGGGCACGCAATTCCAGCGAGTTTTCGGTCTCGCGGGTGGCGCGCTCGGCTTCGTCGCCGATGTCGCGGACTTCTTCGCGCAGGTTTTCGATGGTCTGCTTGGATTCCTCCACCATCTCGTTACGCCAGCTCTGCAGACGCTGACGGAAGTATTCCTGCTGCAGCTTGTTCATGTACTCCTCGTCCGCAGCAGGCTTGTAGCCCTGCGGCAGGATCGGGCGACCGGTTGCTTCGTCGGTCTTGTACTCGACCACCTTGTACTTGGTCTTGGGTGCCGAGCTGGACGGCTTGGAGGTCACAGCCACAGCCACCTTGCCGACCGGACGGGTCGCAGCAGGCTTGGTGGGTGCTTCGGTTTTGGTTGGCGTTTTTGCGGAAGATTTCGAAACGGGCACGGGATTCTTAAATGACGGGGTCGCAGGCTTTGCCGGCTTCGCAGGGACGGCCTTGGGGGCCGGTGCGGGCGCGGGCTTTTCAGCCTTGACCGGGACTGACTTGGCCGGAGCCGGCTTGGTGGCCGGCTTCGGTACGGACTTGGGCGCCACCGGCTTGGCAGCCGGCTTGGCGGCAGCCGGAGCTGCCTTGTTCGCCGCCGGCTTGGCAGCACTCTTGGCGACGGGTTTCACTGGCTTGGGGGCTGCGGACGCGGTGGTCTTGGAAGCCGGCGCCGGCTTGGCAGCGGCCTTCGTCGCAGGTGCCTTCTTGGGAGCCGGCTGCTTGGTCGCCGGCTTGGCCGGTTTTGCAGCGGCAGGCGCCGCTGCCTTTTTCGCAACGGGGTTGGCGGACTTCTTGGCGGCCTCTACGGCCTTTTTTGCAGGTTTTTTAGCAGCCACGAAACGCTCATCCTTGGTTCCCCCGGGGCCCGGGAAAGCGGGCCTTTATAACGTACCCCGCGGACCCCCGGCAACCACCTATTAATGCAAGTGGCATATCATTGGCTAGTGATCGGTCGCCTGCTCATCGCGCTGCTGCGCTTCTACAAGCTGTTCATCAGCCCCCTGCTCGGGCCGCGCTGCCGTTTTGCGCCCAGTTGCTCGGAGTATGCGATGACCGCCATCGGCCGCTTCGGCCCGCTGCGCGGCAGTTGGCTTGCCGCGTGCAGGCTCGGCCGCTGCCACCCCTTCCATCCGGGCGGGTTCGATCCGGTGCCCGAGGCGCCCGCGTCCGCTTCCCCGTCGCCCTCTTCTTCCTGCAGCTGCAAAGGACCCCATCCATGAGCCGAACCGTCATCGTCAACGCCCGCCTGGTCAATGAAGGCAAGGAATTCGACGCCGATCTCCTGATCGAGGGCGGCCGCATCGCCAAGATCGACAGCAAGATCAACCCTGCCCCTGACGATACCGTGGTGGACGCTGCCGGACGCTGGGTGCTGCCAGGCATGATCGACGACCAGGTGCACTTCCGTGAGCCTGGCCTGACCCACAAGGGCGACATCGCGACTGAATCCGGGGCCGCTGTTGCCGGTGGCCTGACCAGCTTCATGGACATGCCCAACACCAACCCGCCGACCCTGAACGCGGCCGCGCTGCAGGCCAAGTACGATGCCGCCGCCGGGCGCGCGTGGGCCAACTATGGCTTCTACATGGGTGCCAGCAACGACAACCTGGCCCACATCCAGTCGCTGGACCCCAAGACCGCACCGGGCATCAAAGTGTTCATGGGCGCGTCCACCGGCAACATGCTGGTCGATAACCCGGAAACGCTGGACGCCATCTTTCGCGACGCGCCCACGCCGATCATCACTCACTGCGAAGACACCCCGACCATCGATGCGACGATGGCGCAGTACAAAGAAAAATACGGCGATGCACTGACCCCGGAGATGCATCCGGACATCCGTTCGCGCGAAGCCTGTCTGAAGTCGTCGAAGTTGGCGGTCTCGCTGGCGCGCAAGCACAACACCCGCCTGCATGTGCTGCACATCTCTACCGCCGACGAGCTGTCGCTGTTCGAAGCCGGCCCGCTGGTCGACGCCAACGGCAAGTTGCGCAAGCGCATCACCGCCGAGACCTGCATCCACTTCTTGCGCTTCGATCGCAGCGATTACGCGCGGCTGGGCAACCTGATCAAGTGCAACCCTGCGATCAAGGACGCCGAAGATCGTCTGGCACTGATCGATGCACTGGCCGAAGACGTCATTGACGTGCTTGCCACCGACCACGCCCCGCACACCTGGGAAGAAAAGCACAAGCCTTATGCGCAGGCGCCCTCGGGCCTGCCGCTGGTGCAGTACGCGCTGGTCGCGGCACTGGAGCTGGTGCACGAAGGCAAGCTGCCGATTACCCGCATCGTGCAGAAGTTCGCACATGCACCAGCGCAGTTGTTCGATGTGGAAGAACGCGGCTTCCTGCGCGAAGGCTATTTCGCCGATCTGGTGATGATCGACAACACCCCATTCACTGTGAAGCGCGAGCAGGTGCTGTCCAAGTGTGGTTGGTCGCCGTTCGAAGGCACCACCTTCCGCTCGCGCATTGCGGCAACCTGGGTCAATGGCCAGCAGGTATGGGACGGCGAGCAATTGGTGGGCAGCGCTGCCGGCCAGCGCCTGACCTTCGACCGCTGATGCGCGCAGCCCTGTTGGGTGCCTGGTTGATCCTGGCACCCGTGTCGCTGGTTGCTGGCCACGCGCAGGCGCAAACCGCCGCCGCAGCCGACATGGTATTTCCGCAAAGCGCATCGCAAGGTGCGCTGGTGATCGGCAAGGTGCCGGCCGGCAGCAAGGTGCAGTACGCCGGCCGCACACTGCGTGTGAGCGGTTATGGAAGCGTGGTGTTCGGTATTGGCCGCGATGCCACCGGGCCATTGCAGGTACAGATCACCCAGCCCGATGGCAGCACACAGACCGTCAGCATCGCAGTGACCCCGCGCGATTGGCCGGTGGAGCGCGTCAATGGCGTGCCGCCCAAGACGGTCAACCCGCCGGCCGACATTGCCGCGCGCATCAAACGCGAACAAGCGCAGGTCACGGCGGCGCGCGATCGCGACGATGCACGTACCGATTTCGCCCAGCCGTTCATCTGGCCGGTGCAGGGCCGCATTAGCGGCCGCTTCGGCAATGCGCGCGTGTACAACGGCCAACCCGGTGCCGGCCATTCGGGCATGGACATCGCCGTGCCAACAGGCACGCCGGTGAAAGCACCGGCCGCCGGTGTGGTGACGTTCGCAGCACCGGATCTGTACCTGACAGGTGGCACAGTGCTGCTGGATCACGGCTTTGGTGTGAGCTCGAATTTTTTGCACTTGTCGCGGATCGACGTGAAGGTGGGTGATCGGGTCGAGCAAGGCCAGGTCATCGCTGCCGTCGGCGCCACAGGTCGCGCAACTGGGCCGCATCTGCATTGGGGAATGAATTGGTTCGATGTGCGAATCGACCCGTTGTTGGTGCTTGAGCGGCCGAAGTAGAGCGTTGCGGGACTGCCCTTTCTGCCTTGCAATGGCACAGCGCAGATGCTTTGGCTGCGCGTCTGTGCTGCACGGTTGGATAGCAGGTCGAGTCGGTATTGATACTTGAGTGCGGCAAGTGAATGCGCTTGGCGGCTGGGGGGTAGAGCAGCCCTATTCGCTGAGTAATTGGCTAGCGAAACGTGCGTGCCCCGCGACTTACCCGGTATGCCGTTGTTTTCTGCTTGCTGGCATTAGTTGGCTGGGTCACCAAAGCAATCGACGATGTGGGGATGCGCTTGCGTTGCTTGTGTCGGTACACGCTGGCATTGGTGCGTTGCATGATTGTGTGCACATGCACGCTTGCTCGCTGCGCGCTTGATGAGGGGCCGTACCTCACCCCAACCCCTCTCCCGCAGGAAGGGGCTTACGCTCGATGGTCTGATCCCTCAGCCGGCCGTTGCGCCGTTGCGCTGCACGACCCGGTCAGCGGCGACCTATCCGTTGGGCTTGGGTTCGCCAATGGGCTTGGGGGTACAACTGGAAGGACCGTCGAGCGTCGCTGCACGTGGCCGCTCGGCTACTGACGGTCGGTCCGTCGCTCCGGCGCCGGCGTGCTTCATCTCCCTCCCCCGACTGCAGGAGATGTGCGACATGAGTAACGAGCAACTCAAACCGACCCCGGGCACCTGGCAACGGTGGGGCACCGCTGTGGGTCTGGTGATTTCCGGCGAGTATTTCCGCTGGAGGTACGGCTGGGGCACCGCAGGCACGCTCGGCTTTCTGGTGACCACGCTGCTGGTCGCGGTCATGCACACCTGCTTCGTCTTCAGCTTTACCGAACTGACCACCGCCATTCCCAATGCCGGCGGGCCGTGCCTATAGCCTGCGTGCGTTAGGCTCCTATGGCGGGATGCTGGCGGGCCTGGCTACGTTGATCGAATTCGTCTTTGCGCCCCCCGGCCATTGCGATGGCGATCGCCGCCTATCTGAATGTGCAATACCCCACGCTGGATCCGCGCATCGCAGCGATCGGCGCGTACCTTGTTTTTATGAGCTTGAACATCGTTGGCGTGGCGATTGCGGCCACCTTCGAACTGATCGTGACCTTGGCAGTGCTCGAACTGTTGGTGTTTATGGTGTGGGGGCACCGGGCTTCAGCGTGGTGCGCTCCGCGGCCAATGGCTGGGCCGGCAGCGACGTGTCCGGGCCGGCGGCCATTTCCGGCATCTTCGCCGCGATTCCGTTTGCGATCTGGTTCTTTCTGGCGATCAAAGGCGCAGCGATGGCGGCCGAAGAAGACAAGGACCCCAGGCGCACGATTCCGCGCGCCTGCATCGCCGGCATTCTCACCCTGGTGATCTTGGCGCTTGGGGTGATGGTGTTCGCCGGCGGCGTCGGCGACTGGCGCCAGCTCTCCAACATCAACGATCCACTGCCGCAGGCGATGAAGGCGGTGGTCGGCAACATTCCACCTGGCTGCACATGCTGGTGTGGATCGGCTTGTTCGCGCTGGTGACGAGCTTCCACGGCATCATCCTGAGTTATTCGCGCCAATTCTTTGCGTTGGCGCGTGCCGGCTTCTTGCCGCATGGGCTGGCCAAGCTGTCGCGTTTTCGCACGCCGCATCGCGCGATTCTGGCCGGCGGCGTCATCGGCATTGCCGCGATCTGCAGCGACAGCGTGGTCCAGGCTTGAGCTCACCCGACAGCCTGGGCCTGTATCTCACCTACACGCCCCGGGTCGGGTTCACCGATGCCGCGCGCAACTGCATTCCAATATTTGCGGCGAAGGATTGAGCTACGCGGAGACAACCAACAAATTGGGTATCTGCTGCGCGAAGCATTTCGCCGCAAACGCTCAGGCGTAAAACTGAAAAACGAAGCCGAACAGCCTGCGTTGCTATCGGCAGGGCCTGCCGATGTTGCGCTGCGCACCTTTCTGCTGCCGGACTGAACTGCGCGGCAGCTGTCGATTAGGAATCGACCACACTCAGCCCGCAGTCAGCCATTACTTCAGTGCGCCATCCTGTGGATTGCTCGCAGCATAGGTGCTGGTCTGCAACTCGCTGTCGTGTAGATGGCGCAAGGCATTACGCACCTCATCAGGAAGCTGGTCGACATCCAGCATCACCTTGCCCGAGTGCACATCGCGCACCACTGAGGCAGGCAGCACGAAGTCGCCACCGTTTTCGATATTGATGACCAGTTCGCCACCCTCATTGCGGATATCGCGGATGGCACCCACGCCGACCGCGCCATCGCATAGGAACACCATCTGTCCGATTTCAAGCTGTTGCATGTTGCATCTCCTGAAGTAGCATTACCGCGCAGCGCGTCGTGCCGGTGACAGATCATCGTCTCCCGGCGTGTTGGAACGTGGTGAAGCGCAGATCAGCGCTGCGTAAGCATGGACACGCGCCCATCAGCCTGTAGACCAGCTGCCAAATAGCGCACTCGAACTTTGCGTGTTAGAGCAAGCGAACGCATCCAGCCAATCGGGGCAGCATAGCCACCATGTGCGCAGGCGTTTTTAGTGAGTAATTTGTGCGGCTCGACCATCGTCCAATATCGATTTGGCAAACCACAGTGCGGTCAGAGGCAACACGCACACGCACACGCAACCTTGAGGCTGCGTGTGCGTGTGGAGCACCTCAGCGCAGCGGGACGTCCGCCACTTTGTCCTGATAGTCCTTTTTCGGGTCTACGCCCAGCAACACCTTGATCCCCGCCAGCAGGCTCGACTCATTGAGCCAAATCTGCGCGTGATCGGCGTCCAGGCGCAGCAGCGCCAGTTTTGGATCGGTCTTGCCGCCTTCGTACCAGGCGGCGACATACGGGTTCCACAACCGCTCGACCATCGCCGGGTCGGTGTCTTCGCGCAGCGAGCCGCTGATGCTGGCGAACAGATCGTGGCCCTTGCTGCTGAAGGCGCCGATGACGCGACGGCCCTGCCCCAGCATCGCGATCAGTGCGTTGTCCTTTGACGTGAAGAACCAGATTGGACCACCGCTATCGCCTTCGATCTGCGCGGTCATCGGACGCGCGTGACCGTCTTCAACACCGTCCAGGCCCAGCATCACGGTGCGATCGGATTTGAGTGCCTTCCAGAATTTTTCCTGCAACTCTTTGGTGTCTGCCATCTCGATTCCTGACATGCGCGTCGTACGCGGGTAAGTCAGTCTGAGAGGCTGCGCGCCCACGGCATGTGAGGACATGCATACCTGCCGAACGCCGTTGCCATTTGTGCAACCACAATATCTTTTGCTCATGCGCGCAGCCGGCTGCGACATTATCGGGTTCAAAGCGTGACCAACTCGCAGATCCAGCACATTGCCTCATCCCTCACCGGCCGAAAAACGAACACGGCAGTAGCATCAGCCGGCCGCTCATGCGGCACGAACGATCACCGCGCATGGCAACAATCTTCGTTGCAGTTGCGCTGCTTTGCTTGGCAACCTGAAGCGGCCGGACACTGTTGCGATTGCCTGTCAGGCGAGCGCGCAACAGCTGATTGGTCGCTCCTGGCTCGCCTGGCATCCTGCCGCGTGTTGCGTGCAATCTGCCATCGATGCCGCGGTCGCTGCAGGCGGGAACACGCGTCGCTACAGCAGCATCAAGGCGGGCACCTACACCGAGTTGATCTGCGTGCCGAGCAATGCGCCACCGTTGACGCTGTCCGGGCTGGGCACAAACACCGGCGACACCATCATTCGCTTCAACAACGCCAACCCCACTCCCAAGCCGGCCGGCACCGCAAGCCACCCATGTGCCAGCAATGCATCAGCCAGCACGGTGTGCACCTCCAACAGCGCGACAGTCACAGTGCGCGCGGCAAATTTCGAGGCGCGCCACTTACGCGTGGACAACAACTATGTGGAAGGCACCTACACCGATAACAATCAATCGGCGGTGGCGCTGGCAGTGCGTGGCGACAAGGCCAATTTCCAAGATGTCTTGGTGAGCGGCAACCAGGACACTTTGTTGATCAGTGCGAGCAGTGCGTCGGATGTGATCCGTGCCTATTTCAAGAGCAGCACCATGGAGGGCGATGTCGATTTCATCTTCGGCTCCGGTGCGTTTTCGATGGTGCCACCATCCGCTCCACCGGAGCACGCCTGGGCAGCAGCCGCGGCGGCTATATTTTTGCGGCCAGCACGCGCCCCGGCAGCAGCTACGGGTTTCTGGCGATCAACGGCAGCTTCAGCGGTGTCTCCGGCTCTCCAGACAACAATACCTATCTTGGACGTGCCTGGGATGAAAGCGTCGGTAGCCTGAGCTCCTACGTCAACGGCACATCGCCCAACGGCCAGGTGACGGTGCGCGATTCAACACTGTGCAGCCATATCCGCAAGACCGCGCCATGGAATGCATCAACGGTCAGCCGCCCGTATTGCAGCAGCAACTGCACCAATTCGGCGAACCGTTTTTTATGAATACAAAAATAGCGGTGCCGGCGCAGCGAATTGATCCAGCACGTCACGTGGACTGTGCAGCAAGCCGGGCATTGCCCGTGCTTGCTGAGTGGCATGAACTACCTTGAATTACTATCGCGATGCCGTCGCGTCATTCGTGTCACCCACGACAGTCATACATATTGGCCGCGACTACAGCAGCTCGCGAAGCGTCATTCAGCGCGTGTGCCAACGGCACGACTGCGGCGTCTTGATCTACGACCTATGCGCGGTCGGCGTTGTCACTGCCCGCTAGGCGGTGCTGCCGTATTCGCCGATCTCAGCACAACCGACTGAGCCACCGCGCTCGCCGCACACAACCAGCGCGCACGCGGAGCGCAGCTGGAGAATGGGCTACGCTTAATCGGTGCCGCTGGCCGCACGCCAGCTATGCCATAGCTGTTGCACCGGTGGCGGATACGCCGGTTTACCCGCCAGCTCGCGCTGCAGACGCAACCGCGCCAGTCGCGACCACACTCGATGCGGACGCGCCAACGCGACTTTGCGTGGCCAGGCCTGCAACAACTGTGTGCGCCACGCAGCCGTAGCTACGCCGCCCGGGGCTGCGCTGTCGCCAGCCACGCGCTGGCGTGCGTCCAGCCATTGCACTGCCACCGCGGTGGCATCGCCAGGCCGCGTGCGTGCGAACAACACCGCTTCCACCGTAACCGCGGCCTCGGCGAAGGTGCGCAATGTCCCCAGCGCATGCGGCAGCGACTGCGGCTGCACACGTGCGGCCTGCATCGCCGGCAGGGCGTCGGCCAGCTGTGCCCACGGCGCACGCACGGGCTCCAGCACGCGCCCCAGCGGATGCCGCGAGCGTTGATTCGACCAGTCGCGCAGTTCCTGTTGCCACCATGCCAGCTTGGCATCGGCCGGCAACGGGTCGCCGGCGACGTTCATGATGTCTTCCCATTCCTGCAGCAACGCGAACCATGCGGAAGCCACACGCCGCTGGGGTTCGGGAATGAAGGGCTCGGCAACCGACCATTCCGGCCAGCGGGTTGCCCACTTGTCCAGAAAACTGTCGAGAGCGCTGGATTGGCTCATGGCGGGTCCAGAAAAAAACGAAGAGAGATCAGATCTGCGGCCACGTTGCCGCATTCCAAAGCGCCTGCGGCTGGTCGACCAGCACGTCGGCCTGCCAGCGCGACGGGTCGTCGTCATCCAACCGATAGCCCCACAACACCGCGACCGACGGCATCGCTGCCGCGCGCGCAGCCAGAATGTCGCGCTCATCGTCGCCGACATACACGCATTGCGCAGGCGCAACGCCAATACGTTCGGCAGCCGCCAGCAGTGGCAACGGATGCGGCTTGCGCTCGGCCAGCGTATCGCCGCCGATCAGTACCGCGCAGCGCTGCTCCCAGCCTGACTGCGGCAGGATCAGGCGCGCCAGATATTCGGGCTTGTTGGTGACGATGCCCCAGACGCAACCGGCAGTCTCCAGCCGCACCAGCATCTCCTCGACACCATCAAACAGCTGCGATTGCGTGCCGATTACGCCTTCGTAGCGCTGCAAGAATTCCGGTACCAGTGCAACGCACGCTTTGGGATCAAGCTCGGCAAACGCCACACCGAGCATCGCACGCGCACCTTTCGAGACCACCGGGCGCAACGCGGCCAACGCAATCGGCGCACGGCCACGCGCATCCAGCATCGCGTTGACCGTCGCCAGCATATCCGGCGCACTGTCGAGCAAGGTGCCATCCAGATCGAACAGCACCGCCCGCGGAAAACTCGCAGCAGCAACACCTGCACTCAATTGCATATCGCCCGGCACGCAACCGAGATTATCAGGATCGCAGCCACCTGCCGTTGCGAATCCCGAAGCTCCACTGCCCAATCCCCGCCCATCACGGCCTCACCGCATAGGCCAAATAATTCACCTCAGTACGCGAGGACAACCGCGCGCGATTACGCCACGGCTCGTAGAGCATGCCGCTGACGTCTTCAAGCCGCAGTTCTGCATTGCGCAACCACGCCGCAAGCTCGGCCGGCTTGATGAAATCCTTGTAGTGGTGTGTGCCCTTGGGCAACAGGCGCGCGATGTATTCGGCGCCGACCACGGCCAGCGCGAACGCGGCCGGGGTGCGATTGAGCGTGGACAGGAACAGCTTGCCGCCCGGCTTGAGCAGGCTGGCGCAGGCACGGATGATCGCGGTCGGATCCGGTACGTGCTCGAGCATCTCCATGCAGGTCACTGCATCGAAACTGCCCGGCTGTTCGGCGGCCAGGTCTTCCACCGATTGCACGCGATAGTCCACCTGCACGCCGGATTCCAGGCTGTGCAGACGTGCCACCTTGACCAGCTCCGGCGCAAGATCGATCGCAGTCACCTGCGCGCCCAGACGTGCCATCGATTCGCTGAGCAACCCACCACCGCAGCCGACATCGAGTACGCGCGCACCGGCAAGGTCCAGCCGCGCGGACACATACTCCAGACGCACCGGATTGAGCGCATGCAGCGGCTTCTGCGGGCCGTCGGCATCCCACCAGCGGTTGGCCAGCGCGGCGAATTTATCCAGCTCGCTCTGGCGGAAATTGCCGGACGTGGATTGCGTATTCGAATTCATGCGGAAGCTCCGTGATGCGGTGACGCGCTCTTAGGCGCGGACGGTGCGGATGCGTTCGCGCCACTGCCGCGCGTTCGCGACCAGGGCGGCGGTATCCATGTCGATGAGCTCGCGCTGCACCAGTTTGGGCTTGCCGGCGATCCACACATCGGTGACCTGATGGCGGCCGGCCGAGTAGATCAGCTGCGACAACACATGGTGCAGCGGCTGGGTTTCCAGTGCGGCCAGATCCACGCAGATCAGGTCGGCCTGCTTGCCGATTTCGATCGAGCCGATGGTGTCGCCGAAGCCCAGTGCGCGCGCGCCGCCCAGAGTGGCCGCGCGCAAGGTGGTGGCCGCGTCCAGCGCGGTCGCATCGTTGGCCACGGCCTTGGCCAGGATCGCGGCAGTGCGGTTCTCGCTGAACATATCCAGGTCGTTATTGCTGGCGCAGCCATCGGTGCCGATCGCCAGATTCACCCCGGCACGCTGCAGCGCACACGCCGGGCAAAAACCCGAGGCAAGCTTGAGATTAGATTCTGGGCAATGCACTACGCTGACGCCGCGCTCGGCGCACAGATGGATTTCCGCATCGGTAAGCTGGGTCATGTGCACCGCAATCAAGCGGTCGTTGACCAGGCCCAGGCGGTCCAGCCGCGCCAGTGGACGCTGGCCATACTGCTTGATCGAATCGGCCACCTCCTGCGCGGTTTCGTGCGTATGCAGATGCACCGGGATGTCGAGCTGGTCGGCCAGCATGCGCACGCGTTCGAAGTTGGCATCGTTCACGGTGTACGGCGCATGCGGCGCGAACGCGGTGCTGATCAACGGATCGTCGCGCCACTGGTCGTGCAACTCGCCGGCACGCGCGAAGTATTCGTCGTCCGAAGAGGCCCAGGCAGTCGGGAAATCGATGATGACCGCGCCTACCAGCGCACGGAAGCCGTGCTGCTTGTACACCGCGGCCTGCACATCGGCGAAGAAGTAGTTTTCGTTGACGCAGGTGGTGCCACCACGCAGCATTTCGGCGATTGCCAGCGTGGTGCCATCGGCCACGAACTCCGGCCCGATCACCGCCGCTTCCACCGGCCAGATGTGCTGCTGCAACCACACCATCAGCGGCAGGTCGTCGGCAATGCCGCGCAGTAGCGTCATCGGATTATGCGTATGCGCATTGACCAGGCCCGGCATCAACGCAGCGTCCGGGCGCGACACGGTCTGCTTCGGCGCAAAGCGCATGCGTGCTTCAGCGGTCGGCAGCACGGCAACGATCACGCCGTTGCTGACCGCAACCGCGTGGTCTTCCAGCACCACCGCATGCGGTTCGATCGGGACGACATAGCCGGCCTCGATCAGCATGTCGCAGGGTTCGGGCGGGGCATTGGTCATGAGCGGATCCATTGAAGTGAGTTGCCGAACGGCCAGGAGTCGTCGGAGCGTGACACAGACACATACCGCGTGCCGTCGTAGCGCAGCACCTGGCGTTGGCGGCGCATGCGTTCGGCGTCGTCTGCATCCTTGACGGTGGTGGAGGTCACCAAGTTGGCAGTCGGTGCGATGTCGGCGTAGCCAGCGTGGACTGGTGTGTCCATCGCCAGTGTGAGCGTGCCGCGCTCGGTCACCACGCCTGTCGCGCCCCAGTCGCATGGCCCGCCTTTCACCCGCCGCCAGACACTCAGATCCCGCTGCAGCACCGGGCGCAAACGGCGCCCTTCGCGCACCAGCAAGGTCAGTGCGTCGTTGCTGTCGAAGTCCGGGCAACTGGCGCCGCGCGCAACGCTATGCGCCACAACGCCCACCGCGCGGACGCCCTTGGCCAGGTCATAGCGTGCGGTATCCAGGCGCAGACTGTCGGCGGCAAGCTCGAAGCCGGCGTCCTCGCCCATTTCCTGCGCGTACAACGCTACGACCTGGTTAGTGCCGGCATTGAGCATCGCAACGCGCAATTCAAGGTTGCGCTCGCAAGCCTCGGTTGTGGCATCGTCAGCAACCGCAACCGCCGCGAGCCGTATCGATGAGTCATATGGCCACGGCTTGCAGGTCTGCGCCACGACACGCTCGACCGGCACCGCCTTGGCGGCACCACCAGCTCCGCCGGAAGTCGTACCCGCTGCAACCGCCGCCACACTCTGCGTGTCACAGACAGGAGTGGCAACGGTTTGCGCAAACACCCGGGACGGCGCAAGCATGCCACTCACAGCGGCTAGCAACACGTAGCGCGCCGTCGTGAGGTGAGTGCTGCCGGCGCGCAGGAACCGCAGTGTACGAGCGGTACATGCCGATTCCGAACACAGGCCGCGCCCGCCGGGCGGCTGCGCAGTAGTGTTGTTAGCTGCTCCTAGCGCCATCAGGACACTGGCATTGCGTACTGTTCGGCCGCACCGGCGTCCCAGGCGCATTGGCTTACTTGACGCGCGCCGAGTATTCGCCCGAGCGGGTGTCGACCTTGATGATTTCGTCCTGGTTGACGAACAACGGCACGCGCACCACCGCGCCGGTTTCCAGCGTGGCCGGCTTGCCGCCACCGCCGGAGGTATCGCCGCGCACGCCCGGATCGGTCTCGGTGATCTTCAGTTCGACGAAATTCGGCGGCTGCACCCAGATCGGCGTGCCGTTCCACAACGTCACGATGCAGTCTTCTTCGCCCTTCAGCCACTTTTCGGCGCCGCCCATGCCGGCCTTGTCGGTCTGCACCTGCTCGAAGGTTTCCGGGTCCATGAAGTGCCAGTACTCGCCATCGCTGTAGAGGTAGCGCATGTCGGTATCGACCACGTCGGCCACTTCCACATCGTCGGTCGCCTTCATGGTCATTTCGACCACGCGCCCGGACTTGATGAAGCGGTACTTCATGCGGGTGAAGGCCTGGCCCTTGCCCGGCTTGACGTATTCGGTCTCGGTGATGACCGCCGGCTCGTTGTTGACCAGGATCTTCATGCCGTTCTTGACGTCGTTCATGCCAACAGTGGCCATGGTGCAGCTCCTCGATAAGACCACGACCCGCCACGCGGTGGCAGGTCGGATTAGAATGGGGCGCCCGCCACAACTGGCGGGCATTGGTTTTGTGACCGCACATGATAACCGCAGCCCCCCTCGCCTTACAGCCATCCCCGGCCCCTGCCCTGCAGCCCTCGCGCTGGCAGCAGCAGTGGCGCGACGCCGTGCGCGACCCGCGCGTGCTGCTGGAGCAGCTGGGCCTGGATGCGCAAGCCGCGGCGATCAGCGATGCCGCCGCCGCGCAGTTTCCGCTACGGGTGCCACGCGCGTTCGTGGCACGGATGCGCTATGGCGACCTGCACGACCCATTGCTGCGCCAGGTGCTGCCGCTGGATGCGGAAATGCAGCCGGTGCCGGGCTTCGGCCTGGACGCGGTGGGCGATGCCGCCGCCAAGACCGCCGCCGGGGTGATCCAGAAATACCGCGGCCGCGCCCTGTTGATCGCCACCGGTAGCTGCGCCGTGCATTGCCGCTACTGCTTCCGCCGCCACTTCCCGTATGCCGAAGAGACCGCTGCGCGTGATGGTTGGCGTGAGGCGGTGGCCGCAATCGCCGCCGACCCCGGCATCGATGAAGTGCTGCTCTCCGGCGGCGACCCGCTCTCGCTGGCGACGCCCAAGCTGGCCGAACTTACCGACGCCCTGGCGGCCATTCCGCATCTTAAACGCCTGCGCATCCACAGCCGACTGCCGATCGTGTTGCCCGAGCGCGTGGATGCGCCACTACTGGCCTGGCTGCGCCAGCTGCCATGGCCGGTGGCGTTCGTGCTACACGCCAACCACGCCAATGAATTCGATCCTTCAGTGGACGCGGCCATGCACGCGTTGCGCGACGCCGGCGCGCACTTGCTCAACCAGGCCGTGCTGTTGCGCGGGGTCAACGACAGCGTGGACGCGCTGGCGGCACTGAGCGAGCGCAGCTTCGCTGCCGGCGTGCTGCCCTATTACCTGCATCAGCTCGACCGGGTCGCCGGTGTGGCGCATTTCGAAGTGGACGATGCCCGCGCACGTGCCATGCATACCGAGCTGGCCACGCGCCTGTCGGGATATTTGGTGCCGCGACTGGTGCGCGAAATTCCCGGCGATACCGGCAAGCGGCCGCTGTAACCATCCTTACCTCAGCCAATCCGTTGTAGCAGCGCACCCGGGCGAGACGGGCGCTACCGGCAACGCCCGATCGCGCCCAGGTGCGCTCCTACGCTGCTATCGGGCACTGCGCGAAGTCCCTGTTGATGATCGATGCAACAACCCAAACACGCTCTCGTAGGAGCGCACCCGGGCGCGATGAAGCCTTACCAATAAAGCCCGTTGCGCTCAGGTGCGCTCCGACCGAACTCACCCCGCCGCAATCAGCTTGACCATATCGGCAGAACTCAACGGTCGGCTGAACCAGTAACCCTGACCCAGATCGCAACCGCGCTCGCGCAGCAGATTGAATTGCGCCTCCTGCTCGATGCCTTCGGCAACGACGGTAATTCCCAACGAATGCGCCATGTTGATGATCGCGGTGGTCAGCGCCAGATCATCCGGGTCGCGCTGCAGGTCGGCGATGAAACTCTTGTCGATCTTGACCCCATCCACCGGCACCTGGCGCAGATGGCTCAGGCCGGAGAAGCCGGTACCGAAGTCGTCCAGCCATACCTTCACGCCGGTGCGGTGCAGTTGATCAAGCAAGCTGGCCGCCATCATTTCGTCGCCGATCACCGCGGTCTCGGTCAGTTCCAGGTGCAGGCGGGCGGCCGGAAGCCCGGACTCGGCCAGGCACTCGGCCACGGTATCGATCAGGTCGCCGCTGCGCAGTTGCCGCGGCGAGACGTTGACCGCAATAAACAGGCCCTCGCCCACCAGCGGCCACTGTGCCGCCTCCAGGCAGGCCGCACGCAGCACCTTCGGGCCGATCACTTCGATCAGCCCGCTCTGCTCGGCAATATCGATAAACGTAGACGGCGCAATCGTTCCAAGTGCCGGGTGCTGCCAGCGCAACAACACTTCCACGCCCACCAGCACGCGGTCGCGGGTGCGATAGATCGGCTGATAGACCAGGCGCAGTTCGTCGCGTTCCCAGGCACCGCGCAACTCGTGCTCCATGTGCACGCGGCGCTCGACGGCATGGTCGGCAGCGCGGCTGTAGAAACGGTGGCAATTCTTGCCGGCCACCTTGGCCTGGTACATCGCGATGTCGCCGTTCTTCAGCAGCGCGGAGGCATCGCGGGCATCGTCGGGGAACAGCGTGATGCCGATCGAGGTGCCCAGAAACACTTCGCGGCCTTGCACGTTCAACGGCCGGCTCAGCTCATTTACCAGACGCTCGGCCAACTGCGCGGCCAGCAGGCTAACGTCGCCGCTCTGCAACAAGATCACGAACTCATCGCCACCGAAGCGCGCCAGAATCGCATCGTCGCCACCCAGCGCGGCAACCGCACGGCCGATGCGGCTGGCGAACTGCAGCAAGGCTTCGTCACCGGCTTCGTGGCCAAGCGTGTCGTTGACGCGCTTGAAGTCGTCGATATCGGCGAACAGCAAGGCCAGCTTGCTGCCGGTGCTGCGCGCGGTGTTGAGCAGGTGATCCAGCCCCTCGCGGAAGCCTAGCCGGTTGGTCAGCCCGGTCAGCGCGTCGGTGTAGGCCATGTGCCGCACTTCGCGGTCATGCCGCGCGATACTTTCGCTCATGCGCCCGAACGCGGAAATCAGCTCGCCGATCTCGTCGTTGCGCGGGTGCGGCGGCAGCTGCACTGCGTAATCACCACGTTCGATCTGCTTGGCCGCGGCCGCCAGCAGCCGCACCGGCGCCACCAGCGTGCGCTGCACGTAAATGGCAAGCAACACCCCCAGCCCGACCAATGAAGCCAGCAGCACCAGCAGCCAACCCAGATCACGCTTGCCGATGGCGTTGAGGTTCTGCACCAAGGTCAAATTGGCGCCGGACTCAATCTTGCGCACCCGCTCACGCGACATGCCCACCCGCACGCCACCGATGCGCTGGTCGCCGATCTTGATCGGCACCATCACATCCAACACCTCTGGCGAGTACTGCAACACCATCGCCTGCGCCGCCAACGCCTTGGCCGCGAGCGGGTCGGTCATGGCCTGGCCGTAACGCTGCAAGGTCGGGGTGCCGTCGTGCACCAGCCGGCCATGGCGGTCGAACACCAGCACATAGCTCACCACATGCTGGCGCGAGGCATTGCGCACCAGCGCGCCCACCGCGCCCAGGTCCGAGTAATACAAGGGGTCGGCCAGCCCGGAGGCCAGCTCGGTCGCTAGCGTTTCGCCGCGCGTGCGCAGGCTACGGTCGAATAGCTCATGCAGGATCTGCGCGCTCAAGCCGCGCACCTCGCGCTGCATGGCGCTTTGCCGCTGCAACAGCGAGGCCAGGATCGCACCGACCAGCAGCAGCGTCAGCGCCATCACCACTAAGAAGCGTGCCTGCAAGCCGAAGCGCACCTGAGTCATTCCACGTGTTCCCTGACACGTTGCACACCCGCGCTCAACTCTTGCAGACGTCGGCGGCTGGTGGGATCCAGCGGACGGAACCCGGTGGTGTCGAAGAAACGTTTCAATGCAGGCGCAGCATTGGGATCGGAGGCGGCCTGCAGCAACACCATCCGCAAACGCTGTTCCACTGCCGGGTCCATCCCTGCGCGCACCATTTCAACCGCGCGCGGCACCGGCGCCGTGCGGTGCACGATGCGGAAGTCGCGCTTGAACACCGGCGGCATATGGCGTTCGTCACCCCAATCCACGTTGCTGAGCGCGCCCACGTCTATCAGCCGGTTGTGCACGAACGCGGCAACATTGAATTGGGAACCGACCATCAGATAGCCGGCCGATCCGCGCGCCGGGGCGTCGTCCGCCGACAGCAGCACATCACACGCAATGCCGTTGCGCAGCAGTTCAAGCATCGGCAGCAGATAGCCACTGGTGGACGAAGTGTTCTGCAATGCCAAGGTATGGCCACGCAACTGCGCAAGCGTCTGGATCGGACTGTCGCGGCGCACGAAGAACAGCGTGTGGAAGTCGCGCAGACCGCCACGTTCGGTCATCAACAAGGGATGCGCGCTGCCGCGCTGCTCCAGCAGCATCGCCGCACCGGGGGTTTCGCTGACCCAATCGACCCGGCCGCGCCGCAGGTAGCTGGACATCTGGCGCGCATCCGGCGCCATCAGGATCTCGCCCCGGCGGATGCCGACCTCGCGCATGCGCGGCACCACGTAATCGAGCAGGGGCTTGAGCTGTTCGTAATGGGTGGCAGGATCATCGCTGATCCGTCCAAGCACCAGGACCGAGGAAGGCGCTGCCGAAACCGTCGCGGCCAAGCCTGCCCCGGCGATTAGCCAGCAGGCAATCAGACACCATCGTAGACCGCGCAAAACGGACACTCCCCTAGGGCCGCCGACAGCCTAGCCGAATCTTCGAAGATGTGACAGACGTCAGCTTCCTGCCTGCTTGGCAAGCATGGCCATGCGCTGCGCATCAGACAGGATGCCGCGGATCAGCCGCACCTCCTGTTCGGTCATCTCCGCGCGCAGCAGGAGCCGCCGCAACTTGCGCATCGCCGACTCCGGCGCACGCCCCTTGTGGAAGTCGATCTCGTCCAGCGTGTCGCCCAGCTGGCCGAACATACCTTCCAACTGCGCGTGGCTGGCCGGGCCATCGCGCAAGCCGCTGGCCGCTGCCGGTGCTGGTTCTGCCTCGCCTGCTGCCAACTGCGCCAGGCGCACTTCATACGCCAGCACTTGCACTGCAGCGGCGAGATTGAGCGAACTGAACTGCGGGTCCGACGGTATGTGTACCGCGGCGTGGCAAAGCTGCAGCTCGTCGTTGGTCAGCCCGGTGCGTTCGCGGCCGAACACGAAGGCCACCTCGGCCGGCTCGCCCGCCTTGGCCAAGGCGCGTTGCGCACCTTCGTCGGGGAGAAGTTCTTCCAGCGCCACCCGGCGCGCGCGTGCGGTGCAGCCGATCACCAGCGTGCAGTCGGCCACCGCTTCGCCCAGCGTCGCAAAGATCGGCGCTTCGCCCAGAACGTCTTCGGCACCCGCCGAACGCCGGTAGGCGTCTTCATCGAGTGCACGCTCAGGTGCCACCAGCACTAGGCGCGAGACACCCATGGTCTTCATCGCACGCGCGGCGGCGCCGATGTTGCCTGGATGCTGGGTACCGACAAGAACAAAACGGATGCGCTGACTGACGGACATGAACGGAGATTGGAGAGCTGTTCGGCCGTAGATGGTAAACTGCGCGACCGGCCTTCGCGCCGGACCGCTCTTTTAACTTCGCCATTGTCCGATTCTGCCTTCACGGGAGCTTTAACCATGCAGAAACCCGCCGTCACCGTCATGGTCAAAGCCGCCCGCCTCGCCGGCAATGTGCTGTTGCGCGGTATCAACAAGCTCGATGCGCTCAACGTGGTGCAGAAAGGCCGCATGGACTACGCCAGCGAAGTCGATGCCGATGCCGAGAAGGTCATCATCAAGGAACTCAAGCGCGGCTACCCCGAATACGCCGTGTTCGGCGAAGAAGGCGGCATGCAGGGTGGCAAGAGTGGCCGCTACACCTGGGTGATCGATCCGCTCGACGGCACCAGCAACTATCTGCGCGGCTTTCCGCATTACTGCGTGTCCATCGCGCTGGTGGAAAACGGCGAACCCACCGATGCGGTGATCTTCGACCCACTGCGCAATGAGCTATTCACCGCCAGCCGCGGTGCCGGCGCGGTGCTCAACGACCGCCGCATCCGCATTGCCGAGCGCAAGGATCTGGAAGGCGCGATGGTCCACACCGGCTTTCCGCCGCGCGAACGTGCGCGCGCCAGTGCGCAGCTCAAGTGCGTAGATGCGTTGTTGGTGCAGGCCGAAGACGTGCGCCGTACCGGCTCGGCGGCGCTGGATTTGGCCTATGTGGCCTGCGGCCGTGCCGATGCCTATTTCGAAGCCGGCGTCAAAGCCTGGGACATCGCCGCTGGCGTGTTGCTGGTGCGCGAAGCCGGTGGCCGGGTCTGCGACTACAAGGGCGCCACCCCGCCGCGCATGGACAACATGGGCCCGGAGACGCAGCAGATCGTGGCCGGCAACATCAAGATCAGCGACGCGCTGCAGAAGGTCATCGTCAACACCGGCTATGCGCGCGAGTTCGACGCCAAGTTCTGATCGGTGTCCGGCAATCGTAGGAGCGCGCTGGCGCGCGCTGGAGCTTTCCTATCGAATGCCTCATTGCAACCAAGGTCGCTCCTACATGCTGGATCGCAGACGCAAGAAGGCCGGGATCTCTCCCGGCCTTCTTGCGTTACTGCATTAGCTCAGAACTCAGGCGATCGCGGCGTGGTAGCGGCGCTCGACTTCTTCCCAGTTGACGGCGTTGTAGAACGCGCCGATGTATTCCGGGCGACGGTTCTGATACTTCAGGTAGTACGCGTGTTCCCACACGTCCAGGCCCAGGATTGGGGTGTTGCCTTCGAACAGCGGGCTGTCCTGGTTGGCAGTGCTTTCCACTACCAGCTTCTTGTCCGGGGTCACGCTCAACCATGCCCAGCCCGAGCCGAAACGGCTCACGGCGGCCTTGGTGAAAGCTTCCTTGAACTTCTCGAAACCGCCGATGTCCTTGTCGATCGCCTTGGCGACCTCGCCCTTGGGCTCGCCGCCGCCGTTGGGCGACAGCACGGTCCAGAACAGCGAATGGTTGGCGTGGCCACCACCGTTGTTGCGCACAGGGCCCTGCAGGTTTTCCGGCAGGCTCTTCAGCTTGGAGACAAGCTCGTCGATCGGCAGATCGGCGTACTCAGTCCCTTCCAGCGCCGCGTTGACGTTGTTGATGTAGGTCTGATGATGCTTGGTGTGATGGATTTCCATCGTCTGCGCATCGATGTTCGGTTCCAGCGCGTCGTAGGCGTAGGGCAACTGCGGAAGGGTGTAAGCCATGCGTATCTCCTGGACTTGCCGCCCGGCGAAGACCGGGCGTTGCGGGGTAGATGGTAAGGACGGCGGCAGCGCTTACCAAGGGTGTTGGCAGGGAAACTTCATCCCATCGCATGCCGCGCGTCGTTCGCTGCACACCTTGCACCATGCCCCGGTTACTTGGGCGTGAACCGCACCGGCGCTTGGCCGCGTTCAAAGTCGACACAGTCGCGCATCGGCATACTTGCTCTGCCGCACCCAGTTTTCGGACCGTCTTCATGCGTAAGCCCGCTTTGCTGATCGTTGCCATCGTGCTGCTCGTTGCCGGTTTATGGGGCACGCGCGCGATGCAGACGCCCAAGCCGCAGTTCGCACCACAACTCAATGCACCGATCGCCGCGACCGCACCGACGCGCGAGGTGCCGCGTCTGCCCGCCTTTCTGCCGACCGAGGCGATGGCCACGATCGTGCTGATCCAGCGCGGCGGACCGTTTCCGCATCCACAGGACGGCAGTGTGTTCGGCAACCGCGAGCATCGCCTGCCCGAGCGCCCGCGCGGTTATTACCGCGAATACACAGTGGATACGCCCGGCAGCCCGGACCGCGGCGCGCGGCGCATCGTCACCGGCGGTAACCCACCCGAAGCGTGGTACTACAGCGACGATCACTACCAGAGCTTCAAAGCCTTCGACGGCCCGACTTCGGACCAGGCACCATGAGCGCGGGCGACTTCGCACTGGATCTGTCCGATCCGCAGCAATCCGGCGTGTATCAGGCCGAAACCGACGATCTGGACACCATGGCGGCGCTGGCACGCGACGCCTGCTTGCGCATCCTGCGCGTAGATCTGGCCACCTGCAGCGACAAACGCATGTTACTGATGCGTCTGGCCACACAACTGGATTTCCCGGCGAGCTTCGGCCGCAATTGGGACGCGCTCAGCGATGCCTTGCGCGACCTGGCGTGGCTACCTTCGCAGCATGGCTATGCACTGCTCATCGACGGCGCCCAGGCGCTGGCCAGCACGGCACCCAACGACCGCGACACCTTGCTGGATATCCTCGACGAAGTCGCTAACGCCTGGGCAGCACGAGGGCTGACTTTTGCGGCGTTTATTGCTCCAGCCAGCGCCTGCGATTAAGAGCAGCTAATCAGGCCGCGCAGCCGCCGGGCAGGTGCTGCCAGCGCTCGGAATCGGGATATTCCACGCGTCCGCTGCGGTCTTCCGCGGCGTCTACACCCAGCTGACGAAAAGCTCGCGACGTTCTATTAGCTGTTCCGAGGCCGCTGACGACACAACTGCCCAGCAGTCTGCAAGACGTGCCCGGTAACGGGGCAACATGCCATGCCGACACGATGGGTTAGGCACGCCTTGCGCACCGACCTGATAAGCGCGGACAAGATTTCGTAGGCACTGTGCGCTTGCATTGCGATCGGCGATGGAATCGACGAAAACGGACCGTGCCGACGGATCGCTGCGCACGCGCGCCCCCGCATGCATCTATCTATCTGCCACGGTTCGCAACCGTCAACTTGATTACAGCGAACAACGCGAGACCAGCACGCATCACGCGTGCCGGCCAATGCTCAGCTATCCAGCTCGCTCCAGCGCGCGTACGCCGCATCCAATTGCTTCTGCGCATCACCCAGCGCTGCGGTATGGGCCGCCATCGCCGCACTGTCGCGCTGATAGAAGGCCGGCTCATTCATCGCTGCGGTGAGCGCGGCAACCTGCTGCTCCAGTGTCTCGATCAAGGCCGGCAGCTGTTCCAGCTCGCGCGCATCCTTATAGCTGAGCTTGCGCTTGGGCGCGGTGTCCGCTGGCGCTGCAGCGGCAACGGGTGCGGTCGACACTGCAGTGGCCGAGGCCTTGGCGACTGCCATCGCATTGCCCACCGGCGTGCGGCGCTGACGCAACGAATCGCTGTAACCGCCGATGTAATCGCCGATCAGCCCGTCCCCTTCCATCACCAGCGTGGAGGTCACCACATTGTCGAGGAAGTCGCGGTCATGGCTGACCAGCAGCAAGGTGCCGGAGTATTCGCCCAGCAATTCTTCCAGCAGCTCCAGCGTTTCCACATCCAGGTCGTTGGTCGGTTCGTCCATCACCAGCAGGTTGGACGGCTGTGCAAACAGGCGTGCCAGCAACAGGCGATTGCGCTCGCCGCCGGACAGACGCGTGATCGGCGCGCGCGCGCGCTCGGGCGTAAACAGGAAATCCTGCAGATAGGCATGCACATGCTTGCGCTTGCCGTTGATCTCCAGGAAATCGCGGCCCTCGGCCACGTTTTCGATCGCACTCCAATCTTCGCGCAGGGTGGAACGGTACTGGTCGAAATACGCAATCTGCAGATTGGTGCCGATACGGATTTCGCCCTGCTGCGCCTGTAGATCGCCCAGCAACAACTTGAGCAAGGTGGTCTTGCCGCTGCCGTTGGGGCCGATCAAACCGATACGGTCACCACGCTGGATGATGGTGGAAAAATCCTTGACCATCGTGCGCGCACCGAAGGCGAAGCCGACTTCCTTGGCTTCGATCACTTTCTTGCCGGACGACTCGCCCTGCGAGACTTCCATGCGCACGTTGCCGGTGAGATCGCGGCGCTGCACGCGTTCGTTGCGCATTGATTCCAGACGCCGCACGCGGCCTTCGTCGCGGGTCCGCCGCGCCTTGATGCCCTGCCGGATCCAGATTTCTTCCTGCGCCAGCATCTTGTCGAAGCGCGCATTTTCCTGCGCCTGTGCATTGAGCCGCTCTTCGCGGCGACGCTCATAATTAGCCCAGTCGCCCGGCCAGCTGGTGACCTGGCCACGATCGATTTCAACAATGCGGGTGGCCAACGCGCGCAGGAAGCGCCGGTCGTGGGTCACGAACAGCACGCTGCCGCTCCAGCCTTTCAGGAAGGTTTCCAGCCAATCGATGGCTTCGATATCCAGATGGTTGGTCGGTTCGTCCAGCAGCAGTACATCCGGCGAGGACACCAGTGAACGCGCCAACAGCACGCGGCGTTTCATACCGCCAGACAGCCGCGCAAACTCCGCATCGCCGTCCAGTTCCAGCTTGGTCAGCGTCTCGGTGACGCGCTGATCCAGCGCCCAACCGTCGGCCGCATCGATCTTGGCCTGCACCTTGCCGAACGCATCGCCGTCGAACACCTCGGCATGGCTGAGCTGATGGAATTCGGCCAGCCAATGGCCCAACTCGCCCAGACCATCGGCCACCACGTCGAACACGCTGCCGCTGGTGCCCTGCGGCACCTCCTGCTCCAGCCGCGCGATGCGCACGCCCTGTTGCACGCGCACTTCGCCATCGTCGGGCTTGAGCTCGCCGGCGATCAGTTTCATCAAGGTCGATTTGCCGGCGCCGTTGCGGCCGATCAGGGCGATACGCTCGCCCGGCTCGATCGTGAGGTCGGTTTTTTCTAGCAACAAGGGGCCGCCGACGCTGTAGTCGACGCTTTGCAGAGTGATTAAAGGCATAGGCCAATTGTACGGGATTGGTGGTTGGGGATTCGGGATTGGCAACAGCGCGCGCTCTGCAGTGACGAATCTCGAATCCCCAATTCCCAATTCCCAATCCGGAGCTAAAATGCGCCATGAACGAATTTTCCGCGCTGCCGCTGTCGCCGGCCCTGGCCCCCGGCATCGACGCCCTTGGCTACACCGTCCTTACTCCCATCCAGGCGCAGAGCCTGCCGCCGATCCTGCAGGGGCTTGATGTCATCGCGCAGGCGCCGACCGGCAGCGGCAAGACCGCCGCATTCGGCCTGGGCCTGTTGCAGAAGCTCGACCCGGCGCTGACCCGCGCGCAGGCGCTGGTGCTCTGCCCCACCCGCGAGCTGGCCGATCAGGTCGGCAAGCAGTTGCGCAAACTCGCCACCGGCATCCCCAACATGAAATTGGTGGTGCTCACCGGCGGCATGCCGCTGGGCCCGCAGCTGGCTTCGCTGGAAGCGCACGACCCGCAAGTAGTGGTCGGCACGCCCGGACGCATCCAGGAACTGGCCCGCAAGCGCGCCCTGCACCTGGGCGGCGTACGCACGCTGGTGCTCGACGAAGCCGACCGCATGCTCGACATGGGCTTCGAAGAACCCATCCGCGAGATTGCCAGCCGCTGCGACAAACACCGCCAGAGCCTGCTGTTTTCGGCCACGTTTCCCGACATCATCCGCACGCTGGCACGCGAAATTTTGAAGGACCCGGTGGAAATCACCGTCGAAGGTGCCGATAACGCTCCGGAAATCGATCAGCAATTCTTCGAAGTCGACCCGACCTATCGGCAGAAGGCCGTCGCCGGGCTATTGCTGCGCTTCAATCCCGAATCGAGCGTGGTGTTTTGCAATACCCGCAAGGAAGTGGATGAAGTGGCCGGCTCGCTGCAGGAGTTCGGCTTCTCCGCACTCGCGCTGCATGGCGACATGGAACAGCGCGACCGCGACGAAGTGCTGGTGCGCTTCGTCAACCGCAGCTGCAACGTGCTGGTGGCCAGCGACGTGGCAGCACGCGGACTGGACGTGGAAGACCTCTCGGCAGTGGTCAATTACGAGCTGCCCACCGATACCGAAACCTACCGTCATCGCATCGGCCGGACCGCGCGTGCCGGCAAGCACGGACTGGCACTCAGCCTGGTCGCCCCACGCGAAACCGCACGCGTGCAAACGCTGGAAGCCGCACAAGGCCAGCCGTTGAAATGGTCGCGTGCGCCGCTGGCAACCGCGCGTCCGGCGCAGTTGCCGCAAGCGGCAATGACCACCTTGCGCATCGACGGCGGCAAGACCGACAAGCTGCGTGCCGGCGACATCCTCGGCGCCTTGACCGGCGAAGCCGGATTGTCGGGCGCGGCGATCGGCAAGATCGCCATCTACCCCACCCGCTCCTACGTCGCCATCGCGCGCGCGCAGGTCGCCAAGGCGCTGGCACATTTGCACGCAGGCAAGATCAAGGGACGCCGGTTCCGGGTCAGCAAACTCTGAATACGACGCTGCCGGCGTGATGCCGGCCGCGTGTTTTCTCAGTAGAAGCACTCGTGGATGCGCGCACTTCCACGCATCCAGGGGCGCCGCAGAACGCGCGAATCAGTAAGAAAGCGTCGCCAGCAGCGGCACGTCATCAGCCCATTTCTGGCGCCCCTGCAGCGCCTGCAACTCGACCAGCACGGCCGCGCCGACGATCTCCAGTTCAAGCTGCGCCGCCAATCCCAGCGCGGCACGCAGGGTGCCGCCGGTGGCCAGCACGTCATCGACAATCAGCACACGCGCGCCGCGCGGCAACGCGTCTTCGTGCATTTCGATGCGATCAGTGCCGTATTCCAGCGCATATTCCTGGATCAGCGTACGCCCCGGCAGCTTGCCGGGCTTACGTACCGGCACGAAGCCAGTGCGCAGTTCGCGCGCCAGCGCCGCGCCCAGAATGAAACCACGCGCTTCGATGCCGAGCACGGCGTCCAGCGGCGTGGTCCGCCACGGTTGCGCCATTTCGTCCAGCGCCGAGGCGAAATCCGGGCCATCCGACAGCAACGGTGTAATGTCCTTGAAGACGATGCCCGGCTTGGGGAAATCGACGATGTCGCGGATCCGCTCCGACCAGTGGTTGGGTCCGGAAGCGTTGGTGCCGGCGCAGCGGCTGCAGTCAGTCATGGTGGTAGTGGCGTCGTGGCCGGTGGGGTCGGCCCTATTCTAGGCTGCGCACGCCGTTGACGCCGCCGTTACGGCATACCTGCATCTGAGCGCGTCAGGAACTGCACGACAGCATCGAGCAGCCGGCGCGGTCGCGCGCCCATTCTGGCCGCCGCGCAGCGAATGCATCACGCCCGGGCTGATCGTCATACGGACGACGCATGACCTCCAGCAACTCCTGCACCCCGGACGGGTCGCCCTGCTCGGCCTGATCGATCGCCTGCTGCGCCAGATAGTTGCGCAGTACGTAGCGCGGATTGGCCAAGCGCATCCGTGCGCGGCGCTCGTGCGGCGACAACGCGTCCTGCTGCAGGCGTGCGGCGTAGCGCTGCAACCATTCCTGCAACTGCGGCGCACCCGCCACGCGCTTGTCTTCGGCGTAGAAAGCATCGCGCAGTTGTGCGGGATCCGGATGCGCGGGCGACAGGTCGATCAGGCCGCGGAAGGTCAACGTCATGTCCATCTCGGCGTCGCGCATCAGTGCGCGCAGCGCATCGATCAGCTCAAGATCCTCGTCACGGCATTCGGCCAACCCCAGCTTGGCCGCAGTGTCGCGCCGGTCGCACGCCAGGTAGGTCTCGCGGAAGCGGTCAAGGCCCTGTTGCAGCGGCGTTTGGTCGGTAAACAACGGTGAGATCGCCTGGGCAAGTCGGCCCAGGTTCCAGTACGCCACTTGCGGCTGGGTGCCGAAGCGATAACGTCGGCCCTGCGCGTCGGTGGTGTTGGGCGTCCAGTCCGGGTCGTAATCGTCGACCCAGCCATACGGACCGTAATCGATGGTCAACCCCAGGATCGACATGTTGTCGGTATTCATCACTCCGTGCACGAATCCGACCCGCATCCAGTGCGCCACCATCACCGCGGTGCGTTCGCACACCTGCGCAAACCAGTCGGCGTAACGTGCCTCGCCGCCGCCGGCCAGTTCGGGAAAATCGCGTGCAATGGTGAAATCCACCCATTGCCGAAGCAATGCGCTATCGCCGCGTGCGCTGGGCAACTCAAAGTTACCGAAGCGAATGAACGAAGGCGCCACCCGGCACACGATCGCGCCCGGCTCGCGTTGCGGGCGACCGTCGTAGAACATATCGCGCACCACCGCATCGCCGGTGCCAACCAGACTCAGCGCGCGCGTAGTTGGCACGCCCAGATGATGCATGGCCTCGCTGCACAAAAATTCGCGAATCGATGAGCGCAACACCGCACGCCCATCAGCGCCGCGCGAATAAGGCGTGGGGCCAGCGCCCTTGAGCTGCAATTCGTAGCGCCTGCCATCGATGCCGATCGCCTCGCCTAGCGAGATCGCCCGTCCGTCGCCCAGCTGACCGGCCCAATACCCGAACTGATGTCCTCCGTAATTGACCGCCCAGGGCTGCATGCCTGGGTACAGCGCGTTGCCGCCGAATACCTGCACGAACTGCGCACTGGCTATTTCGGACGTATCCAGGCCCAGCACATGCGCCATCTCCGCCGAATGCGCAATCAGATACGGGGCGGCGACCGGTGTCGGCAGTACCGACGACCAGGCGGCACGCACCTCGCGCCGGCGTGAACCCTCTTCCGAATCGCCAGGCAGCTGCTGGCGCAAGCAGTTGTCGAAATGCAGTTGTGTCATGCGGGCAAGCCTAGGCCACCGGCGGTGAACCTGGCATGGGTCACGCCGCATCCGGTGCAGCCTGCGCACCGTATCTTCACCCGGCTCACGTGCACCGAGCGGACTCGTCCTGCACATGCTTGCGACGTGCGATAGCCGCTAATAGCGGCCGGCTGCGGATCAGATACAGGCGATGTTGCCGGGCCGGCGCCGTCTCGGTCCGCGCTTACCTGGCCTGTTGCGTTCGTGCCTGCTACCAAACGCCTTTCCCGCTCACCTGTCGATATTGCCCATGCCCTCGCGCGCCTCCCGCTGGTTCCGTCCTGCCCTCCTGCTGCTCGGTTCGTTGACCATGACGGCGTGCAGCAGCGTCTTCTTTGGCGGCATCAATGCAGCCTCCAGCCGGACGGGCATCGTCGAGCATCGCGACCAGGTGTTCGATCCCGCACACGGCCTGGCACTGGATGTGTACCAGCCGCGCGGCGCAGTCGATGCGCCGGTGGTGGTGTTCTTCTACGGCGGCACCTGGAAGCACGGCTCGCGCGCCAACTATCGCTGGGTCGGCCGCGCGCTGGCGCGCCAGGGCGTGGTGGCAATGGTGGCCGACTACCGAAAGTATCCGCAGGTAAGACTGCACGGCTTTATGTCCGACGCCGCGGGCGCTACCGCGTGGAGCTACCGGCATGCACACGAGTACGGCGGCAACCCCAAACAGCTGGCAGTGATGGGCCACTCGGCCGGCGCGCACATGGCCGCCCTACTCGGCACCGACGCACGCTGGCTGCAGGCGCAGGGCCTCAAACCCAACCAGCTGTGCGGCGTAGTGGGCCTGGCCGGACCTTACGACTTCATGCCGATGACCGACCCGGAATTGGTCGAGATCTTTGGCGACGCCCCGGCCGCGCAACGGCAATCGCAACCGGTGCGCTACGTCGGCGGCGACGAACCACCCATGCTGTTGCTGCATGGCGATGCAGACCGCGTGGTCGATCTACAAAACAGCATCTCGCTGCAGCAGGCGCTGAAACGCGAGGGCGGCAGCGCCGAAATGAAGGTGTACCCCGGCATGGGCCATCTCGGCATCCTCCTGGCGCTGCGTAAACCGCCCGAGCGCTCGCAGGTGCTCAGTGACACGCTGCAATTCGTGCGCCAGTGTCGGGCCCGTTGAATCGCACCCCACCCTGACGTAGCTCTCGGTATTGAAGTGACTGCAGCGAACGACTGGTGGGCAGCGATGCCGACGTTGGTGTCGCTGAGTAGCAATTCGGGATTCGGGACTAGCGAATGCATCGCCATTGGAGATGGTAGGTCGTCGCGGTGGGCGGCGGGTGGAAATACATTCCGCCCGTCTTGACCACACCCAAATCCCCTAAGCCGATCACGTTGCTGGCTTGCTTCCCATCAACTCGAACGGGCCACCTTTCTTCAGCGCAGCCTGATAGGCAGGACGTGCTTCGATGCGTTCCAAAAACCCGCGCAGACGCGGATATTTCTCCAGTCCGCCGACACGCGCGGCCGCCGCCTGCACGGGGAAGCTCATCTGAATGTCGGCGGCAGTAAAGCGTTCACCAGCGAACCAGTTGCCGGACTGCAACGACTGCTCCATCCAGTCCAGATGCAATGAAAGCTGCGGCCCAACGAAGCCAGACATCGCCTTGTCCACGATCGCACGCGCGATAGGCCTGGCGAAGAACGGCATCGGCGCACTGAGGATGCGACCGAGGATCAACGTCATCAGCAACGGCGGCATCGCCGAGCCTTCGGCGTAATGCATCCAATAGCGGAACTGCAGACGCTCGGGCGAATCCAGCGGCCGTGGCGACGGCGACAGCGCGCACTCGGTGTCGTAGCGCTCGGTTAAGTACTCCAGGATCGCACCGGATTCGGCCACCACCAGATCGCCATCGACCAGCAAAGGCGATTTACCCAGCGGATGGATCGCACGCAAAGCCGGGGGTGCCAGCATGGTCTTAGGGTCGCGCTCGTGGCGCACGATCTGATACGGCAGCGCCAGTTCTTCCAGCAGCCACAGCACGCGCTGGGAACGGGAGTTGTTGAGATGGTGAACAGTGATCATGTGAGGGCTGCGCGCGGAAAGCGCACATCCTACCGATCCACGCGTCATCGCTGTGCGTAAGTAGCGCCTGGCGGAGGCTTGACCGTCAACGCGCTCATTCTTTCAGGCAATAAAAAACGCCGATCGCTTGCGCGACCAGCGTTTTCGGCAACCTTACGGTTGCAGACGGATTAGACCGCCTGCACCTGGTCAGCCTGCATGCCCTTCTGGCCCTGCACGGCGACGAAGGTGACCTTCTGGCCTTCCTGCAGCGACTTGAAGCCGGTGCCCTGGATGGCACGGAAGTGCACGAACAGGTCCGGGCCGCTTTCCGGGGTGATGAAGCCGAAGCCCTTGGCATCGTTGAACCACTTCACGATACCGCTCTGACGATCTGACATTTTACTAACTCCTGAAACTATAGATGGATAAATCGCAGCATCCGAAAAGCCGGAGCTGAGACTGAGTTGCAGGCGTTGGTAAAGCGGAACGATGAAGCGAGATCTGTAACGATCCGGCTGCACCAGGCCACGATTCACGGTGACCCTTGCAAACACAGTGCGTGCACAGTACTCGTGTTTTCGACAAAAAGCGACACCTCGCGTCAAATCTTTTGCAGTCAGGCCGAACCCGACTGTCTGTCAGGGGCCTCCCCATCCACAATTGCCCGATGAAAACGCCTCACACCCCCAAAACTGCGCAGATCTGGGTCGATGCTGACGCCTGCCCGTACGTGATCCGCGACATCCTGTTCCGCGCCGCCGCGCGCACCTGCACCGCCGTGACCCTGGAAGAGTTGCGCGGCGCAGGCATCGCCATCGGCGGACCGCCGGCCCTGCATGCGCGCGATCGCCAGGCGTTCTCTGCACAGCTGGCTCGCTGGCTCGCCGCGCAACCACGCCCACCGCTATGACACGGACGGCATGACGCACGACAAATGAACCGGGCGCGTATCATAGGCGCCCTTTGCAATCGGCATCCTGATGGCCCTTACCGCCACCGTCCGCAGGGCGGAACTTCAGATCAGCGACATGGACCGCGGCTATTACGCCAACCATTCACTGACCCTGGCCCAGCATCCTTCCGAAACCGACGAGCGCCTGATGGTGCGGCTGCTGGCGTTCGCGCTGTTCGCCGACGACCGGCTGGAATTCGGCCGTGGCCTCAGCAACGAGGACGAGCCCGACCTGTGGCGCCGCGATTACACCGGCGACCCCGACCTGTGGATCGACCTCGGCCAGCCCGACGAAAGCCGCGTGCGCAAGGCCTGCAATCGGTCGCGCGAGGCGGTGGTGATCGGCTACGGCGGCCAGGCCACCGAAACCTGGTGGAAGAAGCATGCCAACGCCATGGGTCGGCACCGCAATCTGCGCGTGATCGAGCTCGACTCGCAAGCCACCGAAGCGCTCGGCGCACTGATCCAGCGCGGCATGCGCTTTGACGTGATCATTCAGGACGGCGAAGTGCAGATGCTGGCCGACCACGGCAGCGTTACCCTGACCCCGACGGTGCGGCAAGCCCCTGCCGAATGAGCATGCGTTGCGACGTGCTGGTGATCGGTGCCGGCGCCGCCGGACTGATGAGCGCCTTCACTGCCGGCCGGCGCGGCCGCCAGGTGCTGGTGATCGACCATGCCAACAAGGTCGGCAAGAAGATCCTGATGTCCGGCGGCGGGCGCTGCAATTTCACCAACACCGGCACCACTCCCGGCAATTTCGTTTCGGCCAATCGGCACTTCTGCAAATCAGCGCTGGCACGCTACAGCCCGGCAGATTTCGTGGAGATGGTCGAACGGCATGCCATTGCCTATCACGAGAAAGAGCTGGGCCAGTTGTTCTGCGATATCTCGTCCAAGCAGATCGTACGCATGCTGCTGGACGAATGCGACGCGGCCAGTGTGCAGATCCGCACCCAGTGCGAGGTGCTGTCGGTGCAGCGCAGCAGCGATGGATTTGACGTACAGACCAGCCAGGGCCGCGTGCAGGCGCAATCGTTGATTGTGGCAACCGGCGGGCTGTCGATCCCGAGCATGGGCGCCAGCGGTTTTGGCTACAGCCTCGCCAAGCAATTTGGCCATGCGCTGCTGCCCACCCGAGCCGGGCTGGTGCCGCTCACGCTGAGCGGCAAGCACCAGGAACGTCTGCAGGAGCTTTCCGGGCTGGCCTTGCCAGTCGAAGCGCAGTGCAACGGGGTCAGCTTCCGCAACTTCATGCTACTCACCCACCGCGGCGTCAGCGGCCCGGCGATCCTGCAGATCTCCTCGTATTGGCAGCCGGGCGACGACCTGCGGCTGGATTTACTCCCCGGTCACGATGCAGCGGCATGGCTGCGCGAGCAAAAGCAGCAACGCGGCGCTACCGAACTGCGCAATGTGCTGGCAGATGTGCTGCCGAAGCGATTTGCACAACGCTTGTGCGAGCTGTGGCTGCCCGACAAGCCGGTGCGTCAGCTGGATCCGCCGCAGTTGCAGGCGGCTGCCGAGTTGCTCGGCAACTTCCCGCTGGTCGCCAGCGGTACCGAGGGCTACCGGACGGCTGAAGTCACCCTGGGTGGGGTCGATACCAATCAGGTCTCCAGTGCGAGCATGGAATCACGCTTGATGGCAGGCCTGTACTTCGTCGGCGAGGTGCTGGACGTCACCGGCTGGCTGGGCGGTTACAACTTCCAATGGGCATGGGCGTCCGGCCACGCGGCGGGGAGCGTGGCGTAACGCCGATGGCTGGGCGTTGCTGATCGCTCACCGGTGAAGTTGCGGCAATATGCAGACGCGATAGCGGCCTGAACAGCAAGCATTCGAGCACGCTCGACCTTCTCAGCAAGGCATCTTCCACCCGTAAATCTTGCTCTACGTCTCACACTTGATGCGGCATGCTCCACACACGTGGACGCGCAAAACCCCTTCGTGTATTAAAGCCCCTCTCTAGGGAGCAGCGCATGCAAAAAGGCAAAGATCTCACCCTCCGCCTGATGATCGTCGACGACAGTGTAGAGAGTGCCGAGACCATCGTCACCGCGCTGCGTAACGGCGGCATTGCAGTGCGCCCTTGGCGGCCGCAAAACCAGGAGGAACTGGCCAGCATGCTGTCGGGCCAGATCGATCTAGCCATCCTGGGGCAGGCGCAGCAAATCCCTATGAGCGCCCTGCAGACGCAGATCGCCGGCAGCGGCAAGGACATTCCGATCATCTTGCTGGCCGAGCAGATCGAAGAGAACGCACTGGTCGAGGCCGCTTCGCACGGCGTGCGTGCCATCGCCTTGCGCCACCGCCCCGCACACCTGCTTGCACTGGTGCGTTCGGAGTGGGACGACCTGCAGGCCCGTCGTGGGCTGCGCCGTATCGAAGCGCAGATGCGCGAGACCGAGCGCCGCTGCGACGCACTCATCGCGTCCTCGCGCGACCCGATTGCCTACGTGCATGAAGGCATGCATATCCGCGCCAATGACGCCTATCTGGAAATGTTCGGCTTCGAATCGTTTGACGATGTCGAAGGTATTTCATTGCTGGACATGATCGCGGCGCAATACGTCGACGAATTCAAGCAGCTGCTCAAGGCGATGTCCAAGGGCGAGCCGCCGCCGGCGCAGTACAAGCTCGACGCGCGCCGCGTGGAAGGCGACACCTTTCCGGCCACGATGGAATTTGCCACCGCCACCTACGAAGGCGAGCCGTGCATCCAGGTGGTGTTCCGGCGCCGCGAGGAATTCGACCCGGAATTGGCACGCGAAGTCGAAGGCCTGCGTCAACGCGACCAGGTCACCGGACTGCTCAATCGCCCTACTTTCATGGTGGCGCTGGAACAGGCCGTGGCGCAGGCTGGCCGCAGCGAAGGCCAGTCCGGCTTCCTGTTGATCGAGCCGGATCACTACGCCCGCATCCTGCCGGAATTCGGCCTGGATTCGGCCGATGCGCTGATTGCCGCGCTCGCCGCGCACGTAGCCAGCGTGCTGGACGACAGCGTGGTGGCCGCGCGCTTCGGCGAGCATATTTTTGCCCTGTTGATGGACGGCAATTACGCGCGCACGCATGCATTGGCAGAAATCGTGCGCAACGCCTTCGCGCAGCATGTCTTCAGTGTCGGCTCGCGCTCGGCCACGGTGACGGTCAGCATCGGCGGGGTGCAGATCGGCGAAAAGATCGCCAGCATCGCTCAGGTACTCAATCGTGGCACCGAAGCGGTGCGCACTACCGCCGAGCTCGGTGGCAATGCGATCAGCATCTACGACCCGGCCGCGTCCGATCGTGCGGAAGAAGAACGGATCGAACGCTGGGTCGAGCAACTGCGCGAGGCGCTGGTCGGCGACGGCTTCCTGCTGCATTACCAGCCGGTGCTCAATCTTCAGGGCGAGCCGCTGGAGCTGTACCAGGCCTTCCTACGTCTGGAGCGCAATGGCGAAATGATGTCGCCCAACGCCTTCCTGGCGATTGCCGAAGAGCACGACCTGATCACCGAGATCGACCGCTGGGTGGTGGCGCGCGCAATCCGGCAACTGGGCGAGCGACAACGTGCCGGGCACAAAACGCACCTGCTGGTACGCGTCGGGCCGAACTCGTTTTCCGACCCGCAGATGATCGACACCATCCGCGAGCAACTGGCGGTCTACGGCGTGCCCGGTGAGCGGCTGTGGCTGCAGACGCCGGAGTCGAAGGTGTTTACGCATTTGCGTAATGCACAGCAGTTCCTGGCCGCGGTGTCGGCGATGGGCTGCAAGGTTGGGCTGGAGCAATTTGGGTCGGGCCTGGATTCGTTCCAGCTGCTGGCGCATTTCCAGCCTGCCTTTCTCAAGCTGGATCGCGGCATCACCGGCGACATCGCCTCGGCCCGGGAAAGCCAGGAGAAGATCCGTGAGATCACCTCGCGCGCGCAGCCGGCCGGCATTTTGACAGTGGCTGAATTCGTCGCCGATGCGCAGTCGATGAGCAGCTTCTTCAGCGCCGGCGTGGACTACGTACAGGGCGACTTCGTGGCACCGACCGGGCCGTTGATGAATTACGAGTTCAGCTGACCGCCGGCACCGCTCCGCTAACTCCAACATCGCGCGACGACCAACTCGACAACTTACATCGCAGTGCCGTTGGAAGCACGCAGCGCAGCGATGCGCTCGGTCAGCGGCGGATGGCTCAGGAACAGGCGGCGCAAGCCTTCACCAACCCCGCCGGCGATACCGAACGCCTGCACCTGCGCTGGCAAGGTGTTCTGACCATGGTTGAGCGACAGCCGCTCCAGCGCAGCGATCATCTTTCTGCGGCCTGCCAGGTGCGCGCCGCCAGCGTCGGCGCGGAATTCGCGGCGGCGCGAGAACCACATCGCAATCATGGTCGCGAACATGCCGAACACCATCTCCAGCGCGAAAACGATGATGTAGTACGCAAAGCCGCGGCCGCTATCGCGATTGCCCGACAAAGCGCTGTCGATGATGCCGCCGACCACGCGTGCCAGCACGATGACGAAGGTATTGAGCACGCCCTGTAACAGCGCCATGGTCACCATATCGCCATTGGCAACATGGGCAATTTCGTGGCCGAGCACCGCCTCGGCTTCATCCTGGTCCATGTTCTGCAACAGGCCGGTGGACACTGCCACCAGGGCATTGTTGCGGTTGGCGCCGGTGGCGAATGCATTGATCTCCGGGCCGTCGTACACCGCCACTTCCGGCATGCCGATGCCGGCAGCCTGGGCTTGACGGCGCACGGTCTCCAGCAACCAGCGCTCGGTCGGCGTACGCGGTTCGGTGATGACCTGCGCGCCGGTGCTGCGCTTGGCCATGAACTTGGATAGCAGCAGGGAAATAAATGAACCGCCGAAACCGAAGATGGCGGCCATCACCAACAGACCACTCATTTGCGCGGGATTGACGCCCAGCACCGACATGATGATGCCGACGAGCATCAGCACCGCGAAGTTAGTCAGCAGGAACAGGAAAATGCGGTTAAACATGGCGCGATGGCTCCACGGATGCGGGGTGAACTGTCGCGGATCTGCGGGTGTGGCAGCTTGAAATCAAGCAAGCACCTGACCGACGATTCAGCTGCCCATGCCATCGCCTTTCTATCTCGGTCGTTTCGCGCCCTCGCCTACCGGCCCCCTGCACTTCGGCTCCCTGCTCGCTGCGTTCGGCAGCTGGTTGCTGGCTCGGCATGCCGGTGGGCAGTGGTGCGTGCGCATCGAAGACATCGACCCACCGCGCGCCGAACCCGGCGCCTCCGAACGACAGCTGCGCACGCTGGCCGCGTTCGGGCTGCACTCGGATCTTCCCGTGATCCGGCAGTCCGAGCGTGACGCCGCCTACACCGCCGCCATCCACCAACTACTGGAGAGCGGCCAGGCATTCGAGTGCAGTTGCAGCCGCGCGGACCTGGCCGGCATGAGCGGTATCCACCACGCCTGCGTCGCGCCGCTGGGCGAGCGCCGTGCGGTGCGCCTGCGGGTGCCGCCGCAATCGTTGGTCGGCTTCGACGACGCGCTACAAGGCCCGGTGCTGCAGGATGTCTATGCCGATGTGGGCGATGTGGTGCTGCGCCGCGCCGATGGCTACTGGGCTTACCAACTGGCGGTCGTAGTAGACGATGCGGCGCAGGGCATCAGCGATGTCGTGCGCGGCGCCGACCTGCTCGACTCCACTCCGCGCCAGATGGTGCTGCAGCGCGCACTGGGCTTGCCGCAGCCACGCTACCTGCACCTGCCGCTGATGCTGGATGGCGAAGGCCGCAAGCTGTCCAAGTCGCACGACGCACCCGCGCTGGACGATACTGACCCACTCCCGGCCCTGCATGCCGCCTGGGCCGCGCTGGGCCAGCGGCCGGACGCACTGCCGCGGCATGCGGCAGTCGAGACTATGCTGCAGCGGGCCGTGCAGCATTTTTCGCCACAACTGCTGCCGCGCCGACGCCAGCTGGACCGCGATATCTGCGCATCCGAGCGCCAGCGTGACTAGAATTGCGCCCCACCAGCACCGGCATCCAGGCGCGGCCGCGTCGGCACGCTCCTGGATCGCCCTCAGCCTTACTTGTTGATTGGAGTCGTCATGACATCTCGCGTCGCATTGGTCACCGGCGGCACCGGCGGTATCGGTACTGCCATCTGCAAGCGCCTGGCCGACCAGGGCCACCGGGTCGCCAGCAACTTCCGCAATGAAGAGAAGGCGCGCGACTGGCAGCAGCGCATGCAGGCGCAGGGCTATGCGTTTGCGTTGTTTCGCGGCGATGTAGCCTCTTCCGAGCATGCGCGCGCCTTGGTGGAAGAAGTCGAAGCCTCGCTAGGGCCGATCGAGGTGCTGGTCAACAACGCCGGCATCACCCGTGACACCACCTTCCACCGCATGACGGCCGAACAGTGGCACGAGGTCATCAACACCAACCTCAATTCCGTCTTCAACGTGACCCGCCCGGTGATCGAGGGCATGCGCAAGCGTGGTTGGGGACGGGTGATCCAGATCAGCTCGATTAACGGGCTCAAGGGTCAGTACGGCCAAGCCAACTACGCGGCAGCCAAGGCCGGCATGCACGGCTTCACCATTTCGCTGGCGCGCGAAAATGCGGCATTCGGGGTCACCGTCAACACGGTCTCGCCCGGTTATGTGGCCACCGACATGGTGATGGCGGTGCCGGAGGAAGTGCGCGCCAAAATCGTGGCCGATATCCCCACCGGGCGTCTGGGTCGCCCGGAAGAGATCGCCTACGCAGTGGCTTTCCTGGTTGCCGAAGAGGCTGCCTGGATCACCGGCTCCAATCTGGACATCAACGGCGGCCACCACATGGGCTGGTAACGTTTGCTGCAACTTTGCGGTGCAGCATGGATTTACAACAAAATCCATGCTGCGCAACATTTTTAATGTGTCCGCTTAAGCAAATAAGGCGTTTGGGCTGTTGCAAGCGCTGTTGCGGTGCGCCATCCTGCGCGCACTATCAGTGTGGGTGAACGTTCCATGGCCGGACTTCGCATCATCAAGAAGTATCCCAATCGTCGTCTCTACGACACGGAAATCTCCAGCTACATCACCATCGAAGATGTGCGCCAATTGATCATCGATGGCGAAGAATTCGAAGTACGCGACGCCAAGAGTGGCGAAGATCTGAGCCGTGCAGTGCTGCTGCAAATCATTGCCGACCGCGAGCAGGACGGCGAGCCGATGCTCTCCACCCAGCTACTGAGCCAGATCATCCGGTTCTATGGCGACTCGCTGCAGGGCTTCATGGGCAACTACCTGGAGCGCAGCATGCAGGTGTTCCTGGACCAGCAGCAGCAGTTCCGCCAGCAGATGGGCAACCTGCTTGGGCAGACCCCTTGGGCGATGATGAACCAGCTGACCGAGCGCAACCTGGAGTTCTGGCAAGAGTTCCAGCGCAACTTCGGCGCCGGTTTCGGTCGCCCGGGTGGTCCTGGCACGCCGCCGAACCCGCCCGGCGCAAACGGCCTGGGCAGCGGCCCGATGGGGACAGGCACGCACGGCACGCCCGGCAACAATCACGGCACCACCGGCAAGGCCCGCAATCGCGGCTAGGCGCAACTCACAAAACGACTGCGCCCACCGCCAGGCGGGCGTGGCCGGTGCTCGAATCGGCATGTACCGCTCCGTACACTGCGGTTCCTCCGCGCTGTCCGTGCCCGCCTGACGACTGCTCGCTACGTTTTGTAGCCGCTCTAAGTCTGAAGCTGCGCCAGGAGCGTCACGCTCCCGGGTGCAGTCGATCAGCGGCCGGCCTGCTTTGCGCAGACCGCGCAGATCCGCTCCACGTTGTAGCCGCGTGCACGCAGACGCTCCACTACGCCATCATTGCCCAGCAAATGCAGCGCACCGACCACCACCAGCGTGGTTCCGCTGCCTTTGCCGAGCCGCTGTTCCAGACGCGGCACCCAGCGCGCATTGCGCTCGACATTGATGTCCTGATACAGCGCCGGGTACTGGCAACGCATGTCCTCGGCCATTTGCATGGATAGCGTATGCACGTCGCCATTACGCCAGGCTGCATGCAGCTGGCGCAGTTGGTCGCTGGCATCGGCCTCGTCCAGCGATTCTTCCAGCAACTGATGCTGCTCGGTCGGCGACATGCCATCGAGCAACGCGATCTGTTCGGCGGCGCGCTCCAGGCCATCGGCCGGTTTGCCGCGTGCCTGCGCCTTTTGCATCAGGTAATGGTCCAGCCCCGCGTTCGGGTCCATGCCTTGCCGGGTCATCTCGGCCAGGCTGATCGTCAGCGCCACGAACCAGGGCTTGAGCCGCTGCAAGCTCTCCAGCGGCATCCCATACTTACGCGCGTAGGCACTCAGCGACTGCCAGGTCTTCGCATCCAGTGTGTCCTGCAGCGTGCGCCCATCGGTGCGCCGCGCGGCCTGCAACATGCGACTGGCCAGTTCGGGCGATTGCGCATCGTCAGGGGGCAACTCGAATAGCAGCCGGTCGGCCTTGCCGAAAGCCTGCATCACATCCGGGGACAGCGGGTAGTCGCTGGGCTTGAGCACGTGGAACGAGCCCAGCAGATACACGGTGCCGCCCTTGCCTTCAACCTTCCACAGCAGCGGCACCGGCGGGCCGACTGGTGTGTCGCTTGCGCCGCGCGCCCACCCCGGCACGAGCGCCCCGCTCCACAAGGTCAGACCGAGCAGCGCGCCGCTGCACCAGGCGGCAACACGTTGGCGCGTCGACGTTGTCGGTTGCGCTGTCATCGTGTTCCTCCGCACATATCAGCGTCGCGCATGTCAGTGCGGCACCTTGTAGGCCTTCTCGCCTGCAGACACCGCCAGATCGATGCGGTTTTCCGGCGGCGGCAACGGGCAGGTGGCGAACGGGGTAAATGCGCATGGCGGGCTGTAGGCGCGATTGAAGTCGACCACAACCTTGCCGGAGGCATCGGGCACGTCCAGATCCAGAAAACGTCCGGCCGGATAGCTGCCGTGCCCGCTGGTGCGATCGGCGAAAACCACAAACATTGGCCGCCCCGGCTCGCCAATGGTTTCCAATCGATACGTCTTGCCGTCGCGCTTGAACTCGATCGCACCCGCATTTGGCTGCTCACTGCTGATGCCGACGATATCTACGATAGGGATGGTCTTGCCGACAGCATTGGGCACGTAGCGCGCGCTGATGCGCCAGGACGAATCCAGCGGCCAGTAGTCCAGACCAGCGAAGTGCGTGCGCGACGCTGCGTCGGCATGCTTGACCCGCAGCGCATAGCGGTCGCCACGACGGATCAGGCTCAACAAACCTTTGCCATCATCGAAATGGATGAGTGTGGGCTGCGGATCACGGTCGGACTGGAAGTGGATCCGGCCGGTCAGTGGCTTGCCGTCGACGGTCAGTGCGGCGCCTCGCTCGGGCACGAACCAGACCGCGTTGTTCTCGGTGGACACCATGCCCATCTTCGGCGGGCCCACCGCCAGTTTGATGCCGCTATCGGTGCTGCTGCCGATGTAATGCGCCTTCAGCGACAGCCAGTGCAGGCCGACCAGGCTGGTCCAGCCATCGGGCGCGCGTAGCTCTTTGAGACGCTCTTCGCGCCAGGCGGCGGTGTCGGCCAGAAATATCTTGTCGAGTGCGACCGGCGCGGCCGGCGGTGGCGCATCGCGCCCGCACCCTACCAACACTGCCGTCACCAGCATGCCGAGCAGCCAGCCTTTCCCCCTGTGCACTGCCATCAACGCCCCCTGAGAAACCAACGATCAATATCGCTCAGCGTAAACCGCGCCCAGGTCGGTCGGCCATGGTTGCATTGGCCCGAGCGTTCGGTGGCTTCCATATCGCGCAGCAGCGCGTTCATTTCCGGCACGGTGAGGCGGCGGTTGGCGCGCACTGCGCCGTGGCAGGCCATGGTGGAGAGCAGTTCGTCGCGTGCGCTGGCGATGCGCCGGCTTTGACCATGCTCGCGCAGATCGCCCAACACATCGCGCAGCAGCGCCTCCGGTTCCGCACTCGCCAGTAACGCGGGAATGCTGCGCACGTGCAGCGACTGCGGGCCGGCGCGGGTGATCTCGAACCCGAGCGTGGCAAGCGTGTCGGCTTCGCGCTCGGCGGTGTCGGCTTCGCGCTCGCCCACCGCCAGCGTCATCGGCACCAGCAGCGGCTGCGCGTGCAGACCAATGCTGTCGTGGGCATTTTTAAGCCGCTCATAGCCGATGCGCTCGTGCGCCGCATGCATGTCGACCACGATCAGGCCCTCGGCGTTTTCGGCAAGGATGTAGATGCCATGCAACTGCGCGATGGCATATCCGAGCGGCGGCACTCCGCTGTCTTCTGCGGTTGCCGGCAAGCCGGTGCCGACCATGCTCGGCATGCCTGCCGATTGCTGGGCGCTGCTCGGCGGCGGCGCGTACAACGCGCTGTAGGCGGCGCGCGCCTCGTCCACACGCAAGCCCAGCGGCGTCTGCGAAGGCGTCCAGTTCGTGTAGTTGTAGCCGCTACCGCTACTACCGGGTGCGGTCCCATGGCTTGGAAGACCGCCGCTCGCGATATTGCCCGTTCCGCCGGCGGTAGCACCCGTGTAGCCGGCACCATCACTGCCGATGCTGTTCGGCGTCGCGCCGGCGCGGGTGTGCGCCAGCGCATCCTGCAAAGTGCGATAGACGAAATCGTGGATCAGCCGCGCTTCGCGAAACCGCACTTCGTGCTTGGCCGGATGCACGTTGACGTCCACGCGCGCCGGGTCCAGTTCCAGAAACAGCACATAGGCCGGCTGACGTCCGTGGAACAGCACGTCGCCGTAAGCCATCTTCACCGCATGCGCCACGCTGCGGTCGCGCACCGAACGGCCGTTGACGTAGAGGTATTGCTGGTCGGTACTGGCGCGCGAGTAATGTGGTTGCGCGACCCAACCATGCAGGCGCAGACCGCTGCCACTGTGGTCCACACGCAAGGCCTGGCGCGCAAAATCTTCGCCCAGCGTCTCGCCCAGCCGCGCATCCGAATACAGATCGCCCGGCTTGTAACGACGCGACGGCTTGCCATTGTGCGAGACGCGCAATTCCACATCCGGTCGCGCCAGCGCCAACGAGCGCAGCCACTCTTCGATGTGCCCGAGTTCGGTGCGTTCGGCACGCAGGAACTTGCGCCGTGCCGGCACGTTGAAGAACAACTCGCGGACTTCGACCGTGGTGCCCGGCGCATGTGCACGTGGCACTACTTCGCCCAGGCGGCCGCCGTCGATTTCCAGCGCGAATCCGTGTTCGGCATCGTGCCGGCGCGAGGTCAAAGTGAAGCGGCTGACCGAGGCGATCGACGGCAAGGCTTCGCCGCGGAAGCCGAGCGTGGCAACGGTTTCCAGATCGTCCAGCGAGGCGATCTTGCTGGTGGCATGCCGCGACACCGCTAGCGGCAGTTCGTCCGGGGTGATGCCGCCGCCGTTGTCGCGGATACGGATCAGCCGCACGCCGCCTTCTTCGAGCTCGATATCCACGCGCGTGGCGCCGGCGTCGAGTGCATTTTCGACCAGTTCCTTGACCACCGAGGCGGGCCGCTCGACGACTTCGCCGGCGGCAATCTGGTTGACCAGAATCTCGGGCAACTGACGAATCGCCATCAACGCGCGCTCCCCTGCTGGAAGCGCAAAACGCAGTGCATCGCGGGTGTAACAGAAAAGGCAGACGTCGGCACGGCAATCCTGCGGCGCGCGGGCGCCGTCATCAGGGAATCAGTGCGTAATGATAGCCGAGCGGGTCAGCGGCTGCCGCCGGCCACGGTGCCGACGGCATCGGCTTCGGCCTGCGCACGCGCGGCGAACAAGGTACCCGGCGGTGGCTGGCGGGTGAAGAAGGTGTCGATGCCATCCAGCACGGCTGCGGCGATCTTGCGCTGGTAAGCCGGGTCGATCAGGCGACGCTCTTCATCCGGATTGGAGATGAAGGCGGTTTCCACCAGCATCGCCGGCATGTCGGAGGTGCGCAGCACCGCAAAATTGGCGCGTTCCAACTGCGGCTTGTGATTGTTGCCGATGCGCTTGAGCCCACCCAGCACATGGCCGGCGGCGTCTTCGGAGGCTTTCATGTGACCGCTCTGAGCCAGGTCGAGCAGTACGTTGGCCAGCGTGCTTTCGGTCTGCTGCAAGCGCACGCCACCGACCAGATCGGCGGCGTTTTCCTTATCCGCCAGCCAGCGCGCGCGTTGCGACGAGGCACCCTTGGTCGACAATACATACACCGAGGAGCCGGTGGCGCTACGGTTTTCAGCAGCGTCGGCATGGATGGAGATAAAGATGTCGGCCTTGGCGGCGCGGGCTTTCTGCGCGCGCATCGGCAACGGGATGAAGACATCGGTATCGCGGGTCAGGTATGCCTTCATGCCGGGCGTGGCGTTGATCTGGCGCGCCAGTTCACGACCCACCGCCAGAGTGACGTCTTTTTCGCGCTTGCCGGTGGGACCCATGGCACCCGGATCCTGGCCGCCGTGGCCGGGATCGATCGCGACGATCAGCGGACGCATGCCCGGTACCATCTTGATCCGCGAGGCTTCGCTGGGCAGCACTGGACGTGGCGGAAGATCGTTGTCGTCATTCGCAGCGGCCACTGCGCTTGTTGACCCGCCGCTGGGGGTGCCTGCTGCGCTGCCGCCACCTGACATCGCACCCATCGGTGCGCTGCCGCCGTTCAAGATGGCAGCTGCAGATGCGCTACTGCCGGCCGCCACTGCGCCAGCCGGTGCATTGGCAGTGGTCACGGTGGCACGGTTAGGCGTGCTGCCGGCGACGCCAGTCGGCGCTGCGTTATTGGTAGTGGTGCCGGGCCGCGGCGTCGGCACACCAGTGGCAACGGTGGTCGGCACCGGCGCCTGGGTAACGGTCGGCATCGCCGATGCCGGCACGTACGGTGCAGGCGGCGGAGGTTGTGGTTGGGGCGGCGGCACTGAGGAAGCGCGCTGCGCAGAAGCAGCCAGCGCAGCGGTTGCGCGCGCGGCCTCGGTTTGTGCATTGAGCGAACGTGGCGCCGGGGCGGTAGTTGGCGGTGCCGCAGCAGCGACCACGGAAGCTGCAGGCGGAGTTGGATCGCCCGGCCACTCGATCACCAATGTCGAGCCGCCACCCATGGTCTGCATCTGCGGCTTCAGCGGCGTCACCGGCGTTGCCAGCTCGAAGACCACCCGGAATGTCCCCGGTACCGGCTGGCCAGTACGTACCGAGGTCACCAGCCCGGCGGCAGCCGGCAGCTTGAGGCCACGCGCGCCGGAGGAATCGGGAAAATCGACCACCAAGCGATTCGGGTTCGCCAGCGACAAGGTCTTGAAGCCACCGCTGCCGGCGAGCTGAATTTCGGCGCGGGTTCCGGTGGCGCCGGTACTCACGCCCACACCTTTAATTTCGCCGGCCCACGCAGCAAAAAACGCCAGGCTCAGGCTGGCGGTCAGGGCGGAAACACAGAACTGGCGGATCCCCGGTGTCATGGCGCTGGATTCAATCATCCAACTGTGCGAATTGCAAGGTGATTTCCCTTAATAATCCACAACCTGGCGTTCATTCTTCTCGTGCGGTGGCAAAAAGGGCCTGCAACTGGGGTTGCTGCGACAGACGCTCCAGCCAGCCGTGCCCGACCGGACTGCGACCCAGCAACCGAGCGCTGCGGCCTTCGCCGTCAACGGCCAGTTCCACGTCCAGATCGACCGGCGGCAGCACGCCAGTGCCGCGCTCCGGCCATTCGACCAGCCACAGGCTCGCACTGCCCTCGTCGAGCCCGAGAAAATCCAGTTCTCCGGCATGGCCGATGCGATACAGATCCAGATGCCAGGCTTCATCGCCGGCACTTAGCGGGTAGCGTTCGACCAGGGTGTACGTTGGGCTGCGAATCGGCCCAGTGACGCCGAGTGCGCGCAGCAGCGCGCGTGCGAGGGTGGATTTGCCGGCGCCCAGGTCACCATGCAACTGCACCATGGCGCTGGCGGGCCGCACCGCGGCCAGAGCCTGGCCCAGGGTTTCGGTGGCCTGCGCGTCGTGCAGGTGTCCGTTGAGGTCGATCATGCGATGGCTCCAGCGTTGGCGAGGCGGCGCAGCTCGGGAAGCAGGTCGGTGGGCAATAAGCCGCGCTCGCCGGCGCGTGCCGCTGCATCGCCGGCGCAGGCATGCAGCAAGGCGCCAAGGCTGGCGGCGTCGAATGGCGACCAGCCCTGCCCCAACAATGCCGCGATCACGCCGGTCAACAGATCACCCATGCCTCCGACCGCCATGCCCGGATTGCCTGCGTCGATGATGCGCGGCACTGCGTCTGGGGCGGCGACCACCGTGCCGGCGCCTTTGAGCACCACCACCGCGTGATAGCGCTTTGCCAATGCAGCCGCAGCGGCCGGACGATCGCGCTGAATCTGCGCGGTCGAGAGACCCAGCAAACGACCGGCTTCGCCCGGGTGCGGGGTCAGGATGCGCGGGCCGCGCGCCGGCACCGCGTTGCTAGGCAGTAGATTCAAGCCATCGGCGTCGATCACCACAGCCGTGTCGGCACCCAGCCCGGCATGCCACAACGCCTGCGCCCAGGCGTCCTGCCCTAGCCCGGGTCCGAGTGCGACCGCATCGGCGGCCTGAGCGAGCGCGGCGATGTCGTCATCGGCCTGCACTGCGCGCACCATCGCTTCGGGACAGCGCGCCAGCAGCGGGGTCACATGCTCGGCGCGCGTTGCGACCTGCACCAAGCCGGCGCCGCTGCGCAGCGTCGCCTCGGCGGTCAGCATGATGGCGCCACCGCTGCCGAGATTGCCGCCCACGCACAGCACCCGCCCGGATTCGCCCTTGTGCGTGTTGCGACGACGCGGGCGCAACTGCGCGGCCAGTGCATCGCTATTCCAACTGTGCGCGGCTGGCGTCAGTCCATCGAATGCAGACGGCGGCACCTCTAGCGACGCGACTGCGCGCTCGCCAGCGTGTTCCAGCGCGTCACCGGTGTAGAGCCCGAGATGCGGCACGATGAACTGCAAGGTCAGCGCGGCATTTACTGCGGCGCCGAAAGCCACCCCATGATCGGCATTGATGCCGCTGGGCACATCCAGCGCGAATACCGGCATGCCGGCCGCGTTGATGGCGTCGATCAACGCAGTGGTCGCGTCGTCCGGTGCGCGATTCAGGCCGATACCAAACAGCGCATCGACGATCACATCGGCCTGCGCCAGCGGATACGGAAACAATTCGATCGCGCCACCGACCGCCAGGTAGTCAGTGCAGGCACGCTGGGCCAGCTCCGAGCCGGGGCCGTGCTCGGGCAGATGCACCACACGCACCTGACGCCCTGCGCGGTGCGCTAGGCGCGCCAGCACATAGCCATCGCCACCGTTGTTGCCGGTGCCGCACACCACCACGATGCGGCGCGCCTGCGGCCAGCGTTCAAACAACCACTGCCAGGCCGCCTGCCCGGCGCGCTGCATCAAGATGTAGCCGTCGCCACCGAGCAGCGTAGTGGCCTGCGCATCGAGAATGCGCGCGGCGGCGGTGTCGTAAAGATCGAGGGGTGCGTACATGCCGGGAATTCTATACTTGTCGTCATGTCTGCCGTCCTCGCCCGCCCCGACCCTGCCGATGCCGCTGCGCGCATTCGCGTGCTTGCGCGCGAAGCCGGCTTTCAACGTTGCGGCATTACCGGCATTGAGCTGGGCGAAGATGAAGTGCATCTGCGTAGTTGGCTGGAAGAAGGCCTGTACGGGACCATGCATTGGATGGCCCAGCACGGCGACAAGCGCTCGCGCCCGCAGGAGCTGGTACCCGGCACTTTGCGCGTGTTGTCGGTGGGCATGGATTACGGCCGCAAGGACGACACCGAGGCCTGGAACACCTTGCACGACGGCAACCGCGCCTATGTGGCGCGCTATGCGCTGGGGCGCGATTACCACAAGCTGATGCGCAACCGGCTGCAGAAACTGGCCGAGCGCATCCAGGGCGAGATCGGCGCATTCGGCTTCCGCGTGTTCGTCGATTCCGCGCCGGTGCTGGAGCGCGCACTGGCACGCAATGCCGGTTTGGGCTGGATCGGCAAACACACCTGCCTGATCGATCGCAACGGTGGCTCGTGGTTTTTTCTAGGTGAGATCTACCTCGACCTGCCGCTGCCGATCGACACTCCCGCAACCGCGCATTGCGGCACCTGCACGCGTTGCATCGACATCTGCCCCACCCAAGCCATCATCGCGCCGTACCGGCTGGATGCGCGCCGCTGCATTGCGTACCTCACCATCGAACACGATGGCGCAATTCCTGAAGACATGCGTAAGCCCATCGGCAACCGCATCTTCGGCTGCGACGATTGCCAGCTGATCTGCCCCTGGAACAAGTTCGCCAAGCGCACTGACGAGGCCGACTTTCGCGCCCGCAATGACCTGGACGTTGCCACGCTGCCACAGTTAGTAGCCTGGGACGCAGACGAATTCCTGCGCCGCACCGAAGGCAGCCCGATCCGCCGCAGCGGACACGAACGCTGGCTGCGCAATATCGCCGTCGGCCTGGGCAATGCGCCCGGCACGCCGGAGGTACTGGCCGCACTGGAAGCGCGCCGGCACGACGACTCGGCGTTGGTGCGCGAACATGTTGGCTGGGCGTTGGCGCAACACGGTCTGAGCTAATGGGCATTCGCTAGCATGTCGCGCTTCTAAGGCACCTGCGGCCCCTACATGCACGCGCTGGTCATCGATGCAGTCACCGATTGCATTGGCTTGCGTCAGCCAATCTCCCACGATCTCCGCCACTACGGGATAATGTGGCGATGGCCGACCGCAACGAACAGATCCTCACTCCCAGCCAGCTCAACTCGCTGGCGCGCGACCTGCTGGAAGGCAGCTTCCCGCTGGTCTGGGTAGAAGCCGAACTGAGCAGCGTCACCCGGCCCTCGTCGGGGCATCTGTATTTCACGCTCAAGGATGCGCGGGCACAGATCCGTTGTGCGATGTTCAAGCCCAAGAGCACCTGGCTGAAATTCCAGCCGCGCGAAGGCCTACGCGTGGTCGCGCGCGGGCGCCTCACCCTGTACGAAGCACGCGGCGACTACCAACTGGTGCTCGACCATATGGAAGAAGCCGGCGAAGGCGCCTTGCGGCGCGCCTTCGACGAACTGCGTGCACGCCTTGCGGCCGAAGGCTTGCTCGATGCCGAGCGCAAGCAGGCACTACCGGCGCATGTGCAGCGTCTTGCGGTGATCACCTCGCCCAGCGGCGCCGCGGTGCGCGATGTGCTCAGCGTGCTGGCGCGGCGCTTTCCGCTGCTGGAAGTGGACCTACTGCCCTCGCTGGTGCAAGGCGACAGCGCCGCCGCACAGATCACCTCGCTGCTGCAACGCGCCGATGCGTCCGGGCGCTATGACGTGATCCTGATCACCCGGGGCGGCGGCTCGCTGGAAGATTTGTGGGCCTTCAATGACGAACGCCTGGCACGCGCGATTGCCGCTGCGCAGACGCCGGTGGTGTCTGCAGTCGGCCACGAGACCGACTTTAGCCTCAGCGATTTCGTGGCAGATGTGCGTGCCCCCACACCTTCGGTAGCGGCCGAATTGCTGGTGCCCGATCAACGCGAGCTGGTGGCGCGTGTGCGACGTGCGCAGGCGCGCATAGCCCAACTTCAGCAGCACGCTCTGGGTAGTGCCATGCAACGCGCCGACCGGCTTGCGCTGCGCTTGCGTGCGCATAGCCCGCAGGCGCGCCTGCAACTGCTTCATCGCCGCCAGGAAGAAGCTGGTCGCCAGCTGCGTGCGCGCATGACGCAAGTGCTTGAGCGCTTGCAGGCGCGTGTGCAGCGCGGGCAAGCGCAGCTGCAATCACACAACCCGCAACGTCATCTGGCGGGCTTGCAGCAACGCCTGCGGGCGTTGCATCCCCAGGCGGCCATGCAACGGCGCCTGCAGCACGATCAAGTGCAGCTGCGCAGCATTACGCGCTCGCTGGAAGCGGTCAGCCCGCTGGCAACGGTTGCGCGCGGCTACGCCATCATGACCCGCCCTGCCGATGGCAGCGTGGTGCGCAGCGCCGCCGAGGTGGTGGCAGGCGAGCGCCTGCGTGCGCAGCTGGCCGATGGAAGTATTGAAGTGCGGGTGGAGCGTGGCGAGCGCTGACAGCAAGCCACGCGCGACATCATGGCTACTGTAGCAATGCCCGCGCTCAGCGCTGCCATGAACTTTTCGAAGGCGCCTTTCCAGTGAGTGCCGCGCGGGTCGGCGCGGTGCCAGAGAGCACGTTGGAACACGCTACGGGTCGGGTGAATCCGGGATTTCGCTGACGTAAGACCGCTAGCCGTGCCTAAAGTCGAGCACCTTTGCATGGTGGAAGGTGCTCGGCGCCGATTGTCGTTTTCGATCAACCGCTCCAGAGAACGTGATGCAACGCTTTGCCGGTTCCACGCGGCGTTAGGAGCGACTTGCTGTTTCCGCGCTCGGCGTCTGCGCTGCATGCTGCCAGCCCTCCATCAGCAGATTGGCCAGCACCACCGGATCGTGGTCGAAGTGATGCCCACCCGGGCGTGCCAGCACCTGCACGCCGCGTGCGCGAAGTTCCGGGCACAGCGTGTCTTTTTCTTCGTCGCCGTAGATGCATTGCAGGCGGTGCGCGTCCAGCGACTGAATGGCCGGCTCCACATCGCGCTCGGCATCGTTATGCCAGCCCAGCCAGCCACCAACGCGCACCTTGAAGTCAGCCTCGTGGCCGAGGCCAAGCAGGCTGACGAATTGCACCGAGGCGCGTTGCTGCGGCGAAAGTTCCGGATACGCGAACGGCAACACATCGGCGCCGAACGAATAGCCAACCAAGGCGACGTGCTGGATGTGCCAACGCTCGCGATAGCTGGCGATCACCCGGTCCAGATCTGCGCCCACTTGCTGCGGCGTGCGGCTGCCCCAGAAGTAGCGCAGGCTGTTCCAGCCCACCACCGACACGCCCTGCTGCTGCAGCTGCGCGGCAATGCCTTTATCCAGTTCGCGCCAGCCGCCATCGCCGGAGAGCATCACCACCAGACGGTCGCTGCCGGGCGCGTGCAGTTCTACGAGCGGCAAATCGCCCAGGCCTTGCGACTGCGCAGCCAGGAAGTGGCCGCGTGTGGCCGCGGCGATCTGCATCGGGCTGGAGTCGTCGGCCAGATCGTCCAGGAAACCCTCACTGGCATTGGGCATATCACGCGAGCACGCCAGGCCTGGATCCTTGGTACCAGCATCAGCGACCACCGCGCCGCCCAGCACGTCGGGCGCGGCCGAGGCCACTGCCTGGCGCGCCAGGACTGCGCCGTCGCCTTGCCCCACCAACACCGGCGGCATGAACGCATCGACATGCTCGGCGCGCAACAATTTCTTGCCCAGTCGCTCCGCATCGTCGGCCAGCGAACTACAGGCGACCTGGTGCGAGCGCGCGCGTTCGCGGTACTTGGCGGTATCGACCACCGCGACCAGCGCGCCATCGTTGCTCAGCGTATCGGCCAGCCGCTGACTTTCCTCGGGATGGCCGCTGTCGGGCAGCAAGATCACCATTGCCTTGGGCGTGCCTTCCGGGCGAATAACTTCGACCGAACCGTAATGCCCGGCGGTATTACTGTCCTGCAAATGCCGCGCCACGGCGTAGCCGCTGCCGCCAATCAGCAAAATCGCTATGACCCAACGAAACATCTTGATCCCCATGCCCATCACGGCGTCCCCTCATGCGGTGGCAATTTGACCACAGCAGACACGGCCGGCTTCGTCGTGATGCGCCCGCTGTTCGTCCCCGTTAAGCCAGCTGAACAAAGTATATCGGGCGTAACGGCGTTGCTAGCGATCCATAGTCTGCAAGTGTGCTCTACAACGCGCATGAAACGGCAGGACTACCGCATCACAAACTCCTCGGTCTTGGTCGGTCTTTCAGCACCGTCGTCGATTGGCTGTACAGAGAATCCAACCGCCGTCCGCAAGCGCCCCCAAAAATCCTTGTAAAAACGCAGCGTGCTTCCAGCAGTGTTCGCTCGTGATGCGGCACAGAGGCCTGGCTCGCTTAGCCTGCGTCTACCCGTCCCTCTGTCGGAGCGAAGACGCTCTCGTATTGCTTTACCTGGATCGCGCTGTCGATCCGAGAAGCGCACTTAGCGGCTAAACAGCAAGCCGAGTGCAGCGGTCACACAAGGCACGATCGCCGCGCCGCACGCCATGTCAGATTCAGTCAAATTCCACGCGCCACCCTGAAGCCAATACGCGCACTGGTGGTGTCCGAATCCTGCGACTGCCGCCACGCCGCACGTGTCTGTTGCGGCGAATTGGCCCAGCTGCCGCCGCGGATCATGCGCTGGCGGCAGCCCGGGTTGAACCAGGCAGCGCCATCGGCCGGCGCACGGCGATAGCTGGCGTGCCAGCAATCGGCCACCCATTCGCTCAGGTTGCCGCCCATGTCGTGCAGACCCCAGGCGTTGGCGCGAAAGCTGCCCACCGGCGCCGGGCCCCAGAAGCCGTCGCCGTAGCCGACAAACCCATTGTTCCAGCGCCGGCCGCTGCGCGAGACGTCGTTGCCGCCGGTGAAATTGCCGGCATCGGCCGGGGGCGAGCCCGCATTGCCCCACGGATAGCGTCCGGTAGTACCGGCGCGCACGGCATATTCGAACTCGGCCTCGCTGGGCACGTGGTAATGGCGGCCGGTCTGTTCCGAAAGCCAGGATGCATACGCTTCGGCATCGCGAATGCTCACGTGCATCACCGGGCTATTGGGTGCGGCCTGCGCGCCGTTGTAATCGGATTGCCAATCCACGCCGCTGCGGCGGATGAAGTTACCGCTGCGCTCGTCGTACACCACCGAATGCCCGCGCCGGGTGGCACGTGGGCGCGCACCGGTGGCCTCGACGAACTGACGGAACTCGGCGACCGTGACCTCGGTGATCGACAACGCAAAGCCGCGCGCGAAGCGCACGTAATGGGCAGGGCGCTCGTTGTCGGATGCGCCCGGTTCAGCATCGCCGGCGCCCATCTGAAACGCGCCATGCGGCACCACAATCATCTGGGGGCCACGCCCACCGACCTTGAGCCCGTCCGTGAACACCTGTCCGGGACGGAAGCTGCCGTAGTGCGTGGCCAGCTCCAGGCGGCGGCGCAGATCGCCGGCCACCGGATCGCCGGGGTCGGCGATGCGCAGCACTTCGGCAAGTTTTTCGCCGGCCGCCTTGAGCCCGCGCGGCGAATTCAGATCGTGCAGACCGGCATCGTGCAATGCGGCGATCTGCGCGCGGCGCAGACGCTCCACCCGCGCGCGCGCATCGGCAATAGTGGGCGCATGCTCGCGCACCTGCCCTCCCATCTGCAGCCAGTAACGTGCACCAATGAAGTCGCTTGCCTGTGCCGCCTGTTCGGCGCGCTCCAGCAGGCCGCTTTCCACGGCGGCCAGGCCTTGGCGGGTGCGCGGGTTGTCGGGGGCCAGTTGCGCGGCATCACGGAAATTCACCAGTGCGCCGTTGCCGTCTTCCCCGAGCCGTCCACCGCGCAGGTCTTCTTCGCCGGCGCGGTTGAACGCCAGCACGCGCTGCGCGGTTTCCACCTCGCGTTGCAGGGCACGCACCTTTGGGTCTTGCGGTGCGAGGGCGAGCGCGACAAAGGCCACCTCCCGCGCTTGCTCCAGCGCATCGTCCTGTTGTTCGGTCTGTTCGATCAACGCCGCGCCGCGTTCGAGCAACCGGCGGCGTGCCTGCTCCAGGCCGCGGCGGCTGGTCGCGTCCTTGCCGCCGGCACGCTGCTGAATCGCCAGGTACAACGGGATCGCATCGTCAGCGTCGCGATACAGGCGGCCTTCCTGCAATGCCTGGTCGGCGCGCTTGCGCACTTGCGCCAACGGCTCATCGCCCAACTCCACCGCAGGCGGCTGCCATTGCGCCACGGTCTCGGCGGACTCTTCGCCCCCGATGGAAACGTTCGGCTTGCTCGGCGCGGCGACCGCAGGTGCCGGTTGTGGCGCAACCGCGGGCACTGGTGTCGGTGTGCGCGAACAAGCGCACGTGCTGAGAGCGGCTAACAACACGTAGCAAGCAGTCGGCAGGCGGGCGTTGCTGCCGCCCAGGACCCGGAGTGTCCGAGTGGTAGCTGCCAATTCCGGGCACCGGCCGCGCCCGCCTGGTAGCTGCGCAGTCGTTTTGCCAGCCGCTCTCAGCACGACCATTGCCCACGCTGCAATCCGGTCACCGCACTCACCCACCACCTGCTCCTTCCAGTGCTCTGCCGCACGACAGGCGATCGCGACGTTAGGCTATTCTGCGCGTTCTGCGCAAACCCTTGCTGTCGACGGAAATCACGTGCCCCATTGGATTACCCACCCCTCCGAGCTGACCGACCGCCTGCAGGCAGCGCGCCCGTCGCGCATCGGCCTGGATACCGAATTCATTCGCGAACGCACCTACTGGCCGCAACTGGCGCTGGTGCAGATGGCCATCGGCGAGGAGATCCTGCTGATCGACCCGCTGATTCCCGGCATGAACGAGGCGCTCAAGGAGTGGCTGACCGCCACCGACATCGTCAAGGTGATGCATAGCGCCAGCGAAGACCTGGTCACCTTCAAATGTGCGTGTGGTGTGTTGCCGCGACCGTTGTTCGACACCCAGATCGCCGCGGCGCTGGCCGGTGTCGGCGGCGGCATGGGCTACCAGAAACTGGTGCAGGAAGTGACCGGCACCTTGCTGACCAAGGGCGAGACGCGCTCAGACTGGATGCGCCGCCCGCTGTCGCCGTCGCAGCTGGAATACGCCGCCGACGACGTGCGCTTTCTGTTCGCGATCCACGACGAACTCACCCGCCGCCTCACCGAGCAGGACCGCCTGGGCTGGCTGGCCGAAGATGCCGAACGCCTGCTGGCCACGGTGGAGCACGACGATGGCGAACGTTGGCCGCATGTGAGCCTGCGCACTGCGCAATTCCTGGAGCCGGCGGCGCAACGGCGGCTGTTACGCCTGCTGCGTTGGCGCGACCTGCAGGCGCGTCAGAGTGATCGCCCGCGCAGCTGGATTCTGGACAACGAACTGGCCAGCCAATTGGCGCGGTTTCCACCCACCGATCCGGATGCCTTGCTGCGCCAGTTCGATAAATTTCCCAAGGCACCGCACAAGCTCGCCAATGCGGTGTGGGACGCGCTCAACACGCCACTGCCCGACGAAGAGCATGCGCCACTTGCCCAAGCCGCCACCGATGGCAACAAGGCCGTGCTCAAGCGTTTGCAGGACACCGTGGCGCAGCGCAGCCGCGAACTCGGCCTGCCGGATGGTCTATTGGCCTCACGCAGGCACCTGGAAACCTTGATCGAACAGCGCAGCTGGCCCGCGGCGCTAGGCCAGTGGCGGCGTGCGGTGCTGGAAGCGCAGGTGATGCCGCTGCTGGAAGAATCCGCGGCGTAGGCTTGCTAGCGGTTTGACACGTAAGCCCGCAGCCAAGCGGGCTTTTTTGTTGGCTTGCGCGGCAGCGGCGTCAGGCTTCAATCCTCATCTTGCTCCGCCCAACGCGCCAGGTTCTGCTGGATGCGGTCCATGTCTGCCCACGGGTCCTTGCGACGGCGGCGCAGCTTCTCCGGCACATCGCGCAAGGTAAACGCGTCGGCGCGTTGTAGCTTGGACAAGTCCGACCACGGCAGCGGCAGCGCGACTGGCGCACCCGGGCGGCCACGCAACGAGTAGGACGCCACCGCGGTGGCACCACGGCCGTTGCGCAGATAGTCGACGAAGATGCGCTTGTTGCGCAGGCTTTTGGTAGCAGTGGCGATAAACCGCTGCGGCTCCGCCTGCGCCAAGGCATCAGCAAACCCTTTGGCGAATCGCTTGGTCACTTCCCAATCACAACCGGGGTTCAAGGGCACCACCACGTGCAGGCCCTTGCCGCCGGAGACGCGCAAGAACGATTCCAGCTCAAGCTGCGCCAGCAGCTTGCGAATATCGTTTGCTGCACGTTTGACCTCGGAAAACGGCACATCCGGGCCGGGATCGAGATCGAACACCACACGGTCGGCAACATCCGGTCGGTCGGCGTGCGAGCCCCAGGGATGGAATTCCAGCGCATTGAATTGCACCAGTTCCAGCAAGCCGGGCGCATCTTCGACAACAAGGTAGTACGCGTTGGTGCCGGTCTCTTCGGTCAGCTTGACCGAGCTCACGCGCTCGAGGCCGGCCGTGTGGTGTTTCTGGAAAAAACACGGTTTTTCCGCGCCGCTCGGGCAGCGGATGATCGACAGCGGCCGGCCTACGATCTGCGGCAACAGGTGATCCATCACCGCCTGGTAGTAGTCCCACACGTCGCGCTTTGTCGCGCGGATATCGGGATAGATCAGCTTGGTCGGGCTGGACAGCGTCGGCATCGCGTCCGCAGCGGGTGCGGCAACTGCCGATTTGCGCGTGGCAGCCGCTGCGGCGCGCGTTGCTGCACGCTTTGGTGCCTGAGTGGTCACAGTCCTGGCATTTTTCGCACCACGCTTTGGCGAACGCTTGGCCGAAGGCGTTGCAGCCGCGCCATCTGCCGCATCGCTGTCGGAAAGATCGGCAATGCGCTTATCCGGGCGCAGCGCCTTGAACGATGCCTGCCGCAGCAACTTTTGCCCACCGATGCCGCGGTAGAACACTTCCACCACGAAGCGTGGCGCAAACCAGGTGGCGCCGCGCAAGTCGGTGTCGTCGGTGGGAACGTGCGCAGTGGGTTTACGGTCACCACCACCCTCCAACTGCTGGGTGACTTCGCGCATCAAGGCATCGGAAAAGCCGGACCCAACGCGGCCCACGTACAACCAGCCATGTACCGGGTCCGGCGTGGCCAATAACAGCGAGCCAAAGCCACTGCGGCTGCCCTTGGGCGCGGTATAGCCGACCACCGCATATTCCTGGCTTGCCAGCTGCTTGGTCTTGCGCCAATCGTCGCTGCGCCCGTCGCGATAGGGGCGATCGGCACGTTTGGAAATGATGCCTTCGAAATGTTGCTCGCCGGCGACCTGGAATGCCTCGGTGCCATCGCCTTCCACATGTGAGCTGTAGGCCAGATGCGTGCTGGACGCCGCCTCAAGCACTTGCTGCAACAAGTGCTTGCGCTCGCGCAGCGGCGCCTCGCGAATGTCCACGCCGTCCACGTGCAGCAAATCGAACACCGCCAGTGCCAGCGGCATTTGGCGTTCGCCAGACAGGGCGGCCTGCAGCAGGTTGAAGTCTTCTTTGGTGCCGCGTCCGGCAATCAATTCGCCATCGATCTGCGCGCTGCGCAGGCCCAGCGACCGGATTGCATCGGCAATCTCCGGCGTCTTGTCGGTCCACTCCAGCGCATTGCGCGACCACAGCCGCACCTTGCCTGCGGTGACCGTTGCCAGGATGCGGTAACCGTCCCATTTGATTTCATGCAGCCACTGCGCGCCTTCGGGCGGGGACTGGCCCAGCTTGGCCAGCTGCGGCGCAAATGCGGCATCTTCCATCTCGGCACGCCGTGCATTGGTCAGCGCCAGCGCCTTCTTCGCCCAGCCGCCGCGCTTTTTCGCGGCCGGCAGCGGCACCGTCTTCAGCGTTTTTCGCTGGGGCTTGCCCGCGCCTGCGCGGCGCACATCCTCCGCGGGCGCGGCAGCGACATCGGCCAGCAGATCGTCTGCTTCCAGCCTGCCCGCATAGGCATCGTCCTCCTTGAATAGCAGCCACTGCGGCTGCCGCGCCGGCTTGCTGGAGCGCACCAGATGCCAGCCGCCCTTGAGCTTGTTGCCGAACAATTCGAAGCGCAGATGTCCCTTGGCCAGCTGCGCTTCCGCATCGCCCGTGGTCGCCCACACGCCATGGTCGAACTGCGCCACATGCCCGCCGCCGTATTCGCCTTTGGGAATCTCGCCCTCGAAGCTCGCGTAGTCGACCGGGTGATCTTCGACCTCCACTGCCATGCGCTTGACCTTGGGGTCGTAGCTTGGCCCCTTCGGTACCGCCCAGCTCTTGAGTGCATCGCCAACCTGCAGGCGGAAGTCGTAGTGGCGGCGACTGGCGTGGTGCAACTGCACGACGAAGATCGCGCGCCGCCCTTGCGGCAGGGCCTTGCCCGGCTCTGGCTCACGGGTCTTGTCGAAGCTGCGCTTGCGGCGGTACTCGCTCAGGCTCATGGCAAACCTTCCCGCTTATTTGCCCAAGTGCTGACGCACGCTGGCAGCGGCCGGGCCAACCTTCTGCACGGCGGCGCGTAACTCCTCGGCGCTGACGCCCAGGGTCTTGGTCCAGTACTGCAGCTCGTAGGGTTCATTGACGTTGATGCGGTCGCGGTCTGGCGAGCCAACGTTACGTTTGTCGTCACTCATTGCATGCTCCTGTATCGTCATTGTCGGGTCTGCTAACGTCAGCCTGTGGCCAAGTAGCGCCTGTAGCGACAATGCGAAAGCGCTTGAACAGGCGTCGTGAAAGGCCCGTTCACGCTGTGTGCAAACCCCTGTTCCATAACGGCCGCCCCCGGGCCACATGCCATAATGCCGCGCGCCCTTCGGGCAGCGTGTCCACTCTTTATTCCGAGGCCATACCTCTGTGAGCAATACCTCTTCGAAACTGGATTCCATCGCGCAAGCCAAAGCCAAGCTGCTGGACGAACTGCAGAAGCTGGAAGAACAGGAGAAAACCGAGCGCGCGAGCGAGGCATCCTCTGCGCATGCCACCATCGTCTCGCTGCTCGAACAGTTCGCCGGTCACTTCAACACCAAGCAGCGCAACGACATTGCCGCCTACTTGGGCACCACCGCTGCCCGCAAGGAAGTGGTCAAGAGCGGCCGCAGCGAAGTGAAGCCCAAGTACGAGCTGCCGCACACCGGCGAAACCTGGTCCGGCCGTGGCCGCACCCCGAAGGCCTTCGCTGCCTGGGAAGGTTCGGTGTCGTACAAGGAATGGAAGGCAAAGAACCCGGACCTCAAGTTCCCGCTGGTTCGCGAGTAAGACCAAGGCCCACATGACTGCAGCGTTGCACGGTCGGCTGCGTCCTTCGCTTGGCGAACCGCGCAGCTTGTGGGTAGAATCGAAGCACGTGGGGCGGTAGCTCAGCTGGGAGAGCGTCGCGTTCGCATCGCGAAGGTCGAGGGTTCGATCCCCTTCCGCTCCACCATTGCATCAAACGCACGAGCCCTGGAAACGTCATGTTTCCGGGGCTCGTGCGTTACTGGAGGGCGCTGCTGGGCGAAGAGCTGTGCAAGGCAACTGGTCGCCGTGGCGCCGGGATCACATCGCGCGCGCTAACGTTCGGCTTCACTCCAACGGTGGATCCAGACCATGAGCAATAAAGGCCAACAACCCGACGAAGTCGCCGACGATGCGCACGGCGTGACTGAGAGCCAGCAGGACCGCCAGCACGACGATGCCGCCAAGCAACGCCCGGGCCAGGAAGATCTGAAGGTGCACGACGAACACAGCCGCCGCCCCAAGGGCAAAGTTAGTCAGGGAGAGTGAGTTGGCCCAAGCCGCAGCCTGGCACCGCGCAGTACCCGGGCCGCTGATACGGTCGCCCCCCCCCGCACCATCGCCCGCGCGGCCTTGCAACGTATCAGGCGACTGTCAACGCGGGGTCTGCAGGACTAGACTCAAGCGCCGGACGCGCCAGTGCTCCTGTAGCAAGATCAGGACAGGCACCCGCCGGTATGCCGGTGTCCAGAGAGCAGTGCCATGGCAGCACTACAATTGCATCCGCCAGCGCCTCGCCGCTTTATTCCTTCATCGCCTTGATGGCGCCTTGTTCCGGTGGTGCTTCGCATGCAGATACCCGACGCACCCGCGTTGAACCTGATCCACGCAACGCTGCTCCCAGGTGGCGTCAACGCGAATTTCGGTGCGCGCCTGCCGGCCAACGAAGATGAGCGCGTGGATGCGCTGCATGCGTACCGCCTGCTGGACACCGCAGCGGAGCCAAGCTACGACGCGTTCACCTCGATTGCGGCCACGCTCTTCCGCACGCCGATGGCACTGATTTCGCTGATCGATACACATCGGCAGTGGTTCAAATCCAAGGTCGGCATGCAGCCGACCGAGACACCGCGCGAACTCTCGTTCTGCGCGCACGCCATTCTCGAACCCGATCAGGTGATGGAAGTCGGCGACACCCTTCTGGACCCACGCTTCACGCACAATGCGCTGGTTACGGGCGAGCCGCAGATCCGTTTCTATGCGGGCGCGCCGCTGCTGACTTCCGACGGTATCGCGCTGGGCACGCTGTGCGTGCTGGACCGCACCCCGCGGCGCCTGTCGGTCGCCGAGCGCGACGCGTTGCAATCATTGGCCAAGCAAGTCGTCAATACCATCGAACTGCAACAGGCCGCTCGGCTGGTGGAACTGGATGCATTGCGCGACGTGCTCACCGGGCTATGGAATCGCGCCGGCCTGGAGCACGCCTTACATGCGCTTGCAGACGCGCCCAGCGCGCCACCTGACGCCGCATTAGGCTTCATGTTGATCGAACTGGATGGCTTCAAACGGCAGAAATTACAGGCCGGCGCAGCGGCGGCAGATGCCACCTTGCTTCAGTTGGCTGCCGTGCTTGAAGCGCAGCTGCCGCCAGAGGCGATCTTGTCACGCCTGGCCTGCGACCAATTCTGCGTGGCGCTGCCGACAACGACGGCATCGGCGGTACTCGCTGCTGCCGAAGGCGTGCGCAAGGCCGTGGAAGACGCACCCTGGCCTACCGGCCCGTTGACCATAAGCGCCGGGCTGGTGGACGTTGCCGCGCACGCTGCGCTTGAGAGTAATACCTTGCTGGCACGCGCCCGTCATGCGCTACAACAGGCGCGTCGCGATGGCCGCAACCGCGTGCAGCGCTTCGACGGATGGCACCTGCGGGACTGACCAGCGCACTCAGCGCTGATCGTCCTGCCACACTGCTATAGCTCAGGCCGCCAGCGCGTCGGTATTGCCGGCGATCTCGTCCACCTGCAGCACCTGCTCCATGTCCAGCAACACCACAAAGCGCTCGCCGACCTTGCCCATGCCGCGCAGCAAATCACGGCGGATATGCGTGCCGAACGAAGGTGCTGCTTCGATGTCCTGATCGGCCAGTTCGATCACTGCATTGACCGCATCCACCAGCACGCCGATCACCTGCGTGCCTTGTGCCTGCTCGGTGGCCAGAATCACGATGCAGCTGCGTTTGCCGATTGCGCTGTCCGCACGGCCCAGCCGCGATTGCAGGTCCACCACCGGCACCACCGCGCCGCGCAGATTGATTACCCCGCGCACGCACTCCGGCATCGACGGCACCGGCGTGGGCGTGCGGTATTGAATAATTTCGCGAATGCCCAGAATGCTGGTGGCGAAGGTTTCGCCATCCAGTTGGAAGGTCAGATATTGCGCGGCGGCATTAGCGTCGCCGGGCATCACATCAAGTGTCGCTGCGGTCATGGGTCGCTCTCTCAGAAACGCGCGAATTGGCCTTCGTCGGGGCCCTCGGACATCGCATACGCCGGCGCTGCATTGCTGCGCCAACCACGCGTTCCTGCAGCACGCGCCGTACGCGCGGCCACCTGCTTGCCGCGCTTGGGTGGCACAGTGCTCGCGCCCTGCCCGCCCAGGCGGAAGAACGCCATGCTCTGCTGCATCTGTTCGGCCTGCGCGCTCATCTCCTCAGCGGTGGCGGCCAGCTCTTCGGACGCGCTGGCGTTCTGCTGGGTTGTCTGGCTCAGCTGCACGACTGCCGAGTTGATCTGGCTGACGCCGGAGGATTGCTCTTCGGAGGCGGCGGAAATTTCCTGCACCAGATCGGAAGTGCGCTTGATGTTGGGCACGATCGAATCCAGCAAACGGCCGGCACGATCAGCCAATTCCACACTGGAACTGGCCACCTCACCGATCTCCTGCGCGGCCACCTGGCTGCGTTCGGCCAGCTTGCGCACTTCGGCAGCCACCACGGCAAAGCCCTTGCCATGTTCGCCGGCACGCGCCGCGTCGATCGCGGCATTGAGCGCGAGCAGATTGGTCTGGTACGCGATGTCGTCGATGATGCCGATCTTCTGCGCAATCTGCTTCATCGCCTGGGTGGTGGCAACCACCGCTTCGCCACCTTCCACGGTTTCTTTCGCGGCCTGGGTGGCCATGCCGTCGGTGACGCGTGCGTTTTCGGTGTTCTGGCTGATCGAGGCGGTCATCTGCTCCAGCGAGGCGCTGGTTTCTTCCACGCCGGCCGCCTGTTCGCTTGCCGCCTGCGACAACGACTGCGCAGTGGCGCTGACTTCTTCTGACGCACTGGCGAGCGTTTCGGCGCTGGTGTTGACCTCGCCGACCACCTGCGCCAGCTTCTGCACCATGGTGCGCATCGCTTCGAGCAATTGCGCGGTTTCATCGCGGCCATGCACATCGATACGCATGGTGAGATCGCCTTCGGACAAGCCGTTGGCCACGCCTACTGCACGGCGGATCGGCCCGGTGACGCTGCGGCTGATCACCACGCCGAGAATGGCACCGAGCAACACGCCGCCGCAGATGATGGCGACCAGTAGCCGGGAACTGCGCGTGTGGATTGCATCGGCTTCTGCGTTAGCCGCGGCGGCGCTGCGCTCGCGCAGGCCGCTCAGGTCGGTCATCAGGTTATCCACTTCGTCCGAACTGGCGCGCACCGCACGCGAGAGCACGGCCAGTTCCGGATTAGCCTCGCGCAGCGCTTCGCGGTTGGCGGCTTCGATAAAGCGGCCGCGCTCGTCCAGATACTTCTGCCAGGCGCGATCGAATTGCGCCAACTTGTTCTTGCCTTCTTCGCTTTGGAAGCTGGCGCGCGCACGGGTCATGTAATCGACCACCTTGGCGGTGTGTTTGTCGATGTTCTGAACATGCGACTGGCGCTCTTCCGCGCTGCTGGCCAACAACAGATTGGCGCGCGCACGGCCGGCATAGATGAGATTGATGTTGGCTTCCTTGACGTTGGACATACCGAGCAATTCGCGCTCGTACAACGAACTCGACAACGCATTGATGCGGCCGGAGTTGGAATAGCCCACCCACCCGATGCATGCGCCGATCGCCGAGACGATCAGGAATGCCACGATCAGTCTGGTTCCGATTCTGAAGTTGCCTAACATTTAGGGAGTTCTCTCAAAAAGATGCGTGGGCGACATGCGCTGCATGACGGCGATGGCGCTGTGCGGACCGCGGGCTGCGATGCGGCTCGTCAAACCAATCGTTAATGGCTATCGGCGACGACAAAACACGCTTGAGAGGCGGGCATTGCCATACTGCGTATTCATGCAACCGGATCTGCGCTTTTGTGACAGGTCATGCGCTCGCAGCACCGTGTATTCGGAAAAACCCTACCCGGCCCGAGGGCTGTCCAGAGCAATCCGCAGCGACATCACGGGCGCGCAGCTAGGCTTCGTCCATGACGTCTATGCCCCTGCCCCGCGCGTTTTACGCGCACGATGCACGCCACGTTGCGCCGCAATTGCTCAACAAGGTAGTGGTCAGTGCCGACGGACGCCGTGGGCGGATCACCGAGGTGGAAGCCTATTGCGGCAGCGAAGACCCGGCCGCGCACTCGTTCCGCGGCATGACCCCGCGCACGCAGGTGATGTTCGGTTCGCCGGGGCACCTGTATGTGTATTTCATCTATGGCATGCACTGGGCGATCAATGCCGTATGCGGCGGTGCGCCTGGGCATGCGGTACTGATCCGCGCACTGGAACCGCTAGCCGGTCTCGACAGCATGCAGGCCGCACGCGGCGCCGCGCCCCTCAAAGTATTGACCACCGGCCCAGGCCGCCTGGCACAAGCGTTCGATGTGAATGCTGCCGACAATGGGCTGGACCTCACAACTGGCGCTGCGCGGCTGTGGATCGAAGACGACGGTGTGCCGCCACCCGCCAATCCACTGGCGACGCCACGCATCGGCATTCGCAAGGCGGTGGATGCGCCATGGCGTTGGGTGGTTGCCGACAGCCGCTATGTGTCGCGTCCGCTTCCGCGCGTGGCTGGTGCAGGCACTGCGCTTTCGCGCGACTGAGCCAACCAGCGTTCCATCGGCGATTGCTCGGCCGCGCCAGGCACGCGCTGCAACACGCGCAGCGCCTGCTCGGCCTGCTCGGGGGTGAGTTCCTGCACCGCTTGGAAGCGATCTGCCGCCCACACCGCCATCGGCAGCCCATCCAGAAATGCAACACGATTGCCCGGCACACGCGCGACACGCTCGCCTGGCAACAGGCTGCCGAGCAGATTGCTGGGGTCGCTTGCACTCACGCAGATCCACTGTTGCGGCAATGCCTGTGCACGCACACGGCGCAAGGCCGCAATCGCATCCGGCAACGCGAACTGCTCGCCGGACAGCCCGGCGATAAAACGCCCGCCGCGGATTTCGCCACGCGCTTCCAGCCGTTGGTACATGCGCAGCAATTCGCGCCACGGCGGCAGCCACGCCGCCTCGCGTTCGAGCACCCGCCAGCACACCACGCCATAGCGACGCAGCAAGGTGCGCGCCACGTGTTCGAGGGTTTCCTGATGCCGCTCGCCGGCTTCGGCCAACGGCAACTCTGGCAATGCACGCACCGGTGCCCAGCGCCCGGCATCGCGAATGCCCAGCGCACTTGCACGGCGACGGTGACGCGACAGCGCCGAGGGCCGCTTGGACGCCGGCACCAGCAGCGCGCGCAGGCCGGCGTAGCTGTCGCAGTGCGCACGGCCGCGCATCACCAGCTCGCTCAATGCATCTTCCAGCTCGGTGTTCATCAGATGCGCGGCATCGGCAATTTCGTCGAAGAACAACGCGCCTTGCTGCTGCAATACGCCCATGACGCGCTGTGCGCGGGACCCTAGTGGTGCGTCGTCGGCATCGCGCGCCAGCGCACTCCAGCGCTGCGCTTCGCGCCGCGGCAGCAGCACGATCGGCGTGCTGCGCAGCGCGGCGCCGCTGCGGCCGCCGCCGGGCCGCAAGCGTGCCCACAGCGTGCGCCCCGCGGTGCACAACTCGTCCAGCCAGGCCGGTTGATAGTCGCGCACGCGCGCTGGCAACAGCTCACTCTCCCACAGCACCGCAGGCGCCTCGAAGCCTTCGAGCTGCCCGACCACACCGGCCAATGCATCCGGCCCTGCCACGCGGCTACTGCTGTCCACGTGCTGCCACTCGAACAGAAACCGTGCGTAATCGCGCTGCGACACCGGTTCGATCTCGCGGCGCAATCGCCCCAGCGTGTAGCGATGGATGCGTGCCAGCAGATGACGCTCGCACCACTCTTCTGCCTGCGCGTGCGCACTGAACTGCCCGGACATGACGTAGCCCTCGCGCTGCAAGGCCGCCAACGACAGCGCAATCTCTGCGTCCGGCACCTGCAACGCGTGGGACAAGGCTGGCACCTGTGCCGGCCCCACGGCAGACAGGCGCCCGCGCAGCAGTTCGCGCACTGCCCAATCGCGCTCCCAGTCGGCAACGCGGCAATCGGCTGGCGCCTGCAATGGCGGCTGCGCAGTGGCTTGTGGATACAACGGCAGAAACCAGTCGATACGCTCGGCACTGATCCACAGCGCCGGACTTCCATGCAAGGCAATGCAGGCGGCGCGGCCGGCCGCAGCCAGCGCGGACAACCAAACCTGCCACTGGGCATCGGTGGCCTCTTCGACCGGCAACACGCCGAGTCCCACCAGTGCCTCGTGCATTTCTTCGGCATCGCGCGGCTGTGGCCAGGCTTCTTCGCGCACGGCCTCGATGGCCTGCGGATCAAGCCGCCCTAAGTCGTCGCTGCTTTGCGGTGTGTAGCGGCGACTTTGCACGGCCTGGGTGCGGCGTTCTTCCAGTGGTGCATCGTCGAGAAATGCATAGGGACGCGCATTCAAGGCTTCGGCTGCCAGCGGCGAGGGTGCGGGCAGATCGCGCGCAATCAGCGTGATCGCGCCGGATTCCAGCCCGCGCAACACCTGCAGCCAGCCTTCGCTGTCCATGGATTGATGCAGGCAATCTTCCAGCGTCTGCGCTACCAGCGGATGGTCCGGCACCTCGCGTTCGCCGACCAGATTTTCTGCGCAGGCCACTTGATCCGGGAATACGGTGGCCAGCAAATCCTCCGACTTCATCCGCTGCAACTGCGGCGCCACCTTGTTGCCGCCGCTGAAGCGCGGCAGCGCCATCGCATTGGTCGCGTTCCAACGCCAGCGCACGCCGAACAGCGGCGCATCCAGCAATGCCTGGATTAGCACATGCTCGGCCGATGACGAATGCAGGTAGCGGCCAACCTCTTCCAGCGCAAAACTGTGACTGGTGGACAGCGACAGCACGATGGCATCTTCGGTGGCTGCCGCCTGCAATTCGAAATTGAAGGTGCGGCAAAAGCGCTTGCGCAATGCCAGCCCCCACGCACGATTGATGCGGCTACCGTAGGGCGAATGAATCACCAGCTGGGTGCCGCCGCTGGCATCGAAGAAACGCTCCATCACTAGGCACTGCTGGGTGGGCATTGCACCCAGTGCGGTGCATGCGTTGGCCAGATAGTCCACCAGTTGACGCGCCGCTTCGGCAGACATCGCCAGTTCTTTGTGCAGCCAGTTGCAGGCCGCCTGATGCGGTGCGGTGTCCAGCCGCGCAGCAAGTTCACCACGCAGGCGCGACACCGCCGCCGACAGCTCGTCGCTGCGACCGGGCGCTTCGCCCAGCCAGAACGGAATGTTCGGAGGCGCGCCCTTGGCATCTTCCACGCGCACGCGCCCCGCCTCCACACGCAGGATGCGGTAGCTGGCGTTGCCGAGCTGGAACACATCGCCGGTGAGGCTTTCGACGGCGAAATCTTCGTTCACCGTGCCGATCTTTTCGGCCTGCGGTTCCAGCACCACGCTGTAGTCGCCGGTTTCGGGAATGGTGCCGCCGGAGGTCAGCGCGGTCATGCGCGCGCCGCGCCGTGCATGCAGGCGCCGATGCACCGCGTCGCGGTGCAGATACCCGGCGCGCGGACCAAGCCGCGTACTGAAGCCATCGCACAGCATGCGCACCACGCTGTCGAAGGTGGCGCGGCTCAACCCGGCGAATGGCCACGCGCGCCGCACCAGTGCAAACAGCGCATCTTCGTCCCAGTCCTCGCACGCAACTTCGGCCACGATTTGCTGCGCCAATACGTCGACCGGCGCCAACGGAATGCGCAAGGCATCCAGTTCGCCACGACGGATGCTGTCCAGCAGCGCGGCGCATTCGACCAACTCGTCGCGGGTCTGCGGAAATAAGCGCGCCTTCGGCGTACCGCCGACCTTGTGCCCGGAACGCCCGGCGCGTTGCAGGAAGGTGGCGATCGATCGCGGCGAACCGAGCTGACAAACCAGATCGACATCGCCGATATCCAGCCCCAACTCCAGCGATGCGGTCGCAACCAAAACGGTCAGATCGCCAGCCTTGAGCCGTTGTTCGGCCAACAGGCGCGTCTCGCGCGACAGACTGCCGTGATGTGCTGCCACGCGCTGCTTGCCGAGCAGATCGCCCAGATGCCGCGCCGCGCGCTCAGCCATGCGCCGCGTATTGACGAACACCAGCGTGGTGCGATGTTGCTGCGCAAGCGCGGTCACATCGGCGTACACCTGTAGCCATTGGTCGTTGGACATCACCACGCTCAACGGCGTGGGCGGCAACGCCAGCGCTAGATCGCGCGTGCGGGTGTAGCCGATATCGACAACCTCGCACTGCCGCAGCAGGCCGTCTGCGCTGACGCCGACCAGAAACTGCGCCACTGTCTCGATCGGCTTTTGCGTTGCCGACAGCCCTACCCGCGTGATCGGCTGCGCGGCCAGCCGCTGCAAGCGCTCCAGCGTCAGGCTTAGATGGCTGCCGCGTTTGTCCGCAGCCACCGCATGGATTTCATCGACGATCACGGTGCGCACGTGCCGTAGCGCCGTGCGCCCGGATGCCGACCCCAACAGCACATACAACGACTCCGGCGTGGTCACCAGAATATGCGGCGGCGTGCGGCGCGCCTGCGCGCGCTCGCGTTGTGGCGTGTCGCCGGTGCGCACCGCCGTGCGGACCGGCACATCCGACAAACCATTCGCGACCAGCGCCGCGCGGATGCCTTGCAACGGCGCGTCCAGGTTGAGGTGGATGTCGTTGGACAAGGCCTTCAACGGCGACACGTAAACCACGCGGGTTTCGTCGGGCAATACGCCACCGTTGGCCAGCCCGTCGCGAATCAATACATCGATAGCAGCGAAGAATGCGGTCAGCGTCTTGCCCGAACCGGTTGGCGCGGCCACCAGGGTGTGGCGCCCGGCCTGGATCGCCGGCCACGCCGCAATCTGCGCCGGAGTCGGCGCAGCGAAGGTCTGTGCGAACCAACCTGCAACCACGGGATGAAATTGCTGCAGAACAGAGTGCATGGGCGATACCAGTTGCGAATGACCCGCTTCGGGCAGCGAGCCGCATGAGGTCAAGACGGAAACGTAGCTTTACTGCTGGAATGTTCTCGTGAGGTGGCGCCATTGCCGCGCGGATGCAAGTCGGCATCTACAGCGGGCGGTGAATGGATTCACCGGCATTCACAGGCGTCTCCCGAGCACCTCACTACGCTCCCTCGCTCCCCAGGCAACCTCGAGAGGGCAGCATCATGAAGGCAAGCGGCAATACCATCCTGGTGACGGGCGGCGGTTCGGGGATCGGGCGGGCACTCGCCCAGCGCTGGCATGCGGCGGGCAATCGCGTGATCGTCGCAGGGCGTCGCCGCACCGCGCTGGAAGGGACCGCAGCGGGTCACGCCGGCATGCAGGTGCGCACGCTGGACATCGACGATGCCGACGCCGTCCAGGCGTTTGCGCGCGAGCTAATAGAGGCCTTTCCCAATCTCAATGTGCTGGTCAACAACGCAGGCACCTACGCCAGCGAAGATCCCCGGCGACAGCGCGGCCTGGCCGATGCCGAACGCATGCTCCTGACCAACGTGCTCGGTCCCATCCGCTTGATCGACGCACTGATCGAGCATCTGCGCGCGCAGCCGGATGCGGCCCTGCTCAATGTCTCCTCGGGCACGGCCTTCGTGCCCTATCCGGCCGCGCCCACCTACAGTGCTAGCAAGGCCGCGCTGCACAGTTACACCGCCGCGCTGCGGCCATTGCTGCAGGGACGGGTGGAAGTGATCGAGATCGTACCGCCGCAGGTACAGACGGAGCTGACGCCCGGCCAGTCGCAAGATCCGAACTCGATGCCGCTCGACGCCTTCGCCGATGAGGTCATGGCGCTACTGCATCCCGACCCCGCGAGCGCCCGCTCGCCTGCCGAAGTCTGCGTCAGCCGGGTTCGCCCGTTCCGTGATGCCGAGCGCAACGGTCAGTTCAACGCGACCCTGGCAACGATTGTTGCGCACCTGCCAGCTGACTGAGCCAACGTTGCCAGGCCTGCGCACAGCGCGCTTGCTGTAACAGCAACCGAACAGCATCCCAGCACCGGGCATCGACCTAAAACGGCAACACAAGAGGCAAGTAGCTGCTGCACGCCACGGCACATCGGGCGCTTGCGGTATCAGCCAGCGCGCCGGACGGCGGCTCCTCGCGCCAGCCGCCAATTCGAGGAACGCTGCACCTCCAGCACGCCCACGCAGCTCCAGGCAGCGCTGCTCGCGCACCATCTGCCCTCAACGCCGCAACGGCGGAATGCGCATGCGGATCGAAGCCATCGACCACGTTGCGCTTGTCGGGCAAGCAAGGCCATGGCATTGCCGTTATATGCCTTGGTGCCGGCCTCTGCCGCCCACAAGGCGAGGCGTTCGCAACGCTGCGGCGCCTGGACAGCGATTGTCCACCGGCTACATGCCATGGCACATTGGCGCCATGCCCAGCCTGATTCTTTTCATGATTGCCGGCGCCGCGCTGTTCGCGTTCTGGAACTCTTCGCGCGCTGCTGCCGAACGTGCCGACATCCTCGGCCGCAATGCCTGCCGCGCGGCCGATGTGCAGTGGCTGGACCAGAGCGTGCATTCCACCAACATCCGTATCTGCAGGATGCCCAACGGCTGGCTCGGCTTCGAACGCACCTTCCGTTTTGAGTATTCCTATGACGGCGCGGATCGCCATAGCGGCAAGCTGGTATTGCGGGGCGACCAGCTGATTGCCTTCACCGGCCCGCAGGTCGCCACCGTACGGGCGTTGCACCCGGAGCAAGAGCGGCTGGAGTGACGGGTAGATGTGCAGCGTGGGCGATTTGCAGCGGCAGCGAATGTCGCGCGCTGGTGCTGACGCCGCACGCCTCACACCGTCGCAGTGCCACGTGACGCGCATTACGGTGTTGAACGGCCAGCTCCGTTGTGATTTGAGCCCCAGCAACTCTCGCTGCGCGTCGTTACCGTGTAGGGATCGGGCCAAAGAATTCCGGCATCTGGCGGCCCTCCAACGCCGATCACTTCACTCTGCGAGCACGGAACTAGCAGGCACCGCTTCGTAGCCATTCCCTCTGCCACTCAACCAGCACACCTGTTGCTTGCCCTCTCGACGCAGGTGCGCCTGCGCAAATACGCATAAGGGGTCCAGCAAGTCGGCATCCTTCAACAGACGCGACTTGTCACCAACCGCGATGCTAAGAAAGTGCGCCTCATTCGGCGTATCGGCGTAGCTGCGCGCGAAAAGACAGCGCGCGCCGTCCACAAAGCGATAGAGGTCGTACGCGTAGTAGTAGTCATATGCGCCGGAAGCATCCGGAGTACTGCAATCGACATGACGGGTCCGCTCCACGTGCACTGAAAGCCTCACATCGCTCGGACCTTTAACGCGTACGCCCACCACTCCTACCGCGGCTAGAAAAACAGAGTGCGCAGTCGCCAGGCGGCTATGGACAGCAAGCAAGAACCAAAGTGCACGCGTCGTACGTGTGATTCCCGGCACCGGCCGCACCCGCCTGGCGGCGATGCGATCATTTTGTGCGTTGCGCCTACTTCACCACGCGCAGATGCGGGCGCTTACCGCCACTCGGTGGTTCGTCCGGCTTTGGCGCGCTCGGCGGCGACGCACCCGGATCAGGCGGCTCGCTGCTGGTACCGGGGATGTCGTCCGGCAGCGCCATGCCCTGCCCGGTCTCGCGTGCGTATACCGCCAGCACCGCGGCCATCGGCACCATCACCGGGTGGCTCACGCCACCGAAGCGCGCGGTGAAGCTCACGCTTTCGTTGTCAACCTGCAGGCCAACCACGGCGCGCTCTGCGATATTCAATACGACGCGGCCGTCCTTGACGGCACTGGCAGGCACCTGCACACCGGGCAGGCCTGCATCCACCAAAACGTGCGGCGTCATGCCGTTGTCGTTGATCCATTCGACCAAGGCCCGCAACAGGTACGGGCGATGGCTGGTCATGCGGGGGAAATCTTCACTCATTGCATCATTTTACCCGCACACGACTCGTAGCGGCGGCTACGCGTGTGGAAGTCGGTCTGTTGGCATACAGCCGTCGCATCAGCCCGGCAGATCGCGCAGCTTCTTTTCCTGATCCGTCAGGCTGCGGATGAAACCGGGGTTGCGGAAAATGCGGTTGCCGTAATCCTCGATCGCCTTGCCATCCTTGGGCAGGCTGATCTCCAGCGCGTCCAGTCGCCAGATGATCGGCGCCATCGCGCAATCGGCCAGGCTCATTTCCGGATTGAGGAAGAATTTGCTGGCCTTGAACAACGGCACCGATGCAGTAAGCAGTTCTTTCAGACGCTTGCGCCCGGCCTCGGCCTGGGTCTTGTTGCCGAGCTGGACCGCTTGTACCTGCGGCACCCAATCGTGCTCAATGCGCAGCATCGCCAGGCGCAGACGCGCGCGCGATAGCGGGTCAACCGGCATCAGCGGCGGATGCGGATAGCGCTCGTCCAGGTACTCGCTGACGACCGACGCGGCGTACAGCACCAGGTCGCGTTCGACCAGCGTCGGCACCGAATGATAGGGATTGAGATCGATCAGATCTTCGGGAGGATTTTGCGGGTCGACCGGCACCAGGTCGTAGGTCACCCCTTTCGCCGCCAGGACCAGACGGACCCGGTGGCACAACACGTCGTCGTTGGACGAAAACAAAGTCAAGGTATTCCGCATACGCACACTCGTCGCCATTCAAGGCTCTCCGACGACCGGAATCCGCCGGTCGCATCGGTGCAGCCGGCCCAACGCCGACCGTCACCACGGTCTATCGAGTGTGCAATCACGTCACGCAAAAGCCAAGAGTGATAGGGCTTATTAACGTTCCGATAAGGCGGTTGTTGCGCTGTTACACGGAAACTGGGTGACGTGCGGGTGCCACAACGATATTGCAGGCCTCGACGTTGATGGCTTCAACAGAGGCGCTGCTGGTTTACCGGCCCTCACCCCAACCCCTCTCCCGACGGGAGAGGGGCTACGCTCTTCCACATGGGAAGAGGTTCAGAGGCTCAACGATACGGTGACATTTCAAGACATCTGCAGACACCTGCCCTGCATTGCATTCCCTCTTCATTGCGAGCAATGACAGCTGACGGCTACGCAGCGTTCAATGGACGTCCTTCCAATATTCCTTCTTCAGCAAATAGGCGATAAAGGTGAGCAGCGCCAGGAACAGTACCACCCACACGCCCAGGCTCTGGCGCTTCAGTGCAGCCGGTTCGCCGGCGTACTCAAGGAAGTTGGCGATATCGCGCACGGTCTGGTCGAACTCCACCGGCGTTTGGCGACCGGGCTGCCCCAGCTTCAAGGCTTCCACCGGCTTGTCGCCGGTCGCCTTGTCGGGCGGGCCGAATTGCGCCTGCTGCAAGCCTTGCAGCTCCCACAGCGGGTTGGGCATGGACGCGTTCGGGAACAGCTTGTTGTTCCAACCCAGCGGGCGAGTCTGATCCAGATAGAACGACTTGAGGTAGGTATAGACCCAGTCCGTTCCGCGTACGCGTGCGATCAAGGTCAGATCCGGTGGCGCCTTGCCGAACCACTTGGTCGCCGCATCGTGTGGCATGGTGCCTTCGATGTGTTCGCCGACTTTGGCACCGGTAAAGTTGAGGTTGGTCATGACCTCTTCTTCGCTCAAGCCCAAGTCGCTGGCCATGCGCGAATAACGCAGGTATTTCAGCGAATGGCAGCCGGAGCAGTAGTTCATGAACAACTGCGCGCCGCGTTGCAGCGAAGCGCGGTCGCTCAGGTCGTTGCCTGCCTGTTGCACTCCTCCACCTTCGGCTGCCATTACGCCACCGGCAATCAACAGGCCGCAGAGCAAGGCGACTACGCGCGACTTCCATGACGTCACGTTGGAGTTAGTCATGGGTGGTCACCCGTTCCGGCACCGGCTTGGTTTTGTCCAGCCGCGTCCACACCGGCATGGTGATGAAGAAGGCGAAATACAGGAAGGTCAGCACGCGCCCCACATAGGTCTCGTGCGCATCGGTACCGGGGCCGGAACCAATCACGCCCAACCACACGAAGCACACCACCAGCACACCCAACGCCGCCTTGGAAATCCAGCCGCGGTAGCGCACCGAGCGCACCTTGGCACGATCCAGCCAGGGCACCAGGAACAGGATCGCGATGGCCGAGAACATCACCAGCACGCCACCGAGCTTGTTCGGCACCACCCGCAACATTGCATAGTACGGTGTGTAGTACCACACCGGCTTGATGTGCTCCGGTGTCACCAACCGGTTGGCCTCGGTGAAGTTGTCGTGCTCCAGGAACAGGCCGCCAAACGCCGGCGCAAAAAAGATGATGAAGGCCGCGATCAGCAGCAGGAACCCGACACCAACCAGATCCTTGACCGTGTAATACGGATGGAACGGAATGCCATCGGCCGGCTTGTGCGCATCCCAACGATTGCCCTTGGGACCCTTCTTGATGTCCACGCCGTCTGGATTGTTGGAACCCACTTCGTGCAGCGCGCCGATGTGCAGCACGATCAACAGCAGCAGCACCAGCGGCAGCGCGATCACGTGCAGCGCAAAGAAGCGATTGAGCGTGGCATCGCCGGGCAGGTAGTCACCCATGATCCATTCGGTCAGCCCATTGCCGATCACCGGAATGGCGCCGAACAGCGAGATGATCACCTTGGCGCCCCAGAACGACATTTGCCCCCACGGCAGCACGTAGCCCATGAAGGCTTCGGCCATCAGCACCAGGTAGATCAGCATGCCGAGGATCCACACCAGCTCGCGCGGCTTCTGGTAACTGCCGTACATCAAGCCGCGGAACATGTGCAGATACACCACGATGAAGAACAGCGAGGCGCCGGTGCTGTGCATGTAGCGGATCAGCCAGCCCCACTCCACGTCGCGCATGATGTATTCGATCGAAGCGAATGCATCGGCGGCGCTGGTCTTGTAGTGCATCGTCAGGAAGATGCCGGTGACGATTTGATTCACCAGCACCACGATGGCCAGCGAGCCAAAGTAGTACCAGAGGTTGAAGTTCTTCGGCGCGTAGTACTCGCTGATATGCTTGCGGTACATGGGCATCAGCCCGGGCGCGCGCTCGTTGACCCAATCGAAGACGCCGTTGGCGGTACGGACCAGAACATTGCTCATCAGGCAGCCCCCGTGCTTTTGGCCGACGTACCGGCATTGTCGGGATCGACGCCGATCACCAAGGTGTTGTCGTCTACATAGTGGTGGGGGGGCACCAGTAGATTGATCGGTGCCGGCACGCCGTCGAAGACGCGGCCGGACATGTCGAACCGCGACTTGTGGCAAGGGCAGAAATAACCGCCCTTCCATTGCGGGTCGTAAGGCTCGGGGCGGATCTCGGCGACCATCTCCGGCGAGCAACCCAGGTGCGTACACAGCCCGACCAGCACCGAGATGTCGGACTTGATCGAGCGGTATTCCGGGTTCTTCAGCACGTACTCCGGCTGCTGATCCTTGTTCTCGGACTTGGGGTCCTTGAGCCGGTCATCCAGCGACGGGAGTGCGTCGAGCATTGCTTTGGAGCGCTTGACGATCCAGATTGGCTGACCGCGCCATTCAAGGACCATGCGCTGGCCTTCCTGCAAGGCGCTGATGTCGGCGGTTACCGGTGCGCCGGCCAACTTGGCACGTGCACTGGGATTCCACGACTTCACGAACGGAACTGCGACGAATCCTGCTCCGACCGCACCAACCACGGCGGTTGTCGCGCTTAAAAACCGACGACGCCCGAGATCAGCAGGTGCGTTAACCCCATCGTTGGCCATCCGGCTCTCCGATCTTGATTAGGTAGCGTGAGGCTGCCAACGGCTGGCGGGGGGTCCAGCCGCGATGAATCGACCGCAGTGTAGCGGAACGCTTAATGCACAGACAATGCAATGTACGCAGTCAGCCACATACGATGCAACGGCCGATGCAGAGGAGCGCCGATCATGTGGATCGCAGAGCACGTGGAAGGTGTGTTCGGCTGTGACGTAGTGCCGTACGTCGCCCGCGATAGCAATGCGTGCGTGCTGTGGCCCGTAGACATGGTGCAAGCGCAGCAAATACGATCGCCCACAATTCGCCGCGAGTATTGCAACGGACATCGCCAATACGAAAGCAATCTGCCCGCCGCACTTTGCCCAGCGCTCTGACGAGCATCACCATATAGTGTGGCTGCGAACGTAACCAGCAATCGTCGGGCAGCCCTGGATTCCGCAGGGGCGAGGTGTATGCGACGTGCAAGACCCGAGCACCAGCCGCGCTCGCCTGCTGGCCGGCCGCACCGTCGTTCGTTAGCCGCGTTAGTTAGCCACAGTCGCGTGGCCACGATAGCGGCCGGCCAATACGCCCACACGTTGCACGTAACGCTGGGTCTCGCTATATGGTGGCACGCCGCCATAACGGTCCACCGCGCCCTCGCCCGCGTTGTAGCCGGCAGCAGCCAGGGTAAGGTCGCCATTGAAGCGTTTCAGCAGCCAGGACAGATACTGCACGCCGCCGCGAATATTTTGCGTTGCATCATAGGCGTCACTGACACCGAAGCGGCGTGCGGTACCCGGCATCAACTGCATCAGGCCTTGTGCGCCAGCGCGACTGAGCGCAAGCGGGTTGTAGGCCGATTCGGCGTGGATGATGGCGCGCACGATCGATTCCTCTACCCCAAACTCGTGCGCCGCCGCTGCGATTTCCTGCTGATAGGCGTTGGTGTTGAGGCGGATCGCACCGAAGTTGACGCCAGGCTTGGCACCGCAGGCGTAGCAGGTTTCGATAAAACTGTAATGGATGGTGCGCAGGCCTTCGATGCTAGCGACCTGGCGCGGACGGGTGCTGGTGTAGTGGCGCACACCGTCCTTCATATAGGAGTACACCTGCCCGCTGACCACCCTGCGTGGGTTGACCGCTGCTGCCGCTGGCGAGGGCACCACCGAGGTGGCCGACGCCGGCAACGCACGCGGCGCCAGCGTCGAAGCGACCTCGGCAGCACGGCGTGGCGAGTGGCTGACCGGCTGGCTGATGATAGTGGCCGGCGCGCCGCTGTCGATAGTGGCCATGCTGCGCGCAGGGCTGGCGGACATGCCCGCTGCCGCTGGCACGGACGGTGGCAAACGACGGACAGAGCGATCCGGCGTGTAGCTGCTGATGACGCTGCAAGTAGCGCCACTCTGGCGCTTGCTCAGATAGCTGGTGATGCCGTCGCCGCTGACGCACTTGTACAGCGTGCCGGCGCTGACCGGCGCAGCCGACAACGTGACAAGCAGTAGCCCCAGCAATCTTGACTTCCCCTTCATGCGGCGCAGTGTCCCAGCTTGCCCAGGGCTTGCCAAGTGGCGGCCAGCCTTACTGCGGGAGCCGATCCAGTTGCCCGCGCAATGCGTTCAGCGCCTGGGTCAGCGCGGTACGCGCTTCGGCCGGCGCAATCGCGTCGAACGGCAGGTCTAGCAGCAACAGGTTGGCCGCCAGCGCGGGCATGCTCGGCGCACCAAGACCCAGCCAGCAACGCGCAGGGCCATCCGCCTCCAAGGCACCCAACCAAGGCGGGATGCGGGCTGCCAATGTCTCCACAGTCCCGGCCAGGCGGACCCGCGCCCGGCACGGGAACGGCGCCTCGCCAATGGCTTTGCGCAACAGCTGCAGCGGTTCCTCGGGCAATGCGCGGGCGGTGAACCGCGTGCCGGTGGCGACCGCCTGATCGATCCGGTCCACGCGCAGGCTACGCCAGTCCTGACGCTCGCAGTCCCAGACCAGCAGATACCAGCGCCGCCCGTAGTTCACCAGCAGCGCCGGCTCGACGTTGCGGGTGAAGGCCGCGCCGGAATGGCGCCGATAGTCCAGCCGCAACGTGACCCGGTCGCGGCAGGCAGCGGCAAGCTGTGCGAGCAAGGCCGCATCGACCAGCGGTTCCGTTTCGGCGGCCGGCATGCTGGCCATGGCGGCATGCGCGGCACTGGCACGCTGGCCGCTGCGCGGCAGCAGCGGGTCCAGTTTGGCCATTACGCGTGCGGCCGCGGCATCCATGCCGCGCACGGCCGGTGCGGCGGCGCGCAAGGCAACCGCCACCGTCAGCGCCTCGTCTTCTTCAAATAGCAGTGGTAACGCCGCCGCGCCCTGCCCCAGACGGTAACCACCGCCGCTGCCAGGCGCGGCGCGCACCGGGTAACCCAATTCGCGCAGGCGCTCGATATCGCGCCGCAGACTGCGCGGATGAATGTCCAAGCGCTCTGCCAGAGCCACGCCAGACCAGCTGCGGCCACCTTGCAGCAGGGAAAGCAGACGCAACAGACGGGCAGCGGTAGAAGCCATCGCGCCACCGTATTGCGGACAGAAACTGTCCGCAAGCGCCCCGTAAGATCGGCACATCAGCCATGACCCGCTTCGTCACCGCAGTCAGCGTGGAGACCGTAATGCCCGACGACCGCCATATCACCCTCTTCCATAATCCCCGCTCCCGCTCGCGTGGCGTTCTGGTGCTGCTGGAAGAACTGGGCGCGACCTACAGCGTGCACCCCATCGATCTGGAAAAGGAGCAACAGCGCACGCCGGAATTCCTTGCGATCAACCCCATGGGCAAGATCCCGACCATTGTTCATAGCAGCAGCGTGGTCACCGAACAGGGCGCCATCTACCAATATCTGGCAGAGCTCTACCCGGAAGCCGGTTTGTCGCCCGCGCCGGGCGATGCCGACCGTGGTGCCTACCTGCGCTGGTTGGCGTTCTATGGCTCGGCCTTCGAACCGGCGATCATGGATCTTGCGCTCAAGCGTGACGCGCCGCCGCGCTCGCTCTCGCCCTACGCCAGCGCCGACACCGTGCTGGCGGTGGTTGATGCGCAGCTGGCAAAGGGCGATTACGTGCTGGGCTGTCGCTGCAGTGCGGCCGATGTGCTGTGGGGTGGCGCGCTGGCGTGGATGGTGGAATTTGGCCTGATCGACCCGCCCGCACCCACCCGCGCCTACATCGCCCGGATGGCTGCACGCCCGGCAGTGGCGCGCGCCCAGGCGGTCGATGCCCCCGCCGGGGCGGACGCTGCTGGCGCAAGCGGGTAAACTGGGCGGCTATCTTCTACCCGTCTGGAATAAGCGCCATGCCCGGGACATCCGTTTCCGACCTGTCCACGGCCACCGCCGTGGATGCACCCGCCCTGTTGCCATTGCCCGTGGCGCGCCCGTCCGCGCCTGCCGTGGTGCGCGGCAAGCTCTATATAAAGACCCACGGGTGCCAGATGAACGAGTACGACTCGGCCAAGATGGCCGACGTACTCGCTGCTTCCGAAGGCCTGGAGCTGACCGATAACCCGGAAGATGCGGACGTGGTGTTGGTGAACACCTGCTCCATCCGCGAAAAGGCGCAGGAAAAGGTCTTCAGCCAGTTGGGGCGCTGGAAGGCACTGAAGGCCGGCGGCAAGCCGGTGATCATCGGCGTTGGTGGCTGCGTGGCCTCGCAGGAAGGCGAAGCCATCGTCAAGCGTGCGCCTTACGTAGACCTGGTGTTCGGCCCGCAGACTTTGCACCGGTTGCCGGAGCTGATCCGTGCCCGGCGCGAATCGGGCAAGTCGCAGGTGGACATCAGCTTCCCGGAGATCGAGAAGTTCGATCGCCTGCCCGAGCCGCGGGCCGATGGCCCGTCGGCGTTCGTGTCGATCATGGAGGGCTGCTCCAAATACTGCTCGTTCTGCGTGGTGCCCTACACCCGTGGCGAAGAAGTCAGCCGGCCGTTCGAAGACGTGCTGGTGGAAGTGGCGCAATTGGCAGCGCAAGGCGTGCGCGAGATCAACCTGCTCGGCCAGAACGTCAATGCGTATCGCGGTGCGTACGGCGCCGATGCCGGCGACGCCGCGCAGTACGCCGATCTGGGCTTGTTGATTCGCACCATTGCGCAAATCGACGGCATCGGCCGGATCCGTTTCACTACTTCGCACCCGCTGGAGTTTTCCGATTCGCTGGTGGATGCGTACCGCGATGTGCCGCAGCTGGCCAACTATCTGCATCTGCCGGTGCAAGCAGGCAGCGACCGCATTCTGTCGGCGATGAAGCGTGGCTACACCGCGCTGGAATTCAAATCCAAGATCCGCAAGCTGCGTGCGGTGCGCCCGGATATTTCGATCAGTTCGGATTTCATCGTCGGCTTTCCCGGCGAAACCGAAGCGGACTTCGAAAAGACCATGAAACTGATTGAAGACGTGGGCTTCGACCAGAGCTTTTCGTTCGTGTATTCGCGTCGCCCCGGCACCCCGGCATCGGACCTGCAGGACGACACGCCGGAAGCGGTGAAGCAGGCGCGTCTTGCGCGTCTGCAAGCCCACATCAGCGCGCATGCGGCAAGCATTTCGCAATCGATGGTGGACAGCGTGCAACGCGTGCTGGTGGAAGGCCCCTCGCGGCGCGACCCGAACGAATTGACCGGCAAGAGCGAGAACATGCGCCCGGTGAATTTCCCGGGCAACCCGCGTTTGATTGGGCAGTTCGTGGACGTGTTGATCACCGAGGCGATGAGCAATTCGCTGCGTGGGCGCATCCAATTGGACGACAGCGCGCGGTGATGGCGCGTGGGCGCTGCGCAATGCCGCGCCCCTTCAAGCAGCGCAACGACGCGCCGAAGCGTGTCGGGCGCAATGGTCAAAATTTCACCACCCATCTGCAGCGCCTTGCAGCGTAAGGCCTCGCTGCACTTACCCACAGGCTTTGCCGAATTCGATCCACATCCTGTGTGGACAACCCAGTCGGCACTGGCGTTTTTTTCACCACCGGCCCAGCAGACCCTGTGCCAGTAAGCGCGACGAATTTTATCCACAGGTTAGTGATGCGTGACTCCACAGCGCTTGTGGAAAACCTGCGCGCTTCTGCAGACGGCTGCATGTCCGCAGTACCGCGCAGCCCGGTGTGTTGGTGGGATCACATGCTGCGCGCTACCCTTTTGATCCCGCCCTGCCGACGCGCACCTGCGTGCGCTGTCCAATCTAATCATGAACGCATCAGCACACCGCGACTTCACCCTGAAGCCCGAGGATACCGAGCGGCTGGCCAATCTGGCCGGCCCGTTCGATGCGCATCTGCGCCAGATCGAACTCAAGCTTGGCGTCGAGATCGCCAACCGCGGCAACATCTTCCGGGTCACTGGACCGGAGCCGGCCATCACCGCCACGCAGTCGCTGTTGACCGCGTTATATCAAGAAGCCGCTGCCACCACCTTCGACACCCACGCGATCCATCTGCGGCTCAACGATGCCAATCTCGACCAGGTCGTCGAGCGCGCGTATCAGGCGCAGGATGTCGCCATCAAGGTCAAGCGCGGCACCGTGCGTGGCCGGGGTGCTAACCAGGCCAAATACCTGCATGCGATTGCCACGCACGACATCAATTTTGGTATCGGCCCGGCCGGTACCGGCAAGACCTTCCTGGCGGTAGCGTGCGCGGTAGAGGCGCTCAACGAATCGCGTGTGCAGCGCTTGATCCTGGTGCGCCCGGCGGTGGAAGCCGGTGAGAAGCTGGGCTTTTTGCCAGGCGATCTCAGCCAGAAGGTCGACCCGTACCTGCGCCCACTCTATGACGCGCTGTACGAAATGCTGGGCGTGGAAAAAGTGGTCAAGCTGCTGGAGCGCAACGTCATCGAAATTGCGCCGCTGGCGTACATGCGCGGCCGCACGCTAAACGATGCGTACGTGATTCTGGACGAGGCGCAAAACACCACCATCGAGCAGATGAAGATGTTCCTGACCCGCCTGGGCTTCGGCTCCACGGCGGTGGTGACCGGCGACCTCACCCAGATCGATCTGCCCAAGCACGTCAAATCCGGCCTGCGCGATGCGATCGAAGTTCTGCGCGAAGTGGAAGGCACCAGTTTCACGTTTTTCGAAGCACGCGACGTTGTGCGTCATCCCTTGGTGCAGCGCATTGTGACTGCCTATGACAAGCGTGATCAGCAGGAAAACGCGACCAAGGGCAACGCTGAGTGAGCCCTCGCATTGCCAGTCTGGTGTTGGCAAGCGGACTGGCAGCCGTGGGGGCGATCAACGCGACCGAAGCGCCACGTCCTTCTGGCATTTCGATCGTGGATCGCGATGTGATTCCGGCAACCCAGGTCACGCCACCGTGCGTTTCACTGGCCGCCGAGCAGACCAGCGTCAGCATTCCGACTGCGTATCTGGAAGACCTGGCAAATCAGGCGCAAGGCGACATGCAGAACAGTAATGATCCTGCGCGAGTCGCGTACTGGAAGGGCCGCAGCGCGCGCTGGCTACTGGACCTGGCGGGAACAGTGCGCGATGCAAAGGGCTGTGACAGCTCGCCGATCGCGCACGCGCATCGCTCGAGCCAACGGCTGGCCGTCACCCTGTTGGAAAGCGGTATTGCGGCCGTCTGGGTGCACGATCAGCCCGGGTTTGTTTCAAGGTTGCGGGCGCGGGACTACAATCGCGATTGCGCGCGCGGTCCGCTCGGCAGTTCCAGTTACCGCGTGGCCAACGGGCCCGCGGTGATGCTGCTGGTCACCTGCATGCGTTGACCCTTTAGCTCAGGAAGCCTTTGCCATGACCCGTGGACCTGTCCGCCTCGACGTTGCCGTCAGTTACGCGCTGCCGCGCGCCGGCTTGCCGTCGGCGGTGAGCTTTCGCAAGTGGGTGGCCGCTGCGCTGAAGGGACGCATCCGCGAGGCCGACCTGGCAGTGCGCGTGGTCGACGAGAAGGAAGGCTGCTCGCTCAATCATCATTACCGCGGCAAGGACTACGCCACCAACGTGCTGAGCTTCCCCGCCGAGCTGCCGAAAGGTCTGCCCCAGGGCATCAAGATGCCGCTGCTGGGCGATTTGGTGATCTGCGCACCGGTGGTAGCACGTGAGGCCGCCGAGCAAGGCAAATCGCTGGCCGCACACTACGCGCACCTCACCGTGCACGGCACCTTGCACCTGCTCGGCTGGGATCACGAAGACGACAAGGAGGCCGACGCGATGGAGCAACTCGAACGCGAGATCCTGGCCGACCTCGGCATCGACGACCCGTACGCGGGAGAGCAGTGATGCGTCGTTGCATTGCCGGTGCCCTGCTACTGCTGAACGTACCCGGCGCATGGGCACAAACTGCGCCGGTGCGGCCGGACCTGCCGGCGTTGATCGAATGCCGCCAGCGCATCGGCGACTTCAGCGCGCTGGCGCCGGTGCTGGCCGACCCGCTCAAAGCAGTCGCATTAGGCTGGACGCCGCTGGATCAATCCAACCTGTTCATGACCGAATACACGCTCAACACGCCGATCAGCGTGTTCGGCCACAGCACCACCCACATCGCGTTTTCCGGTGCCAGCGTCATGGCGATCCTGGACCTGCCCGACCCGCGCCCGCTCGCCAAGCAATTGAACCTGGAACTGGGCGTGGATAACGCCGAGAAGGTGATGTACGGGCGTGAGTTGGTCAGCGAAGACACCACCAACCCCAAGACCGGCGAGGCGATGATCGAATCGGTCGTGCTGAGCGTGACCAACGTCAAATCGCATCCCGGCAAGACCGTGGTTGGCTGCGGCTACAGCCTGGATCTGCCCTAAGAGCCGCCAACAAAACGATTGCGCCGCCGTGCGGGCACGGCCGGCGCGCGGAATCGGCATGTACCACTCGTACACTGCGGTTCCGAGCGCGGCGTGCACACCGGTCTGACGACCGCTCGCTATGTTTTTGTTAGCCGACCTGAGCCTCACCAGGCAACGGCGCATCCACAGCGCCTTGCCGGCTTCCTGCTAGACTGATGGCTAACGCCTGGTTTGCCGGGTGCCCTTCCCCGTCACGATGTCCGAAGACGACAGTAGCCAATCCCCCGAAACACCGGAAAAACGCCGTAGCTGGCTCGAGCGCCTCAGCGCTGCCTTCTCTGGCGAACCCCACACCCGCGACGAACTCGTCGCCTTGCTGCGGACCGCCGAACAGGACGGTCTTATCGCCGCAGACACCTTGCGCATGATGGAAGGCGCGATTTCCGTGTCCGAGCTCACCGTGGGCGATGTAATGATCTCGCGCTCGCAGATGGTCTCGCTGCCAGTGGAAGCGCGTTTTATCGACCTGATGAAGCAGGTGGTCGAATCCGGCCATTCGCGCTTCCCGGTCCACGGCGAGAACAAGGACGAAGTGCTCGGCATCCTGCTGGCCAAGGACCTGCTGCGCGGCGTTGTGGCCGACAACGGCCCTGGCAATGTGCGCGAATTGCTGCGCCCGGCGGTGCTGATCCCCGAATCCAAGAAGCTCAACGTCTTGCTCAAGGAATTTCGCCTCTCGCGCAATCACATGGCGATCGTGGTGGACGAGTACGGCGGTGTCGCCGGGCTGGTCACCATCGAGGACGTGCTGGAGCAGATCGTCGGCGAGATCGACGACGAGCACGACGATGCCGAAGAAGAGAATTCGCTCATCGCGATCCAGGCCGATGGACGCTATGTGGTTGATGCGTTGACGCCGATCGAAGACTTCAACGAGCGCTTCGGTGCCGAGTTCCCCGACGACGAATACGACACCGTCGGCGGGCTGGTCACCGATGCGATCGGGCATCTGCCTGAAACCGGCGAGGAGCTTACGCTGGGGCGGTTTGCGTTTCGGGTGGCCAAGGCCGATGCGCGGCGCGTGCATGCCTTCCACGTCACCATTCTGCCGCCCGACCCGCAGGACGACGCTTGAACCTGTCGCATGGCATGACCGTTGCAGCGCACGTGCGCTGCAGCGCCCGGCGTTGGGCTGCATGCTGGCTGCTGGTATTGCTGGCGCTGTTAGTGACGCCGGCTACTTTCGCGCAAGCGCCCGCGCCGGACGCCGCTACTGCTCCCCAATCGGCGCCACGCGTCGGCGTGGTGACCATGCAACCTGGCGACGTGTTCTTCGAGCGCTTCGGCCACGATGCCATTGTGGTGGTCGACCCGCGCACGCAACAGGCCACCTCCTACAATTTCGGCTTCTTCGACCCGAGCGAGCCGGATTTCGTGCCGCGTTTTGCGCGCGGCGAAATGATGTACTACCTGGTCGCGCTGCCGCTGGAAGAAGACCTGTCGCAATATCGCGACGCTGGCCGCGGTGTCAGCATTCAGTGGCTGGATCTGCCGCCCGACCAGGCACGTGCGCTGGCCGACGGTCTTGCGGTGCGTAGCCAGCCGGAAAATGCGCGCTACCACTACGATTACTTCATGGCCAACTGCGCCACCATGGTCCGCGACACCCTGGACCGTGCGATGGGCGGCGCGCTCAAATCGCAACTGGCCGGCCGCTCGCGTGGCAACACCTTCCGCAGCGAAGCGATTCGCCTGGCCTCGCCTGCCCCATGGATGTGGCTGGGCTTCGACCTGGGCCTGGGGCCGTACGCAGACCGTCCGTTGTCGCGTTGGGAAGAAGCCTTCGTGCCGATGCGGCTGGCTGACAGCCTGACCCAAGTGCACAACAGTGCCGGTCGCCCGTTGGTGCAATCCACGCAGGTGTTGCTGCCGCATCGCATCGCGCCGGAGCCGGCCGAACAGCAGCGACACTGGTGGCCTTGGCTGTTGACCGGGCTCATCGTCGCCGCAGGTGTGCTGGCCTTGGGTCGCAGGCAGCGCCTGCTGGCCGGACTGGCGTTACCGCTGTGGCTGTTCTGCGCCATCGGCGGCGGGCTGTTGGTGTATCTGTGGGGATTCACCGCGCATCAATCGGCATGGGCCAACCGCAATCTATTGCTGGTCAACCCGCTATGTGTCTTGCTGTGGTTCGGTGGCATCCGGCTGCAGTTGGGCCATCGGCCGGGCCGCTGGTTCACCGTGCTGTCCTGGGTGGTTGCGGCAGGTGCGCTGGTGGCGTTGCTGATTCACTGGCTGTCGTTCCAGGCGCAGGACAACCTGCAATGGGTCATGCTGCTGTTGCCGATCCACACCGCGCTCGCAATTGCCCTGCGGCCGCGTGACCTGCCCGTCCGCACGCGCTGACTTTAAGGATGCGCCCATGAACAATCACGGCCATCACCACGATAATCCGTCCTGCGTCATCACCTGCGCCTACTACGACGGTGAAGGCAGGCGCCACGACATCAGCCTGGAACAGATCAGCGATGTGCTGCAGCGCCCGGATGGCTTCGTCTGGGTGGGTCTGTACGAACCGCAGGAATCGGTGCTGCACAAGTTGCAGGACGAATTCGGCCTGCACGATCTGGCGATCGAAGACGCACTCAAAGCGCATCAGCGACCCAAGGCCGAGAGTTACGGCAATTCCTTGTTCGTGGTGGTCAATACCGCGCAGTTGGTCAACGAGCGCATCCGCTATGGCGAGACGCATGCGTTCCTGGGTAAACGCTTTCTGCTGACCGTGCGCCACGGCGCATCGCTGTCGTACGCGCCGGTGCGTCATCGCGTTGAACGCGAGCCGGCGATGCTGCACATGGGCCCGTCGTTCTGCCTATACGGCGTGCTCGATTTCGTGGTCGACAATTACCTGCCGATCATGGACGAGTTCCGCGACACGCTGGAACGCCTGGAAAAAGACATTTTCGCCGATGACTACAAGCGCGAAACGGTGGTGCGCCTGTATGAGCTCAAGCGCGAACTCAACAAGATGAGGTTGGTGGTTGCGCCGCTGCAGGATGTGCTCTCGCACCTCAAGCGCAACCCTGGCTCACTGATCCACAAAGAAGTGGGCATCTACCTGCGCGACGTGCTTGATCACGCCGTGCGCACCAGCGACGCCATCGACACCTTGCGCGAAATGCTGGGCACTGCGCTGAGCGTCAACCTTTCCATGGTCACGCTCGCCCAGGGCGAGACCGTCAAACGCCTGGGTGCCTGGGCCGCCCTGCTGGCCGCCCCGACCCTGATCACCAGTTGGTACGGCATGAACTTCACCCACATGCCAGAGCTCGACGCCCGCTACGCCTACCCACTGCTGGTCGCCGGCATCGTGGGCTCGTGCCTGGTGTTGTATCGCCTGTTCAAGCGCGCTCGGTGGCTTTAGGGCCGCGGTGCGGCCCGAGATTCGAGATCGGGCATTCGGGATTGGTTTGAGCAGTTGAGCAGTTGGCTGGTTGTTGATTTTCAACCTGGGCCAGGATGCTCGTAAGTCGCGATCGTCTGCTCTTACGAATCCCCAATTCCGAATCCCAAATCCCCGCCGTCAAGCCACATAAATCGTCTTGATGTTCATGAACTCGTGGATGCCGTGATCGGCCAGTTCGCGGCCGAAGCCGGAACGTTTTATGCCGCCGAAGGGCAAGCGTACATCGCTCTTGACCACTGAATTGACGAATGCCGCGCCGCACTGCAACTGCTGCGCCACGCGTTCGCCGCGCTTGGCATCTGCGCTCCACACGCTGCCGCCCAGACCGAAGGTGGTGTCGTTGGCGACGCGCACCGCTTCTGCTTCATCCGCAACCCGAATGATCGAGGCGACCGGGCCGAACAATTCTTCGTCGTAGGCCGGCATGCCGGGGGCGACATTGTCGAGGATAGTTGCCGGATAACCGGCATGCGAGCCGGCTATGGGTTCGCCGCCCAGCAAGACCTTGGCGCCCTTTTCCACGCTGGCCTGCACCTGCTTGTGTAGTTCGTCGCGCAGGTCGGCACGTGCCATCGGCGCCAGCGTGGTGCTCTCTTGCTGCGGGTCACCGAGGACACGCTTGGCTGCGGCGGCGACGAAGCGCTCGATGAACTGGTCGGCGATCGCATCCACCACGATGAAACGCTTGGCGGCGATGCAGGTTTGCCCGCTGTTGTCGAAGCGCGACTTCACGGCCGATTGCACGGTGTGCGCCAGATCGGCGTCTTCCAGCACCACGAACGCGTCGCTACCGCCGAGCTCCATCACGCACTTCTTGAGTTGGTCGCCTGCATTGGCGGCCAGCGAGCGACCGGCGCGTTCGCTGCCGGTCAAGGTCACCGCGGCAATGCGGTCATCGCGCAGTACATCGGCAGCCTGGTCGTTATCGATATGCAGTACATCGAATACCCCCGGCGGAATACCGGCAGCGTCGAGCAACTCCTTCATGGCATCGGCGCAGCGCGGCACATTGCTGGCGTGCTTGATCAGCGACACGTTGCCGGCCATCAGGCTGGGTGCCAGAAACCGGAAGGCCTGCCACAACGGAAAATTCCACGGCATCACTGCGAACACGCAGCCCAGTGGTTCATAGCGCACGTAGCTGGATTGCGCTTCGGTGGGAATGTTGTGCGGCGCCAGATATTCGGCGGCGTGTTCGGCGTAATACGTGCAAGCCTGAGCGCACTTGTCGATCTCGGCCAGCGCCTCGCGGCGCAGCTTGCCCATCTCGGCAGTCATGATGCGCTGCAGGTCTTCGCGTTGCTTGGTCAGCTCTTCGCCGACGCGCCGCAGCAACGCGCCACGCTCGCCCAGCGGCAACGCAGCCCAGGCCGGAAATGCCTTGGCGGAGGCGGCCAGGCGCGCTTCGATAGCAGCGGCGTCAAGCGTCTGCTGGGTGTGCTCGACCTGGCCATTGGCCGGGTTGACGGTGTCGTAGGACATGGCGTTCTCCAATAGCAAGGCCGCCATGCTAGTCGCCGGAAAGTTGTAGCCGCGTCACAACCGCCTGAAACTGCTGCAACAGTGTGTTTGCGTGCACGTGTTCGCTAACCACACCTTGGTACGCGTGGAGATCAGCTTGGTCTGGGTGCGCGAGAGAAAAACAGGCAGCAAGGCATCGCATGTCTCCTGACCTTAAGACTGACCTCCTGCAACGCTCAACCTTCGCGCTGCAACGCCAGTTGCGCATCGCGCAAACGGCGTTTTTCGCTGCGCGCCAGCAACCACCAGCCGATCACCGCAGCCACCGAGACCGCCAGCACCATCACCGTGGCAAGGGCGTTGATCTTGGGGCTGATGCCCAGGCGCACCGACGAGAACACCTTGATCGGCAAGGTGGTGGAATTGGGCCCGGCCAGGAAACTGGCGATCACCACATCGTCCAGCGACAGCGTAAAAGCCAGCAGCCAGCCCGATGCCAAGGCCGGCGCGATGATCGGCAAGGTGATCAGGAAAAATACCTTTAACGGTGTGGCGCCGAGATCCATCGCCGCTTCTTCCAGCGAGCGGTCCAGTTCCTGCAGCCGCGAGGAAATCACCACCGTGACGAATGAGACGGTGAAGGTGACATGCGCCAGCCAGATCGCCACCGCGCCGCCCGGCGCCATACCGAGCACGCCGCCCATCGACACCAGCAATAGCAGGATCGACAAACCAATGATCACCTCGGGCATCACCAACGGCGCGGTGATCAGTGCGCCAAACAGGGTTTTGCCGGGGAAACGCCGCATGCGCACCATCGCCATCGCGGCCATCGTGCCCAGCACCGTCGATGCGCAGGCCGTCCAGAACGCCACCTCCAAACTGACCCAGGCGGCGTCCAGCAATTGCCGGTCACGCAGCAATTCGCCATACCACTTGGTCGAAAACCCGCCCCACACCGTGGCCAGACGGGAGGCATTGAACGAATACACCATCAGCAACAGGATCGGCAGGTACAGAAACCCAAAACCCAGCGCGAGTACGCCGCCACCGAGCAGGCGCCCACCGCGGGAGGCACGCATCACGTCTGCCGCCCTTCCAGCTCACGCTGCTGGTAGCGGTGGAAGATCACGACCGGCAGCAACAACAACAGCAGCATCACCGTGGCCACGGCCGCTGCCACTGGCCAGTCGCGGTTGTTGAAGAACTCGCCCCACAGCACGCGCCCGATCATCAAGGTGTTCGGCCCACCCAGCATTTCCGGAATGACGAATTCGCCCACCGCCGGAATCATCACCAGCATGCAGCCGGCCACGATGCCGTTACGCGACAGTGGCAAGGTGATGCGCACGAATGCGTGCCATGGCCGCGCGCCCAGATCATAGGCGGCTTCAAGCAGGCGCTGATCATGCTTGACCAGGTTGGCGTACAGCGGCAACACCATGAACGGCAAATAGCAGTACACGATGCCGATGTAGGCGGCGATTGGCGTGTACAACAACTGCAACGGCTGCTTGATCAGGCCCAACGCCAGCAATGCCTGATTGAGCACGCCATTGCCGTCGAGAATGCCGATCCATGCGTACACGCGGATCAGGAACGAGGTCCACGAAGGCAGCACCACCAGCATCATCGCCACGTTGCGGGTTGCCAATGGCAGCCGCGCGATCACGTACGCCATCGGGTAACCGACCAACAGCGCCAATGCGGTGGAAATGGCAGCGATCTTGATCGAACTCAGGTACGCGGCCACGTACTGGCTGTCGCGCAGCAAGGCCAGATAGTTGCCCAACTGCAGTTTGAGGCTCACCGCGCCGTCGGCTGCGACCGCGAACAGCGGCGTATACGGCGGCATGGCGGTGGCGCGCTCGGCGAAGGAAATCTTCAGCACGATCAAAAACGGAATCGCAAAGAACACCAGCAGCCACACATACGGTGCGGCGATCACGCCCCAGCGCGCGCCCGGCAGCCCGCGACGTAACAATCGCTTCATGCGGTCAGCACCACGCCGTCGTCTTCGCCCCAGCTCACCCACACGGTGTCGCCCCAGGTTAGCGCTTCGCTGGCCCAGCGCTGGCGATTGGCGAAGTTGGCCATCAGCTTGACCCCACTCGGCAAGCGCACGTGATACACCGAATGGCTGCCGAAATAGGCGATATCTTCGATCACACCCTGCGCCTTGTTGCAGGCCTGCGTTGGCGCGCCCTTGCCGATGACGAGCTTTTCCGGGCGCAGCGCGAACGCCACCGCCTGCCCTTCGAAGCCGGTGATGCCGTGACCGATGTGGATGCAGGCATCGAATGCAGACGTCTTCAAGGCGACGTAATCCGGTTGGTCTTCGGCAATCACTGCATCGATCAGATTGACCGAGCCGATGAACTCGGCCGCAAAGCGATTGGCCGGTTGCTCGTAGATTTCGTCGGGCGTGCCGATCTGCTGGATCCAGCCCTGATCCATCAGCGCGATGCGGGTGGCCATGGTCATCGCCTCTTCCTGATCGTGGGTGACCATGACGCAGGTGACGCAGGAGGTTTCAATGATGTTGACCAGCTCCAGCTGCATCTGCGAGCGCAGCTTTTTATCCAGCGCGCCCATCGGCTCGTCCAGCAACAACAGCTTGGGTCGCTTGGCCAGCGAGCGCGCCAGAGCCACGCGTTGCTGCTGCCCGCCGGAGAGCTGATGCGGCTTGCGCTTGGCTAGCGTGCCAAGCTGCACCAGCTCGAGCATCTCGCCGACACGGGTGGCGACCGCAGTCTTGGACACGCCTTCCTGCTTCAACCCGAAAGCGATGTTCTGCTCTACGCTCATATGCGGAAACAGCGCATACGACTGGAACATCATGTTGATCGGGCGTTCGTACGGCGGCAGCGCGTCGATGGGCTGGCCATCCAGGACGATGCGCCCTTTGGTCGGGCGCTCGAACCCCGCAAGACAGCGCAACAGCGTGGATTTGCCGCTGCCCGAGCCGCCCAGCAGCGCGAAAATTTCGCCCTTGCGGATCTGCAGGCTAACATCGTCGACCGCGACGAATCCGTCGAACTCCTTGCGGACCGCGTTGATGCTCAGGTAACCGCTGCCGTCAGGAGCAACGTGCGGCTGCGGCGTGGTCTCGGGCGATGCCATCGAACCTCTCATTCTTCCCAATGCAGGCTGCCAACACAGCGACCGACGACCATCGTGGCAAAACGCGAGCGCGGCACTGTGCTTGAATCCGCCGCGCAACTGCCACGGTCGCCTGGCAGTTGCGCAGTTGCGTTGCTAGCGGCGCTCAGCGCGCGCCCTGCGCCTGCTCGCTCCAACCCAATCCCAAACTCTTCTGCAGGGCGACGTAGTTCACCAGCAATTGCACCTGCGCCTGCGCGGCGGCGTCCTGTGCCGACAACTGCTGGCGCTGTACATCCAGCACATCGATGGATGAGGTGGCGCCGGCATCGCGACGTTGCTGCATCAGCCCGGCCGAGCGCGTGGCCGAGGCTTCGGCCTGGCGCGCGACCACCAGCTGCTTGCGTGCTGAACCGAAGCGCGCCAACGCCGAATTGGCATCCTGCAACGCAGCCAACACCGTACCTTCGTACGCCGCCGCACGACCGGCATTGCCGGCGCGCGCCTGCTCCACCTGCGCGCGGGTCTTGCCGAAATCGAAGATCGACCAGCGCAGCATCGGCACGGCCAACGTGGTCAGCGCATCGGAGTTGAAATCGCTCGGCGAGCCGGCGACCCAACTCAATCCGCCCAGCAGACTGACCTGCGGGAAATAGCCGTTCAAGGCCTCGCCGATCTGCGCACTGGACGCGGCCAGCTCACGCTCGGCCTTGCGCACGTCCGGGCGCCGGCGGATCAGCGCGCCGGCATCGTCCACGCGCACCTGGGTGGGCAACATCGGCAGCGGCTGCGGCGTAGCCAGCTGCGCATCCAGCGCGCCAGGCTCGCGTCCGACCATCAGCGCCAGCTGGTCCAGCGCTTCCTGCGATTGCATTTCCAACGGCAGGCGCTGCGCTTCCTGCTGCTGCACCTGAGTGGCGATCTGCTCGACCTGCAGGTCCGACGCGGCGCCCTGCCCACGACGTTGCTGCACCAACTGCAAGGTCTGGCGGATCTTGCCCAGGTTGGCATCGGCAATCGCCAGGCGGGCCTGCAAGCCGCGGTAGTTGAGGTAGACCTGCCCGACTTCGGCGGCCAGCTGCACTTGCGCATCGGCCAGCTCGGCCTCGGAGGCTTGCGCCTGTGCCAACGCACCTTCGGCGGCGCGGCGGCGGCGGCCGAAGAAATCCAGCTCCCAGCTCGCATCGAAACCGGCGCTGTAGATCTGGGCCTTTTCCAGATCCAGCGCCTGGTTGCCGGCAGCCGGTGACTGGCCGGGCTGGCCTTGTTGCTGCAGCCCACCCAGCGTATCGACGATGGTCTGCGGCGGCTCGGCGTAGGCATATAGCGCGCTGGCATTGAGCTTAGGCAAGCGCTCGGCGCGGCGTTGCTGCGCCAGCGCGCGGTTGGCGCGTAACCGCGCCTGCGCGGCGCGCAAGTTGGGGCTGTCGGCCAATGCCTGGGTGACCAACTGGGTGAGGGTCGGGTCGTGCAGTTCTTCCCACCAATGGTTCAACGGTGCGGCGGCGACCACATCCGCACCACTGGCGCGATGCAGCGCCGGCGCCTGTATCGCCGCATCGGCTACGGCCGGCGGCTTGGTGTAGTTGGGGCCGAGCATGCAGCCGCCGAGCAGCAGCGTGCTCAACGCCACCGCCAGCGGCATGCGGATCAGGCGCATGGAATCAGTGCATTGCAAGGTGCGCCCCCTTGGGTAACGGCTTGAGCAAAAAGGCCAGCGGAATCGTGCAGACCACGATCACGCCGAAGATCCAGAACAGATCGCTATAGGTCATTACCAGGGCCTGCTGCTGCACCAACCGGGCCAGCTGCGCGACCGAGCGAATGGCCGCCTCGCCGCCGGCGCTGGCCTGCATCTGTGCAGTGATCCCAGCCAGAAAATCCTGCGCACGCGACGAATTGGCAGTGACGGCGCTGCCGATGGTTTCGGTGTGGAAGGTCATGCGGCGCTCCTGAAAGGTGGAGATCAGCGCCAGACCGACCGAGCCGCCCAGGTTGCGGCCGGCATTGAACAAGCCGGAGGCATCGCCTGCCAGTTTCGGCGGAACCGACGAAATCGCCGCCTGATTGAGCGACATCATTGCCAGCGCCAGGCCGCATCCCTGCAGCAACTGCCCGGCAACAAAATGCGTGCCCACGGTGTCGGCGGTCAGCGTCAGATTGGCGAAGCAGGCAGCGGCAAAACAGATCAACCCGGCAATCACCAGAATGCGCACGTCCACCGTTTCCAGCAGCTTGGGCATCATCGGCATCAGCAGCACGGTCGGCAGCCCGGACAGTAGCAGCACATAGCCAGCCTGCTCGGTGTTGTAGCCGGAGATCACCGCCAGGAACTGCGGAATCATGTACATGACGCCGAACAGGATCATGCCCACCGCCATCACCATAATGAAGACCGCGCCGAAGCTGCGATGCACCAGCAGCGACAGCCGGATCACCGGAGGCCGGCGCCGAAATTGACTGATCACCAAGGCGATGAATCCGCTCAGCGCAATCAGGCTCAGCGTATTGATCTCGCTGGACTCGAACCAACGCTCGCGCTGGCCTTCTTCCAGCACCACAGTCAGCCCGCCAAGACCGGCAGTCAGCCCATAGATGCCTAACCAATCAGCATTGAGCAGGCCGGCCCAGTCGCCTTTCTCATGCGTGAGGCCGAGCAGGAGCAATGCGACCAGACCAACGCAGATCGGCACGTTGATGAAAAACGCGTAGTGCCAGCTGACGTTTTCGGTGAGCCAGCCACCGAGCAGCGGGCCGACCACTGGGCCCATGATCACGGTCATGCCGAACAGCGCCGTGCCCATGGTCTGCTGGCTCGGCGGTAGCCGCGTGGCCACGATGGTCAACGCAGTCGGAATCAAGGCACCACCGGCCAGACCCTGCCCCACGCGCCCGATGATCATCATCGTCAACGACGTCGATAGCCCGCACACCACCGAAAACGCGGTGAACATCACCGCGCAGATCAGCAAAAAGTTGCGCAGGCCCAGCGTGCGCACGAACCAACCGGTCAGCGGGATCATGATGATCTCGGCGACCAGATACGCGGTGGAGATCCAGGTGCCTTCGGTGCCGCTGGCGCCGACTTCGCCCTGGATGGTGGGCAGCGCGGCATTGACGATGGAAATATCCAGCGTCGCCATGAACGAGCCGATGGTGCCGGCCAGCACCGCCAACCAGGCACCCGGCTCGGCCTTCTCGCGCTGGGCGCTACCGCCGGCATGCGGGCCGGTGGCGGCAGTTGCACTCATCGCGCGCGCTCCTGCTCCTGCACGCGGTCGGATTCCTCTTCGGCACGCTGCTTGGCGTCCTTGGCCGAGCGCGTGTCGACGGTAACTTCCACCGACATGCCCGGCACCAGCACCTTGCGCGCCTCGTCGCCGGCCAGCACGCGAATGCGCACCGGCACGCGCTGCACCACCTTGGTGAAGTTGCCGGTGGCGTTTTCCGGCGGCAGCAACGCGAACTGCGAGCCGGTGCCCGGCGACAGGCTCTCGACCTTGCCGTGCAGCTTAACGCCAGACAGCGCATCGACCTCGATTTCGGCCGGCTGGCCGGGGCGCATCAGGCCGACCTGGGTTTCCTTGAAATTGGCGACCAGATACAGCGATTCCTGCGGCACGATGGTCATGGTGCGGGTGCCGGCGCCAAGGAACTGGCCTACCTGCACGGTCTTGTCGCCGACCCGGCCGTGGATGCGGCTGGTCAGACGGGTGTCTTCCACCGCCACGCGTGCCTGGTCGGCGTCGGCGGTGGCCTGCTTCACGCCCGCCTGCGCCTGCTCCAGCTGCGCGCGGCTGGCCTGGATCTGGCTTTCGCCGGCCTTGGCCTGCGCCTGCGCAGCGTCGTACTGGGCGCGTGCGCGAGCAAGATCGTGCTGCAGGCTTTCCTGGTGCTCGTGGGTATCAGCGCCGGAGGCGGCCAACGGCGCAAAGCGCTTCACTTCGGCCTGAGCGAACTTGAGGCTAGCAGCCGCTGCGGTGACCTGGGTACGCGCCTGCAACAACGCCGATTCCTGCGCGGAGACATTGGCGGTGGCAGCGACGATATCGGCCTGACGCGCAGCAATTGCGGCTTCGGCTTGCTGCAAGGTGGCCTGATAGGTGCGATCGTCGATCTGCAGCAGCGGCTGGCCGGCCTCCACGATCTGGTTGTCGCTCACCAGCACCTTGGTCACGTAACCGCTGACACGCGGCGCCACGGCCACCGAATCGGCCTGCAGATAGGCGTTATTGGTCTGCTGCATGTAGCGGCCCTTGATCAGGTAATAGGCCAGCCACACCACCAGCAAGATCAGCACCAGCACCCCGACCAGGATCAGCGTCCACTTCACCTTGGGGTTCTTCAACGGCGAGGGCTTGGGCGCCTCCTGCTCGTCGCGCGCGCCGGCACCCTGCGCATCCGTGGCCGAAGACTGGCCGTCATTGGACTGATGGTCGTGATTGCTCAAAGGATGCGTCCTGTGTGATTGGCGAGGCACGCCATGCGTCTGCCAGATCAGCGGCTTCAGCGAAGGCGGCGCAACCATACAATTATTTGTACCGCCCAGTACAGCTTACGTGACGAGCCGATCGGGTGGCATATGGACTGATGGTCACCTGAGCAAGCGGCCATCGCTCTAAGCCGCGCGGCGCAATATGTCTGAACTGTTAGAGGTCGATGCCGGACGAGCGCCTCGCTACGCAGCGCAGCGTTCTGTCGCGCACTCCGTACGCGCCGGCTCAACGACCGGTCTTGATCTCGGTCCACAGCCGCGTGTACAGCCTGTCCACATCCGGCGGATTGATCGCGTAGGTAAACATCTTGGCGGTCACTTCTGGCGGCGGATAGATGGTGGGGTCGTTACGGATTGCGGCATCCACCAGCGGCGTGGCGGTGCGCACGGGGTTGGCGTAATGGATGAAGTTGGTATTGGCCGCGGCCACGTCCGGCTTCAACAGATAATTGATCAAGGCGTAGGCGTTGTCCGGGTGCTTGGCGTCCTTCGGGATGGCCAACATGTCGAACCACTGCGGCGCGCCTTCCTTCGGAATGGCGTACGCCACCTTGATATTGTTGCCGGCTTCCACTGCGCGGTCGCGCGCCTGGATGATGTCGCCCGACCAGCCCACCGCCAGGCAGGTGTTGCCGTTGGCCAGCGAGGTCACGTACTGGCTGGAGTGGAAGTTCTGCACATACGGGCGAATGGTCTTGATCAGCGCGGCAGCTTTTTCGATCTCGGCCGGCGCGGTGCTGTGCGGATCGAGCCCGAGATAATTGAGCGCGATCGGAATCATGTCCGAGGGCGTGTCCAGAATGGTCACTCCGCAATCCTTGAGCTTGGACAGATTCTCCGGCTTGAACACCAGATCCCAGCTGTTGGCAACATCGGTGCTGCCGAAGATCGCCTTGAGTTTGTCGACGTTATAGCCAATACCGGTAGTACCGATCATGTACGGCACGCCATAGGCATTGTTCGGATCCTGCGCTGCAATGCGGCGCATCACGTCCGGATCCAGATTGACCAGATTGGGGATCTTGCTCTTGTCCAGCGGCAGGAAGACGCCAGCCTGAATCTGCCGGCCGAAGAAGTTCAGCGTGGGCACCACAACGTCGTAATCACTACCGCCGGCCAGCAACTTCGTTTCCACCATCTCGTCGCTGTCGAACACGTCATAGGTCACCTTGATGCCGGTGCTCTTTTCGAACGTTGGAATGGTGTCTTCGGCGATGTAATCCGAATAGTTGTAGACGTTAAGCACCTTGGCCTGCGCAGCGGTCTTGCCGGGCGCGCCACTGCCGCCACAGCCGGACAACAGGGTGATGGACAGCGTCAGGGCGAGCAGTCGCAGCGTCATGTGGGTCTCCGGGGCAGCGCGATGTGGGCGGCCGGTGGCGAAGCCGGCCTTGCCCCAGCCTACTCACCGCGCCCGGGTTTGCCCAGCGCAGCCGGGACTGGCACAGGCGGACATCGCCGCTTGGCGGGCGCGGCAGCTGCTGGATTGCGCCGATGCTCGCGCATGGAGTCACCGATCTCTTCCATTTCCCCAGCAGTGCTCTCGGTGCGTGCGCGTCGCGTTATCTGCCCAGCGCCTGCGCGGTGTCCTCCAGCGCAGCCCAGGCTTTGTCGAACAACTCGTCCACCTGCTCGCGGGTGATGATCAACGGCGGCGACAGCAACATGGCATCGTAGGTTGCGCGCAGGATTAGCCCGCGCCGCAGGGCGAAATCGCGGCACATCGCTCCCACACGCCCACGCCCCGGGAAATACACGCCGCGACGCTGCTTGTCCGGCACCAGCTCCAGCGCGCCGACCAGCCCGGCAATGCGCGCCTCGCCAACCAGCCGGTGCTCGCCTAACGCGGCCCAGCGCTGCGCCAGGTACGGCGCAACCTGCGTGCGCGCAGTTTCGACAATGCCTTCATCCTGCAGCAGCCGCAGATTCTCCAACGCCACCGCCGCGCACACCGGGTGCCCGGCGTACGTGCCTCCGTGCGCCAGTTCACCGCCTTGGGTCTTGAGCACACCGGCCACGCGGTCGTTGAACATCGCTGCCGCCAGCGGGATGTAGCCGGAGGTGATGCCTTTGGCCAGCGTCATCACGTCGGGCTGGAAGCCGAAATACTCCGCGCCGAACCACTCGCCAGTGCGCCCGAACCCGCAGATCACTTCATCGGCGACCAGCAGCACATCGTAGTGCCGGCAAAGGCGCTCGATTTCCGGCCAGTAACTGCGCGGCGGGAGATATACGCCGATCGCGCCCATGATCGGCTCGCCAATAAACGCGGCCACATTTTCCGGCCCGAGCTGCAGAATCTTGTCTTCCAGACGACGCGCCGCCAGCAGCCCGTATTCCTCCGGATCCATCTCGCCGCCATCGCCGAAGTGATACGGCGGCGCGATGTGGTGGATATCGGCAATCGGCAACCCGCCCTGCGTGTGCATGCCCTTCATGCCACCCAGGCTGGCACCGGCCACGGTGGTGCCGTGATAACCATCATGTCGACCGATGAAGATGCGTTTTTGCGGCTGCCCCTGCACCGCCCAGAAATGTCGCACCAACCGCAGAATGGTGTCGTTAGCCTCCGACCCCGAATTGGCGAAGAACGCATGATTCAAATCGCCGGGTACCAATTCCGCTAGTTTCGCAGCCAGCTGGATGGTGGGTTCGGTGGTGCACTGAAAGAAGCTGTTGTAATACGCCAACTGCTCCATCTGCCGCGCCGCGGCCTGCGCCAGTTCCTTGCGCCCGTAGCCGATATTGACGCACCACAAGCCACCGAACGCATCGAGCAATTGGTTGCCATCGGCATCCCAGACATACACGCCCTCACCACGGGTCAGAATGCGTGTACCCTTCTGCGCCAATACCGCGTTGTCGTTGAACGGATGCAGATGATGGGCAGCGTCGAGCTGCTGCAACGCGCTGAGCACAGAAGGATCCATGACCTGCTCCGCGTGTGGGGAGTTACAAGCATACCCGTCCTGTGTTGCGGCCTCGTGGATGGCATGAGACGTGACAGTCGCGATCTGCTGCGTGCCTGACACCGCGCGCACTGCCTGGCATTGCTCTGCGTTGCATTGTCTGCGCTCGACTGGCGCTATAGCGCAGCGGAAAATCGAGACTTCGCCGCAAAGTCGAAGTGCTATCGACAAGCGCTCTCAGACATCAAAAGAAACCGGACACCGTACCCCCATCGGCCCTTGGGGCACCTTCTCTCCCATAAAGGGGGACAATGTCCCGGCGGGAGAAGGGAACGCGGCGCGGCGCAAGAACTCCTCACACATTCAACAACAAAAACTCCCGTTCCCACGAACTGATCACCCGAAAGAACGTCTCGTACTCCTTCCGCTTCACCGAAATATAGGCACGCACAAAACGCTGCCCCAATATCTCCTGCAACGCATCGCAGCCTTCCAGCTCATCCAACGCTTCGCCCAGCGAACGCGGCAAATCGTAGCCCTGCTCCTTGCCATTGCTGCTGATCGGCGCGGTGGGTTCGAGCTTTTCGCGAATGCCCAATAATCCGCACGCCAGCGTCGCCGCCATCGCCAGATACGGGTTGGCATCGGAGCCGGCGAAGCGACTTTCCACCCGGATGTTCTGCGGTGCATCGATCGGCACCCGCAGCCCGCAGGTGCGGTTGTCGAAACCCCACAGCACATTGCTTGGCGAGACTTCGCCAAACATCAGCCGGCGATACGAATTGACGTTCGGTGCCAGCAGCCCCATCGCCATCGGAATGTATTTCTGCAGGCCGCCCAGATAATGCGCGAAGGTATCGCTGAAGCCGCCCTCGCGCTTGCCGCTGAACACGTTCTTACCAGTGCCGGCATGCAGCAGGCTCTGGTGAATATGCATCGCACTGCCGGGCTCGGTTTCCATTGGTTTTGCCAGGAAGGTGGCGTACACGCCGTGCCGCAGCGCAGCCTCACGCATGGTGCGTTTGAACAGGAAAACCTGGTCCGCACGCGACAGCGCATCGGCATGGGTGAAGTTGACTTCCAGCTGCGCAGCGCCGGATTCGTGGATCAAGGTATCCACGTCCAGTTCCATCGCATCGCAATAGTCGTACATCAGGTCCAGGATCGGGTCGAACTCGTTGACTGCGTCGATCGAATACGACTGCCGCGCCGTTTCCGGGCGACCCGAGCGGCCTGCCGGCGGCAATAACGGAAAGTCGGGGTCGGTGTTCTTCTGTACCAGAAAGAATTCCAGTTCCGGCGCCACTACCGGTTGCAGCTTGACCTGCGCATAGGCATCCAGCACGCGGCGCAGCACATTGCGTGGGGCAAGTTCGTGCGGCTCGCCATCTTTGGTATAGCAATCGTGGATGACCTGCGCAGTAGGGTCTGCCGCCCACGGCACCATGCGAACGGTGCTGGCATCCGGGCGCAGATGCATGTCCGAATCCGAGGGCGAGGTCAGTTCGTAATAGTCGTCCGGGAAATCGCCGGTGACGGTGGTGGCGAAGATGCCTTCGGGCAGGCGCGTGCCGTAATCGTGCGAGAACTTGTCGGCCGGAATGATCTTGCCGCGCGCGTTGCCGGTGATATCCGGCACCAGGCATTCCACCTCGGTGATGCTGCGCTCTTTAAGCCAGCGGCGCAGTGCGCTCTCTGGCTGCTTGGGCGTGGCTTTGCGCGAACGTGTGCGGATGGACATACAACCTCACTTGCCGCGTTCCGCGGCGTATTGGCGACAGGCCTCGCCGAAGGCCTGAAAGATGGCACGGTAGAACGGATGCTGTGTGACACGCCATTCCGGATGCCACTGCACCGCCAGCAAAAAGCCTGGGCCGGGCCCTCGAAAGGCTTCGATCAAACCATCCGGCGCGGTAGCCTCGACCAACAGCCCCTCGGCCAGCGCGGCAATGCCCTGCCCGTGCAGCGAATTCACCCACACCTGCGCGCTGTCGTTCATGCCGGCCAACCAGCCGTCAGGAGATAGATGCACCACGTGCGCCTGGCCGTATTGCGTGTCCAAGGGTGCCTTGCGGTCTTCGCGGTGGTCGGCCAGGCCGGGCACCGCCTGCACCCGCTGATGCAGGCGCCCGCCCAAGGCCACGTTGACCTCCTGCAAGCCGCGGCAGATCGCCAGCACCGGCAGTCCGCGTGCCAGTGCCTGCGGGATCAGCCCAAGGGTGGTGGCATCGCGCGCCGGGTCGTGCGGGTTGCCTTGCCAGCTGGGCTCATCGCTGTAGTGGTGCGGCTCGACATTGCTGACCGCGCCGGTCAACAGCAGCCCATCCAGCCGCTCCAGCCACACGCTTGCCTCCAACGACGGCTGCAGACTGGGCAACAGCACCGGCATCGCTCCGGCGGCCTCGGCCACTGCGCGGATGTATTTCTCGCCCGCGGCCAGAAACGGATGCGCCCCTTGCAAGATGCGATCGGTCGGCAGGCCGACCAGCGGAACGACAGCCATGCGCAAGAATCCGATGCGGTGGAGGTAAACGTCGATACGGTCGAACTTAGCGCGCCATCGCCGGCATTGCCAAGCGCGCCGCTGCGCTTGCGATTGCTCACGTGCGCTTTGCTACTCTGCGCGGCGACTTCGCAGGTGTTGCCCATGGCTTCCGAGAACTCCATCGCGTCCCTGCCCGCTGCCGATGCCGACACCTTGGCGCAGATCGTCGGCTGCGAAGCAGTCGATCTGTTATTGCCCGACACCAACGGCGTGCTGCGCGGCAAGCGTGTGACCGCCGATACACTGAGCAAGGTTTATCGCGATGGCGTGTGCCTGCCGATGTCGCTGATCGCCACCGACATCACCGGCAACACCGTGGAAGAAACCGGGCTTGGCTACGCCATCGGCGATGCCGACCGTCTCTGCCGGCCACTTGAAGGTACGCTACGCCCGGTGCCATGGGCGCCACGGCCGATGGCGCAGTTGCTGCTGGCGATGCATACCCCCGAAGGCGGTCTGTTCGAGGTTGCCCCGCGTGCGGTGTTGCAGCGCGTGTTGCAGGGATTTAAGGCGCTCGGCCTGACCCCGGTGATTGCCGTGGAGCTGGAGTTCTATCTCTTCGATGCGGTGGCCGATGCGCAGGGGCGCCCGCAGACACCGCGCGACCCGCTCACCGGCGAACGCAACGACAGCACCCAGGTGTATTCGCTGCAGGATCTGGACGACCAACGCGGCTTCACCGATGCCGTCACCGCAGCCTGCAGGCAGCAAGGCATTCCGGCCGACACCGCCGTGGCCGAATACGCGCCCGGCCAGTTCGAAATCAATCTGCAACATCGTGCCGATGCGGTGGCCGCCTGCGATGAGGCGATCCTGCTCAAGCGCACCATCAAAGCGATTGCGCAGCAGCAGGGCAAGCTTGCCAGCTTCATGGCCAAGCCCTTCCCCGGCCAGGCCGGCAGCGGGCTGCATCTGCATGTGAGCCTGCTCGATGGCGCCGGGCACAACGTGCTGGCCAGCGCTGCCAACGCGCCTGCAGACCCGCTCCGCCACGCCATTGCCGGGCTGCAGCGGCATGCCGATGCCTCGCTCCTGATATTTGCGCCGCATGCCAACAGCTATCGGCGCTTCGTCAGTAATGCCTTCGTGCCGCTGGACGCGAGTTGGGGTTTCAACAATCGCACCGTGGCGCTGCGCATCCCGCATAGCGATGCGCATAACACCCGTATCGAGCACCGCATTGCCGGGGCCGATGCCAATCCGTATCTGGCCGCCGCAGCCGTGCTGGCCGCGATGCTGGACGGCCTGCGCAAGCCAGCCGAACCCACTGCGCCCATCAGCGGCAATGCGTATGCGCAGTCGGTGTTCAAGCCGCGCACCTGGCAAGCCGCGGTGGATGCGTTCCTCGGCAGCGACTTTGTCGGCGAGCAGTTCGGTACGCAGTTTCAGCATGTGTTCGGCCAGCAAAAACAACGCGAGTTGCTCGACTACCAGGCGCTGGTGCCCGACCTGGATTACGCGCGGTACCTGCGCACCGTGTGATGGCTCGCCCGCACGCGCCCCCGCCGCAGCGCGATCCACCGGACACCAGCTATCCGGACAGCTGGTACGCGCGCAGCACGCCTGCCCTGCCCCAGCAGCCTCGCCTGCAAGGCGACGGGCATGCCGATGTCTGCATCCTCGGCGGCGGCTATACCGGCCTGACCGCCGCGCTGGCGCTGGCAGAGGCTGGTTACTCCGTCATCGTGCTGGAAGCCCGACGCGTGGGCTGGGGTGCATCCGGGCGCAATGGCGGCCAGGCCATCGTGGGCTATGGGTGTGAGCAGGAAACGCTGGAAGCGCTGGTCGGCAACGACGATGCACGCCTGCTATTCGATTTCTCCCGCGACGGCATGCGCCTGCTGCGCGCGCGCATCGCCCGCCACGCCATCGCCTGCGACTGGCGCGACGGCCATGCCCATGTGCCGCTGAAGCCACGTCAGGTGCGGGCGCTGCAGAACGGCATCGTGCGCATGGCCGAGCGCTACGGCTACCCGCTGGAATGGTGGGACCGCGCGCGCACCCGTCAGGTGCTGGACAGCCCGCTGTATCAAGGCGCCATGTTCGACCCTGCCAGCGGCCATCTGCATCCGCTGTCCTATGCACTGGGCCTGGCCCGTGCCGCGCTGGCCGCCGGCGTGCGCATCTACGAAGACTCGGCCGTGACGAAGCAGCAGCCCGGCACGCGCGTGGTCATGCACACCGCCCACGGCAGCGTCACCGCCGGCTTCGGCGTCATCGCCGGCAATGCCCTGCTGCACGGCATCGCCCCGACGCTGGAGCAGCGCATCATGCCGGTCGGCACCTACGTCGGCGCGACGCCGCCCCTGGGCGAAGCGCGCGCACGCGCCCTGATTGCCAACGACATGGCGGTGGCCGACACCAATTGGGCACTGGATTACTACCGGCTCAGTGCCGACCACCGCCTGCTGTTCGGCGGGCGTGCCAGCTACTCCTCGCGTCCGCCCGCGGGCCTGCAGCGCCTGATGACCCAGCGCATGCACACGGTATTTCCGCAGCTGCACGGCGTGCCGCTGGAAACCCTGTGGGGCGGCTACGTGGACATCTCGCGCAACCGTGCACCGCACTGGGGCCGTCTGACACCCAACCTGTACTTCGCGCAGGGCTTCTCCGGCCACGGGGTGGCTGCCACCGGCCTGGCCGGCCAGGTCATCGCCGAGGCCATCGCCGGCCAGAGCCGGCGCCTGGACGTGTTCGAACGCATTCCGCACCGTCCATTCCCAGGCGGGCAGCGGCTGCGCACCCCGCTGCTGGTAGCGGCGATGAGCTGGTATCGGCTGCGCGATGCGCTGTGGTGATCGGCACGCTCTGGAACGCGGTGCTCAAGTTTTGACGGGCAGGGCCGTTAGCTTACCTGACAGTTCGATCCAGACGGCAAGCCGATGTCACCAGGTACCTTACATCACAATAGTGAAAATGCAGTCTTGCCGCAGCGCGTGCTGTTGGTAGAGAACTCGCGCACATTCACGAGCATGCTGCGCGAAGCCATTGAGCAACGCGTGGAACTTGCGGTCACAGTCGTCTCGACCCTGGCCGAAGCCGCGCGGGTCTTGGACGAAGAGGACGGCTGGTTCCTGGTTCTGACCGGCCTGGTGCTGGTGGATGGCGACCGCGACAAGGTCGTGGAATTCTTTCTTTCGCGCAAACTACCCACCGTGGTGGTCAGCGGTGTGTACGACGAAGATCTGCGCCAGCGCGTGCTGCAGCAGCAGATCATCGATTACGTCTTGAAAAATGCACCGGGCAGCATCGAATACCTGGCCTGGCTGGTGCAGCGCCTGGAGCGCAATCGCCGCATCGCCGCACTGGTGGTGGACGACTCGCTGTCTGCACGCACCTATGCCGGCGCGCTGCTGTCGATGTACGGCTACCGCGTGGTGCTGGCGGCCGACGGCGCTGCCGGGCTGGAAGCGATCGAACATGACCCCGATATTCGTCTGACCATCGTCGACCAGGAAATGCCCGGGATGGATGGCGTGGAATTCACCCGCCGGCTGCGTGCGATCCGCTCGCGCGACAAGGTGGCGGTGATTGGTATTTCCGGTAACAGCGATTCATCGCTGATCCCGCGCTTTTTGAAGAATGGCGCCAACGATTTCCTGCGCAAGCCGTTTTCGCGCGAAGAATTCTTCTGCCGCGTGTCGCAGAACGTGGACCAGCTGGAACTGGTCGGCACGCTGCAGGATCTGGCCACCCGCGACTTCCTCACCGGCCTGCCCAACCGGCGCTATTTTCTGGAACAAAGCCAACGGGTCATTCCCAAGCTGCTGTTGGAGGACCAGACGGTGACCGCGGCGATGGTGGATATCGACCACTTCAAACACATCAACGACACCTGGGGCCACGAAGCCGGCGACCAGGCGTTGCGTGCGGTGGCCGCTTCGGTCTCCGGGCATGCAAGGCCGCAGGATCTGGTGGCGCGCTTCGGCGGCGAAGAATTCTGCCTGCTGGTGCCGGGCCTGGATGCGGCCAACGCCACCACCTATTTCGAGACACTGCGTGAACGCATCAGCGCCCTGCGCGTGCGCGTGGGCGAAGAGACGCTCAGCATGACGGTGAGCATCGGCGTGTGCATCGCCAGCGAAAGCGACCAGTCGTTGCATTACCTGTTGAACGAAGCAGACAAACACCTGTATCTGGCCAAGGCCGGCGGGCGTAACCAGGTGCGTCTGGCAGGCTGATCCTTCCGTCATCTGCTGGCCTAGCAGGCAGTTGCAGACGACGCGCTTGACTACATATGTTGGCTCAAATCAACGCACGCCCGACACATGCGGTTTGCAGTGCGCCCATCGCGCCGGGCAAGCTGCTCCGATGGCGCTGCTTGATGTGGTAGGACGATCTTGGATGTCGTAGATCATGATCACTAAGGCAACGTGGACATGATCACGGCGCTGCCACAGCACCCTCATGCGCGATCGCCTCAGCTTGATCCAGCGCCAACGCGTTGCTACCCGATCCGCACGCTGGTGTGCCCGCTGTCACCTGCGATCAACGGCGCCAGCGCCGCGCCACCACCAGCGCGACCAGGCTCAGCACCGCGGCGCCGCCCAGGTAATACCCCACCGATTGCACGCCATAGCTGGCCGCCAGCTGCGTGGCCACATACGGCGCCGGTGCCGCGCCAAGAATACTGGCCAGATTGAACGACAACGATGCGCCGGTGTAGCGCACCTCGGTGGGATACAGCTCGGCCAGCAGGGTGCCGCAGGGGCCGTAGGTCAGCCCCATGAAGAAAAACCCCAGCGACAGGAATGCCAGCACCTGTAACGGGTGGTTGGCCTGAAATAGCGGCGCAAATGCCAGGCCGAAGGCCACGATGACAATGCTGGCCAACATCATTGCCAGCGGCGCACCGTGGCGGTCACCGAACTTGGCCGACAGCGGAATGCCCAGCGCGAAAAATACGATGCCGGCCATCTGCAACAACAGGAATTGTTCCTTGTCGTAGCCCAGCGTCTTGGTGCCGTAGCCCAGTGCGAACACCGTCATCAGATAGAACAGCACGAAGGTGGCGAACGCGCCCAGCGTGCCGATGATCAGTGCCGGCCAATGCTGCGACACCACCGTGCCCAGCGGCAACTTCACGCGCGTCTTGCGGTCCAGCGTCTTCTGGAAATCCGGCGTCTCGGTGATGCTCAGGCGCACCCACAGCCCCGTCAGCACCAGCAACGCGCTGGCCAAAAACGGCACGCGCCAGCCCCACTGCATGAACTGCGCATCGTCCAGCACGGCGCCCATGCCCAGAAAGGTGCCGGTGGACAACAGAAACCCCAGAGGCCCACCCAGTTGCGGAAACATGCCGTACCAAACGCGCTTGCCAGGCGGCGCATTCTCGGTGGCCAGCAGCACCGCCCCGCCCCATTCGCCGCCCAGGCCCAACCCCTGGCCGAAGCGGCATAACGCCAGCAATGCGGGCGCAAATACACCAATCTGCGCGTAACTGGGCAGCACGCCGATCGCCACCGTCGAAAGGCCCATCGTCAGCAGCGCTGCCACCAGTGTGGCCTTGCGCCCGACCCGATCGCCGAAATGACCGAACACCGCCGAGCCTACCGGCCGCGCAACAAACGCCACTGCAAATGTGGCCAACGACTGCAGCATCGCCGCACTGCCATCGCCGGCGGGAAAGAACAGGGTCGGAAACACCAGCACTGCTGCGGTGGCATAGATGTAGAAATCGAAGAACTCGATGGTGGTGCCGATCAAGCTGGCGAACAGCACGCGCGCAGGTGAATTGGTGGGCGTGGCGAGCGGCGCGGCGGCAGTCATCGTTGATCGGCATCCGGGAACAAGACGCCGATTCTGGCAGATCGCAGCGCCGCTTTGCGCAGGCTAGCCGGTCGATAAAAAGTTACAGGCGTGACCGCCGGCGCTTTGGACTCTAAGTCTCTATCGCTCTGATACCGCTGTGTGGATAGGTGCCTGACAACGCTGAGCCAATGATCGTTAACTGCGTCGTCTGCAATGCTGGCTGTGTCTGCGGCTTTGCTGCAGGGCCCTTGCCCGCCCACCATCGCAGGACACGCTGCAAGTACGTCCTTGTATGCTCCTTGGCGGCATCCATGCGGCCAAGGGTCCCGCGACGGTGAGTGGGCAAGGACCAGTCAAGGTGGTCGGTGTGTAGAGCTTTCAATAAAGCAGCCAGGAACTGTCTGGCGCGGTGTCCTCGCCGATTGCGGGACCGTTGGCGGCATGGATGCTGCAATCGAGCCCCAGGGAAGGGTTACGGCGTGTCCCGCGAGTAGTGAGTTGTCCCTGAAAAATCCCCTTCAAGCGCCCCGTGCCGTCTGTGACAGCGGCACGTGGCTAAAGGATGGCCATTCCATCGCCCGCATCCAGGCACGCAAAAACGCGATCCAGCGCAGCAGCCAGCGC
>NZ_JSBW02000042.1 GCF_000772705.2 Xanthomonas vasicola
CATGCCGCTTGGCCAGCAGCACCAGCTTCTTGCGGGCCACCTCCAGCAGACGGCTGTCGGTCGGATAAGCGATCGCCTTTTCCTGCACCGTGGTATCCACGATCACCCGCGACAACTCGCGTGCGTCCACCGCCTGCATGGCATGCGCGGCGTTGATGGTGTGCGCCAGCAACTCTTCCATCCCCGCTTCGCCAAGCCGCTGCCGCCAACGCGTCAGCGAGCTGGCATCGCACGGCAAGCGCGTCTGGAACACGACCTCGCCAGTGAAAAACTGCCAGTACGGATTTTCCAGCCAACGCTCGCACACCGCTTCATCGGACAGGTCGTAGGCGTGCTTGAGGTAGAGCAAACCAGCGATCAGCCGCACCGGCAATGCCGGCCGACCGCCACCGGCCGGGGTGGCCGGCAAGCGCGATGAAAGTGCTTGCTCCAACGCCGTCCACGGCATCCGTTGGCTCAGCTGCGCCAGCGGATGCTGCAGATCGATCTGATTCTCCAGACGCGAACGGAACAACTCGTCGGCGGGTCTGTCTTCGGCAGCAGGACGGCGTGTACGCATGGGCGGAAATTGCAAGAAACCAGCCTTCAGCGTAGCGAACACTGGTAGTTTTAGCACGCCGGTGCAGACATCAAGGCCTTGCGGTCGTTGGGTGGTTGGGGTTTTTCAGGGGCGACTATTTCCTGTTCGTGCCCGACCAAGGCAAGGCCGACGGCACTCACTTCAGCCGCGCCGGCGCCACCGCCATCGCCTGCCTGGTGGTGCACGGCTGGGTGCAGCTGCAGCCAGCGCTCAAACCGCAGCTGCGTCGCGACGCCGATTGCGGTGTCGCGCCCGACATCGGCGCCCAACGCGCTGCACAGGCGCATCCCTCGCTGATGGTGCACGAGCGCGATCTCGCCCGCGAACAACCCGGCCCGCATGGCGGCGCCGGCCCAACCACGGCGTATCCGTTCTTCGCCGACGCACCTGGGTTGAAATTCGTGCTGCGCAAACGCGTGCTGCACAAAGGCGCCGGCATCGGCCTGCACCTGCACAACAAGGATGAGATCTATTACATCGTCAGTGGGCGCGGTTTATACGCGCTGGACGGCAAGCAATACGATGTCGCCGCCGGCGATGCATTGTTGACGCGGCCGGGCAGCACGCATGCCTTGCAGCAAACCGGCGAAGAGCCGCTGGTGCTGTTGCTGGCATATACCGCATCCAAGTAACCGTCGCGCCTCATACGGCGCAGCTGTAATGAGGCGACGCCATATCTTTCATGCGCGCCGCTCTGTCACTCGGAACGGCCTGACTGCAGTGACCTGCTTCCATTTGCAGATTAGCGCGCCGGTGGATCGGCGAAGCGTGGCCGTTCGTATGAGTACCGTATTGCGGCAGTCGTCGCCGCGGCCGGGAGCAAACAGCTGCAAGCGTTTCAACAGCGTCAGGCTTTATCCACCCCGTAATGCGTCAACCCCAGGCGCGCCAGTTCGCCCGAGCGGCGGTAGTAAACCTCTTCCCAGCCATCCACGCGCTGGCGGTCGGTTTCGTTCATGGCATCGAGAATGTCTTCGATGCTGAGCAGGTTGGGATCTTCTTCCAGTCGCTCGAACACGGCGCCCAGGCCTTCGATGGCTTGGCGCAGTTGTGCCGCGCCCATCGCGGCCAGCCCCCGCACCGCATCCTCGCGGGTGGCGGCATCCCAGCGGTCGAAATAGCGCGCGTAGTCGCTCTCGCGCATGTCTGCGTCCAGGCGCGCCAACGCCACCAGTTCGCGTTCGCCAGGCGATAACGCGTCCAGACGTCCGCGCAGGCTGGTGAGTTTTGCCAGCGCCCGCGCGCTGCGGCGTCGCCACAGCAGCTCGGGCATGTTGAGCAGGCCTTCCGGGGTGGGCGGCGCTACTGCGGGCCAATTCACCCCGAAGCCGTCTTCGGTGATCTGCCACTGCGCGCGCTGCGGCTGCGATGCCTTGAGCAATAACCGATGCGCCTGGATGGGCTCGTCGATGCGGATGCCGTTGGCCAGGGTGAACAGCAGGCGGGTGTCGTCCAGCTCCAAGCGCCGGATGCGCAGATGCGTCAGGTCCATTGAGCCAAGGCGGTGTGGGGAGGTTTGACCTTAGTCTGCGTTGGCAACGGTGTCGAGTAGGCGTACGTCACATCGCAGCTTCACCACCGCGCGGCGTTGCAGCTCGCAGCGGCCGGCGGTGCGTTATTCCATACAGTTGCCTCACACGTCGCCGTCACGGCTCCACCCCTCGCCGCTGCCACGCTGGATCACCCGATCGGTCGGCAGCACATCGCCGGCCGGCACCTGCGTCTGTTGCGCAAGATCGGCATAAATCGGCGTGAAGTCCGGCGCGGTGGCCTCCATCAGCTGCGCAAAGCTGTCGATGACGAAATAGGTCTTCTGGAAGCTGTCGATGCGGTAACGCGTGCGCATGATGCGTTGCAGGTCGAACCCGACGCGGTTCGGTGCTGCCGATTCCAGCGAATGCAGCGATTCGCCCTTGGACGATACGATGCCCGCGCCATAGATGCGCAGGCCGTGCGGCGTGTCGATCAAGCCGAATTCCACCGTGTACCAGTACAACCGGGTGAGGTTCTGCAGCGCATCCGGGCCGATGCCGTGCGCCTTGACCCCGCCGCGACCATAGGCCTGCATGAAGTTGGCAAACAGCGGATTCATCAACAACGGCACGTGCCCGAACAGGTCATGGAACAGGTCCGGTTCGGCGATGTAATCGATCTGATCGGGGCGGCGGATCCACCACGTCACCGGGAAGCGCTTGTTGGCCAGGTGATCGAAAAAATCCAGCTCCGGCAGCAGGCCCTGCACGCCGACCAGGGTCCAGCCGGTGGCGGCTTGCAACACCTCGTTAAGCGCATCGAAGCGCGGAATGTGCGTCTGGCCCATGCCCATCGCGTCCTGCGCCTGCAGGAATTCGTCGCAGGCGCGACCGACCAGCAACTCGCGCTGGCGCCGATACAAGGTGCCCCACGTGGCGTGATCGTCGGCGCTGTAGCTTTCCCACGGCTGCTCCACCACGGCGGTGGTGTAGACCGGCACATAGCCTTTATCGGTGAGTTGGTTTTCAACGCGTTGCGGGGCGGTATTCATGCGGCGGCACTTCCGATGATCAGCGCTCACCTTAGCCGGATGTGTGCGCAACGGGATTGCGAATCTTGTGTGGCGCGGCCGTAATAGCGCAAGATTCGTGCGTCATCGCCTGCTGCTGCGCAACATATGGATCAGCCCATCGCTCTGGACCGCACCGATTTGCGCTTGCTTGCCTTGCTGCAGAACCAGGGGCGCACGAGCAATGCCGAGCTGGCCGTGCAGGTCAATCTGTCTGCATCTGCATGCCTGCGACGTACCCAGCGGTTGGAGGCTGCCGGCATCATCGCCGGCTATGGCGCGCGCCTGGATGCCCGCGCGCTGGGGCTTGGCTTGCAGGCTTTCGTGCGTGTGCAGCTGGAGCAGCACGGCCAGGCCGATATCGAACATTTTGCCGAAGGCGTGCGCGGCTGGGATGAGGTGGTGGCGTGTTGGGCGCTCACCGGCGACATGGATTATCTGCTGCAGGTGCAGGTGCGCGACCTCGAACATTTCTCGCGGTTTCTGCTCGATCGCCTGCTCAATGCCACTGGTGTGTCGGATGTGAATTCCAGCTTCGTGTTGCGCACGGTGAAAGCGCCGGAAGGTCTGCCGCTGTCGCATCTGGCATAAGCGGGCCGAAGGGCTGAAGACGCATTGCCTTGCGCGGGTGATGCAACGCTGCAGGCAGCCGCCGCATGTGGTGCGACTTCTCGCTGGCATGCAAGAAATGTCCGGTTGCTTGCCCCGCAAACGATAACGATTTACATTTAACTCACATCTTGGCCGCGTCCGGCCATGTCGTTCGTGTCGCATCGCCAGCCCCTGCAGGGTCAGCCAGTCGGTTCGAGTGGACGCCCGCGTGTGCCTGTGCCTTTCCCTGTTGCGTGACGCGTTGCGTCCGCAGCGATCGACGAGAACCCCCCATGTCTGCTGCCATCGCTCCCCTTGGCCTGTTGTCTGCCGCGCTGCTATGCGCGCTGTCGACCTTGGCTTCCACCGCGTACGCCGACGAGGTCGCCGATGCGACCAACGCCAAGACGCTCGATCAAGTCAGCGTCAACGGTACGGTGAGCCGCGCGCAACCGGCCACCACCACGCGCTTGCCGCTGACCCTGCAGGAAACGCCGCAGTCGGTCAGCGTGATTGGGTTGCAGCGGTTGGAAGAGCAATCGCTTTTCAGCATCGACGATGTGATGCGTCACGTCACAGGCGTCAACGTGTCGTTCTACGACACCCAGCGGCCGTTGTATTTCGCGCGTGGCTTCCAGATCACCGATTTCCAGGTCGATGGCTTGCCGACCTACAGCGGCGCCACCAATCAGGAATACGACACGGTCTTCTACGACCGCATCGAAGTGATCCGTGGTGCCAATGGCCTGCTCAGCGGTGCGGGCATTCCCTCGGCCACGGTCAACCTGTTGCGCAAGCGCCCCGGCAAGGACTTCGACGCCTCGTTTGCAGTGAGCGCGGGCACCTGGGACTTCCGCCGCATGCAGGCCGATGTCAACGCGCCGCTGACCGAAGACGGGCGTTTTCGCAGCCGCGTGGTGGCCGCCTGGCAGGACCGCGATTACTACTACGACCGCTACCACGACAACAAAATGTCGGGCATGGCGGTGCTGGAAGGCGACCTGACCGAGAGCAGCACGCTCACCGTGGGCTACCAGCGCCAGGACAACACCCCGGTGGGTTCGACCTGGGGCACGGTGCCGTTCTTCGCTGCAGACGGCTCCTACGCCAACCTGTCGCGCTCGACCAACATGGCGCCGGAATGGACGCGCTGGCAGCGCGAGACCAGCACCGCGTTCGCCAACCTGGAACAACGCATTGGCGAGGACTGGTTACTGCGCGTCAATACTGCCCACACCAAGGGCACGGTGCAGAGCTTGCGCGTGTACGGCACCGGTTACCCGGCCGCCGATGGCAGCGGGGTGTTTCTACGCACCGGCGCCGGCCAAACGCAGGACACGCGCGACAGCGTCGACGTGTATCTCTCCGGCGGGTTTGCGCTGTTCGGCCACCAGCAAGATGTGGTGATCGGCGGCAGCTGGCAAGACCTGCAATCGACCACGTATAGCGTGGCGCAGCGCTATCCTGCCGATTGGGCGAGCTGCCCCAATGCGTTTGGCCCGCCCGAGCGCTGCTATTTCATTCCCAACATCCGCAACTGGAATGGCGATGCGTCCGAAGTGACGTATACGCGCACCGGCGCGCGTGGCGAGGCACGCACGACCCAGCGCGGTGTGTATGCATCCACACGCTTTCGGCTGGCCGACCCGCTGTCGTTGATTGCCGGCGCGCGACTGAGTTCGTGGGAAACGCGCACCCAGGCTTTCGATGCCAGCGGCACGTACACCGGCACCAGTGGCCGCTATGAAGTGAGCGACGAAGTCACCCCGTACGTGGGGCTGGTCTACGACATCGTGCCGGATGTGTCGGTTTACGCCAGCTACACCGAAATCTTCAACCCGCAGAATTACCGCGACAAGGACAACAACCTGCTTGCACCGGTGGACGGCTCCAACCTGGAAGCCGGCATCAAGGCGCAGTTGTTCGATGGTTATGCGATGGCCACCGCCGCCGTGTTCGAGGCCAAGCAGGACAACTACGCAGTGCGCGACATGACCCAGCCGGAGGCCTCGCTACCGGATGGCAGCTCGGCGTACATCGGCGTGGACGGCACCAAGAGCCGCGGCTGGGAAGTGGACTTCAATGGCGAGGTGCTGCCCGGTTGGACCATCAACGCCGGCTACACCCACGTCAAGGTGACGCGCGCGCCGACCGATGCGATCTACGCTAATCTGCCCGAAGACTACCTGCAGCTTTCCACCCAGTGGCGCCTGCCGGGCGCATGGGACCGGTTGAGCATCGGCGGCGGCGTGAGCTGGCAGAGCGCGGTGCGCGGCTTCAATATCGAACGCCCCACCGGTGACGGCAGCGGCGCCACCACGCCGGTCACCGTGGTGCAGAACCCGTATGCGCTGGTGCATTTCAATGCCAACTACCGCATCAGTGCGCAGTGGACCGCATCGCTTGCGGTGCGCAATGCGTTCGATAAAACCTATTGGGCGAATCTGGATTATCAGAACTACGGCGAACCGCGTTTTGTCAGCGTGTCGCTACGTTGGCGTTACTGAGGTCGATGGCGATGCAGGCGCCTGAGTGAGGCATGGCGCCGAGCGATGACAATTGGCAGAGTCTTTGTGCCGTTGCAGTCGTTCCAACGCCCCGCTTCACGCGGAGCTTTCTTGTGCTTGCGCCAGTCGCCGGCGACGCGTAGCAGCGCGCCGATCAACGTTTTGTACGATGACGGTGTACCCAGACCTCGCAAAGGCGATCAACTGAGACGTCTGCGGCGGATCTGCTCGCGTTCGTCTGCCGTCAGATCATCAATGTGGATGTAGTGGACGCCTAGACCGCGTGGTGCGCTCAGAAGCTGCGATTCGCTCTCGTCCTGGCTATTGTCGGGCGAAGAGATCAGGCCAACGATCGTTCCATGCGGGGCCACCCGCCATAGCGCCACGCGCTGGAAGACGCGTGGCTCATCGGCCTCGGCAGCTTGTGGATAGATGGCGTACCAACCATCGGCAGGCAGGTAGCGATAAGAACCGTAGTCGTTCATAGCGTCTCTAGGCGGATGCGAGATGACGCTCTGATTGTCGATATACGCGGGTAGGCGGGATGCGGGAGTTTCTGATTTGGCGCTGCAGCTACGCATCGGGCCATCTGGGCTTCGCTGCTGCGAGAAGGGTTTCGCGCATGACGCTCAGAGCACCGGATGGGCTGCGAGAGCTAACAGCTACGTGTGGCGGGGCGTTGGGACGGCCAAGCCGCACCTGAGCGGTCGACGCTGGCACCCTGCTCGCAATGCCAATGCGAGCGTGCCGATCGACTCCTCCCGGAGAATTCTTACGGCGACAACGCGTTAGGACGCAATCGGCTATTTTTTACCGGGCGAATCCTGCCTTCCCCTCGCGGTCAAAAATGCATAGCTGCAATAATTATATCCTGGGAACAGGAGGACTAGAGTGGCCGCTCAACCACCACCTCGGGTATCTCATGATCATGCCTTCGCGCCTTTTGCGTTTAACGCTTGGTGTCAGCGTCTGTGTGGCCGCAACTAGCGTAGCAGCGCAAGCCATCGCTCCCGAAACAACCGCATCCTCCGTAACCGACGCCGGTGGGCAACAGCAGGATTCCGCACCCACTGCGAGCTTCGAACAGTGGCTGGCCGACTTCCGCCAGCGTGCGCTTGCCGCCGGCATTGAAGCCACCACGCTGGATAATGCATTCGCTGGTGTCACACCCGATCCATCGGTGCAGAAACTTGATCAACAGCAACCCGAATTCACCAGCTATCTATGGGACTATCTCGACGCGCGTGTTACACCTTCCGCCATCCAGGAAGGACAGCAGCTGCTGATCAGCCAGCACGCCCTCTTCGAGAAGTTGCGGCAGCACTATGGTGTGGATCCGGGCATTCTGACCGCCATCTGGAGCATGGAAAGCGGGTACGGCACGCAGATCGGGGACTTTTATGTCATTCGCTCGCTGGCGACATTGGCGCATGAGGGGCGGCGCACCACATATGGCAACACGCAGCTGCTTGCGGCCCTGCAAATCCTGCAGACGGAAAAAAGCATTGCTCGCTCACAACTGGTGGGTTCGTGGGCCGGCGCCATGGGACAGACGCAATTCATTCCGAGCACCTATCGCGACTACGCCGTCGACGAGGATGGCGACCAGAAGCGGGATGTCTGGAATTCCAAGGCGGACGCGTTGGGCTCTGCGGCGAATTATCTCAAGCAGAACAATTGGACCAGCGCTGTTCCCTGGGGCCAGGAAGTCCATCTGCCAGCCGGCTTCGACTACGCGCAGGCCGACCTGACGATCAAGAAGACCGTCGCCGAATGGCAGCGCCTGGGCGTGGCGTCCCGCAAGCCGATTGCACCCGCACTGGCGCAGCAGCAGGCATCGGTGTTATTGCCCACCGGATACCGCGGCCCGGCCTTCCTGGTGTTCGATAACTTCCGCAGCATTCTGCGCTACAACAATTCCACCGCCTATGCCCTGGCGGTCGGCTTGCTGGCAGATGGCTATGCGGGCAGGGCCGGGGTCGAGCAACCCTGGCCTAAAGACGATCCGCCGCTCAATAGCACGGCCCAGATCACCGAGCTGCAGCAGAGACTGACCGATAAGGGATTCGACGTGGGCGGCATCGACGGTGTGCTGGGGGCGCAAACTCGCCAGGGAATCCGTGCATTCCAGCGTAGCCAGCAATTGCCGCAGGACGGTTACGCCAGTACGTCGCTGCTGGCGCGGCTGCGGGCCGCCTGATCGGGGGATGTACGTCAGAGAAGACGTAGGCGACCCGGTGCTGGGCGGCCCCGCTCGAGCGGCGCAGGGAGTGCGTGGCCCCCCGCGTCGGCCGTACTGCACCCGGGTTGCAGCTGCAGGTCGCCAGCGTCGCCACCCCTGTACCAGGCTAGTACGGGCGCTCGAGAGTCGACGCCGACTTGGTGTGGCCGCTAGGCTACGCACGGCGCCCTGCAGGCACCGCTGACCAGCAGGGGCTACTGAGAGTTGCATCCTCTTTGCCTAGTTGCACTGACTCTGCCAATTCACACGCGACACGCATTGCAGTGCGATGTGTGCGGTGTGGTAACCGGGACGGCATCGCGGCCAGAGCCGCTCCTACAAGAGCGGCGCTGGCCGTGCCGACGTCGCCGATACACCCAAAGACCCCCGCCCCGGTAGGAGCGGCCCCGGCCGCGACCTTGTCCGGCCACCCTCAGTGCATCAACACAAGGCATCAACAACGCAGTCGCTCTACGCATCTGGTTTGAATGCGCGCGTCTCGAAACAGGTGCCCCACGCCCGCTCAGCTCCGCATGAACTTGTGCGGCACCCGCATCAACTGCGCATCGCCTCGCACCGCAGCCGCATCACGGTGCTACGCAGGCCTCTTCCTTGCCGCGCAATTTTTCCCAACGCGAACGTTGTTCCAGGCAGCGCTCGTAAGCCTGCTGCTTTGCCGCTTTCGCCTGGTCGGCGGCGGTCCGTGTGGCGCTGCTGCGCGCCGCCTGCAGCTGCGCGATCTTGGCGCGAATCTGCGGCATCACCGCCATTGCAGCGCGCTCGCCTTCCAGGATTGCCGCCGCACGCTGGTTGAAATCGGCCGAGCCGATCTCGTTGACCTTCGGGCGAACGACCACATCGGCACGTTTGAGTTCGGCCTCGCCCAGGCGCTGGCCCATGATCGAAATCGACTGGTTCACCGTGCCCAGCAGGTCGCCCGGATTCTTGCCGCTGGCTTTGCTGGAAATATCCACCGCCACCACGAATTCGGCACCCAACTGGCGCGCCGCATCCACCGGCACCGGGCTGACCACGCCGCCATCGACGAAGTGATAGTGGCCGATGGTCACCGGCTCGAATACGCCCGGGATGCTGCTGGACGCGCGCACCGCCTGGCCGGCATTGCCGCGCACGAATACGGTGCGTTCGCCATCTTCCAGCCGCGTGGCGACCGCCGCGAACGGCTTGCGCAGTTTTTCGATCGGCTTGCCGCCCAGCTGTTCGTTGACGTAGTCCTGCAGTTTCTGGCCCTGCACCAGCCCACCGGAAAACAGCCGCACATCGCGGATGCTGGTCTGGTCGAGCGCGACGGCCTTTTCTTGCATTTCGAACGCATCCATGCCGCTTGCATACAACGCGCCCACCACGCTGCCGGCGCTGGTGCCGGACACCACCACCGGTGCGAAGCCGTTGGCCTCGAGCATCTTGATCACCCCGATATGCGCAAAGCCCTTGGCCGCACCGCCACCGAGCGCGACGCCGATCTTGATGGGCTTGGGGGCTGCGGCCGAAGGCGCCTGCACCACCGGCGCCGGTGTCGCCGAGCGCGGCTCGCCCCCGCAGGCGCTGAGCAGCCAGGCCAGTGACAGGGACAACAGGACACACTTACTAGGAAAGGCGGTCATGGCGAGCGTGCACAGGGCGCGATGTGGACAGCGGCGCAGCATACACGCCGCAGCCCTGGCCGCCGTCTGCATCGGCGGCGGGCGGCGGGGCGTCGATGCGCAGATATTGCGCGCTGCGCGCACACCTCGCCTGTCATGATGGTATCGGGCGTCCTTGTGTTGATAGCGTACGGCATGAACTCGGCCAACCCCACAGTTTGCAGAAGCATCATCTTCAATCACGTATCGGCGCGGTTTCCGCTGCGTGCACTGGCGCTGTTCCTGCTGGTAGCCGCATCGCCCTGTCATGCGCTGGACGCGGTAGCGGTCAAGCGGCAGGTCGATGGCATTCTGGATCGAGACTATCCACGGTGGGAGGCCCTATACCGGACCGTACACCAGCATCCCGAACTCGGCTTCGAGGAAACCGCGACTGCGCAACGGCTGGCCAAGGAAATGCGCGCGCTGGGGTTTCAGGTCAGCACGGGCATTGGCCGGACCGGGCTGGTGGCGATGTACCAAAATGGCCCCGGCCCCACGATCATGGTACGTACTGAACTGGATGCGTTGCCGATGCGCGAAACCACGGGGCTGGCGTATGCCAGCGACGTCCATCTGCAGTCCAGGGAACGCGATACCTATGTGGCGCATACCTGCGGTCACGACATTCACATGGCGGCCTGGGTCGGGACGGCCGCAACCTTGGTGCAGCTGCGCGCACAATGGCGCGGCACGCTGATGTTCATCGCCCAACCGGCGGAGGAAAAGGGCCGCGGTGCGCAGGCGATGCTTGACGATGGCCTGTTTGCCCGGTTCGGCAAGCCGGACTACGGCTTTGCGCTGCATGTCGGCCCGGACGCCTACGGCCATGTGTTCTACAAGGCCGGGGCGGTGACTTCCAACTCCGATGCGCTGGAGGTGGTGTTCCAAGGCAAGGGCGGGCACGGCGCGATGCCCGCCGCGACGATCGATCCGATCCTGATCGCCGCACGTTTCGTGGTCGACGTGCAGAGCGTGATCAGTCGCGAAAAAGACCCGGCTGCGTTTGGCGTGGTCAGCATTGGGGCATTCAATGCCGGCACTGCCGGCAACGTCATCCCCGACCGCGCGCAGCTGCGCGGCACCATCCGCAGCCAGGACCCCCAGGTGCGCGACAAGCTGCTCGACGGCGTGCGACGTACCGCGCTGGCCAGCGCGCAGATGGCCGGCGCGCCGGCGCCGCAGATCGCCCTGGGCGAGCGCGGGTCCAGGGCGGTGATCAACGATGCAGCGCTGGCCGAGCGTACCGGGGCGGTGTTCGCGCAGGCGTTCGGGGTCGACGCGGAGCGCCAGCGCGAACCGAGTGCCGCCAGCGAAGACTATTCGGCCTTCGTCGCTGCCGGCGTGCCGTCGTTCTACTTCGGCATCGGTGGACTCGATCCGCAGTGGCTGCAGCAGGCCCGGCAAACGGGCGAGCGCATTCCGGTGAACCATTCGCCGGACTTCGCGCCGGTGCCGCAGCCAAGCATCCGGACCGGCGTGGAAGCGATGACACTGGCGGTGATGAACGTGATTCCGCCGCCGTCCTGATCTCGGTGCGGCCGCGCCGGGATGGTGGTCAGAAGTTGTTATCGCCATCCAGCAAGCGGCCCAGTCCGCCCAGCACCGAGCCTTCGCCGCGCTGTTGGCCACCGGCTTGCGGGGCGGCCTGCAACATGCGGCCGGCCATGCGCGAGAACGGCAGCGATTGCAGCCAGACCTTGCCCGGGCCGGTGAGGGTGGCCAGGAACATGCCTTCGCCGCCGAAGAGCATGCTCTTCAGGCCGGCGACACGGCGCACGTCCATGTCCACGCCGGCGTGGTAGGCGACCACGCAGCCGGTGTCCACGTCGATGCGCTCGCCGGGGCCCAACTCGCGTTCGACGACCGTGCCACCTGCATGCACGAACACCCAGCCGTCGCCTTCGAGTTCTGCATAATGAAACCCTCGCCGCCGAACAGGCCGGTGAGGATCTTGCGCTGGAACGCGATGCCCAGCGACACGCCGCGGGCGCCGGCCAAAAAGCTGTCTTTCTGGCAGATTAGCTGGCCCCCATGTTCAGACAAACGCAGCGCCAGCACCGTGCCCGGGTAGGGCGCGGCGAACGCGACCTTGGCCTTGCCGCTGCCGGCGTGCGTGAACACGGTGGTGAACATGCTTTCGCCGGTGACCACGCGTTTGCCGGCCGACAGCAACTTGCCCATCAGCCCGCCGCCGCCGCTCTGGCCGGCATGCGAATCATCGCCGAACACGGTGTCCATTTGCACCGCGGCGTCCTTGTACATGAGTGCACCGGCCTCGGCGATGGCGCTTTCACCCGGGTCCAGCTCGACTTCGACGAACTGCATGTCGTTGCCGACGATGCGGTAGTCGATCTCATCGGCGCGCCCGGCCGCACCGGTCAGCGGTGGCGGCGCGCTGCTGCTGCCATGCAGCTCGGCCAGCTGACGGGCCGGGGTCCAGCCATCGAGCCCATCGCGCCAGGCCAGCGCATTGGGCTGGCGCTGCGCATGCGCGCGGGCGTTGGCATCGTCGAGCGGGCCGATACGCTCGGCCTGTCCGGGAGTATGGAAATACCACTGCGCCATCGGACGACTCCTGTCTGTGTGTGCGGCGAGTCTAAGCGCAACCGCGGCAGATGCGTCCCTTGTCCAAGGTCATGTCTGAAGTGCGTGGTTGGGACGTGGTTGCGGCCCGTCCGGAGCGCTTCGCCGTCGCGATGCCGAGCGTCGGCGAGCAACGCGTGCAAGGACGCGGCCTGTGCGCGCTGCGGGTGGGGCTGCCCTTAGTCGCCCACCGTCGCCCAATAACGCTCGCCATCGCGCTGCACTCGCACTGGGCCGTCGAACACCGCCGACAGGCTGGCATCGGTGAGCAGCGCATCGCGCGTGCCATCAGCCACCACCTTGCCGGCGCGCAGCAGGATCACCCGCGCGATCTCCGGCACGATTTCTTCGATGTGATGGGTCACCAGCACCAGCGTGATGCCTTGTTGGGCGAGATGCCGCATCGTGTTGAGCAGGTGCTGGCGCGCGACCAGATCCAACCCGGTGGACGGCTCGTCCAATAGCAGCGCCTGCGGGCGATTGACCAGCGCACGCGCAATCAGCACCCGTCGGGTTTCGCCGGCCGACAACTCGGCAAATTGCCGGTCCACTAGCGGCAATGCGCGCGCCAGCGTCAGCGCTTCGCGCGCGCGTGCACGCATGTCGTCGCTGATCTCGCGATGTGGCGGCACCACGTAGCTGGCGAAGAAGCCCGACAGCACCGCACTTTCCACATCCAGCCCGGGCATGTCGGCCAGATTGACGCTCAGATCGCCGGTGACGATGCCCAATTGCGAGCGCAGACGATCCACCTGCCAGCGCGTTTGTCCCAGCACTTTCACGGCCGGCTGGCCATCGGCACGCGCCAGCGGGTACAGCTCGCGCGTGATCAATTTGATGAAGGACGATTTACCGCAGCCGTTGGGGCCCAGGATCGCAGTGTGCTGCCCCAGCGCGATGCGTAGACGCAGCGCATGCAGAACACGGACCTGGCCGCGCATCACACTGGCTTGGTCGAGTTCGATCAATGGGGTGGCGTTCGCAACGGCAGCGGAATCGGCAGCATTCTCGGTAGCAACAGTCATACGGGCGACATCAGGCGCAATGGGGAGGGAACGTGTGAACCGCTTTAGAAATGTAGGTGCAACTCTACGCATCCGGAGGGTGAAGTTTGCCGCGATCGCCCCCATCATGTCTGCATCACCCCGAGAGCGCTGCTGTGGAGATGCCGATGTTGTCCGAACCGATCATCGACTTTTTGACGTCAGGCGTTGCGGGGCTGGGGGTGTGGGGCATGCTGGCAGTGCTGCTGGTGTTCACCCAGCTCACCATCTTTGCGGTGACCTTGTACCTGCATCGCAGCCAGGCGCATCGCGGTGTGGATTTCCATCCGGTCATTGCGCATTTCTTCCGCTTCTGGACATGGTTAACCACCTCGATGATCACCCGCGAGTGGGTAGCGATCCATCGCAAGCATCACGCCAAGGTCGAGACCGAGGAAGACCCGCATAGCCCGCAGACCAAGGGCATTTCGCAGGTGTTCTGGCGCGGCGTGGAGTTGTACCGCGAGGCACGCACGCAGCGCGCCGATATCGAGCAGTACGGCAAGGGTGCGCCGACCGACTGGATCGAGCGGCATCTGTACACCCCGCATGCCAACGCCGGCCCGATCGCCTTGCTGGTGATCAATTCCTTGTTGTTCGGGTTGCCGGGCATTGCGTTGTGGGCGATCCAGATGGCGTGGATTCCGTTCTGGGCGGCCGGTGTGGTCAACGGCCTCGGTCACTGGTGGGGCTACCGCAATTTCGAATCGGCCGACACCTCCACCAACCTTACGCCGTGGGCGCTGTGGATCGGCGGCGAAGAACTGCACAACAACCATCATGCCTTCCCGAGTTCGGCACGCTTTTCGATGCGGCGTTGGGAGCTGGATATCGGTTGGGTCGTGATTCGTGGCCTGCAGGCAATCGGCCTTGCCAAGGTGTTGCGGGTGGCACCGTCGCTGGATATCCGCCCCAATATCGCCGTGCCCGATGCCGACACGCTCAAGGCGCTGTTGTCGCACCGCTTCCAGGCCATGACCGACTATCAGCGCAACGTGCTCAAGCCGGCGCTGTGCGAAGAAGCGGCCGCCACCGGCGCCAAGCTGCGCGAGTTGCTGCCGCGCCGCCTGCGCAAGGGCCTGGTCGACGACGGGCGCTGGCTCAAGCCGCAGGCACGTGCGCAGTTGCAGACGTGGGTGGCGCAGCGTCCGCGCATGCGCACGCTTGTCGAGTACCGTGCGCGGCTGACGGCCGTGCTGGAAGCGCGCAGCCACGATGCCTCCGAACGGCTCAGGCAGTTGCAGCAGTGGTGCCACGAGGCCGAAGCCAGCGGCAATGCAGCCTTGCAGGCATATGCGGCACGGCTCAAAGGGTATGCGTTAAGTGGTGCGTAACGCGGGTGGCAGGCGCGCCGTGGTGCGTGCACGCGGCGCGTGCGGCGTGATCGTGCGGACTGGACTGATCGCATGTCTTGCGTCCTTGTCTGCAGTTGCAGCGCATGCCCAGGTGCAGGACAGCCAGCAATATCTGCAACGCATGGACACCGATGGCGATGGACGGGTGAGTCTTGACGAGTATCTGGCCTGGATGAGTTATGCCTTCGACCAGCGCGATACCAATCACGATGGCGTGCTGCAAGGCGATGAACTGCCCGGCCGTCGCGGCAAGCCGATCACCCGCGCGGCGCATCGCGCCACCTTGATCGGGCGTTTCGCGCGGCAGGATGCCAATGGCGATGGTTACCTGAGCGCGCGCGAACTGCTGGCGCCGCCACGCTGATGCGCGCCTTCGCGCGCGTCTGACGCTGCGTTCGGCAAGCTCGGCCGCATGTTCACTCTCGATCAGGTCAGCCGCCGCTACGGCCAAGCCACCGCGCTCGACGCGGTCACGCTGACGTTCGCCAGCGGCGTCACAACTGCATTGATTGGCCCCAGCGGCGCCGGCAAATCCACCGTGGTGCGCATGCTGGTCGGGCTGGAATGGCCGGACAGCGGCACGGTCGCCTTCGACGGCAGGCCGTTGCAGCGCGCCAACCTGCAGGCGCAGCGGCAGCGCATCGGCTACGTGATCCAGGAGGGCGGCTTGTTTCCGCATCTGGACGCGCGTAGCAACGTGAGCTTGCTGGCACAGACGCTGGGCTGGACGCGTGAGCGCATCACCGCGCGCTTGGAGACGCTATGCGCGCTGTGCCAACTGCCAGCGGACTTGCTGGTGCGTTACCCGGCCGAACTCTCCGGTGGTCAGCGCCAGCGTGTCGGACTGATTCGTGCGCTGATGCTGGACCCGCCGGCCTTGTTGCTGGACGAACCGCTCGGCGCGCTCGACCCCATCGTGCGCTACGACCTGCAGGCGCAGATGCGCGAACTGTTTGCGCAGCTGGGCAAGACCGTGGTGCTGGTGACGCATGACGTCGCCGAAGCCGCCTATCTGGCCGATAGCCTGGTGCTGATGCGCGCTGGCCGCGTCGTGCAGCAGGGCAGTGCGCGCGACTTGCTGGAGCAACCAGCCGATGCGTTCGTGCAGCGCTTTCTCACCGCGCAGCGCAGCATTGGCGATGCCGCATGATGGCGCGCGCGCTCATCGCCGTGGTGTTGCTGATCTGCAGCCTCGGCGTGCAGGCCGCGCAAGTCACCATCGGTTCGAAGAACTTCACCGAAGCGGTGATCCTGGGAGAAATCGCCACCGCCGCCGGCAAGCGCGACGGTGTGGATGTCCAGCACCGCGCTCAGCTCGGTGGCACGCGCATTCTGTGGCGCGCGCTGGAGACCGGACAGATCGATGCGTATGCCGAATACACCGGCACGCTGGCGCAGGAACTGCTGCAACTACCCAACGCCAATCAAGCCGAACTGCGCGCCGCACTCGACGCGCGCGGGCTGGCGATGACCGATTCGCTGGGTTTCCAGAATACCTACGCGTTCGGGATGAAGCGCGAACGTGCGCAGGCGTTGGGCATCGCCGCGTTGTCGGATCTGGCACGGCATCCCACGCTCAAGATCGGTTTGAGCAATGAATTCATGCAGCGTGCCGATGGCTGGCCGGGTGTGCGTGCGGCGTACGCGTTACCGCAGAGCGCGACTGGGCTGGATCATGACCTGGCCTATCGCGCGCTGCAGAGTGGCGCGATCGAAGTTACCGACCTGTACAGCACCGATGCGGAAATTCCGTATTACCAACTGCAGGTGCTGCGCGACGACCAGCATTATTTCCCGGACTACCAGGCGATTTTTCTGTATCGCAAGGATCTGGCGCAACGCTCGGCGGCGATGTTGCAGGCATTGCAGGGGCTGCAAGGACGCATCGATGAAGCCACCATGCAGCGGCTCAACGCACAGGTAAAACTGGAGCGGCAGTCCGAAGCGGCGGTTGCCGCGCATTGGTTGGGCGTCACGCCGGCCTCTGAAACGGACTCGCGTGTGACGCGGTTGCTTGTGCATACGCGCGAGCATCTGGCGTTGGTCGGCAGTTCGTTAGGGCTGGCGTTGCTGCTTGCGCTACCGCTGGGCGTGCTGGCAGCACGGCGTCCACGTCTGGGGCAGGTGGTGTTGTCGTTGACCGGTGTGCTGCAGACGCTGCCGTCGCTGGCAGTGTTCGTTTTCATGATTCCGGTGTTCGGGATCGGCGCAAAACCAGCGATTGCTGCGCTGTTTCTATATAGCCTGCTGCCGATCGTGCGCAACACCCATGCCGGGCTGACCTCAATCCCGCGCGAGCTGCGTCAGACCGCGCATGCCATTGGGTTACCGGCGTGGACACGCCTGTGGCGTGTGGAACTGCCGCTGGCCCGCCGCACGATTGTGGCCGGCATCCAGACCGCCGCGGTGATCAACGTTGGCACCGCCACGCTGGGCGCGCTGATCGGCGCAGGCGGCTACGGCCAACCGATTCTCACCGGTATCCGCCTGGACGATATTGGCTTGATTCTGGAAGGCGCCATTCCCGCCGCCGTGCTCGCGCTGTTGGTGCAGGCGGTGTTCGAAGGACTGGAGCGCTGGGTAACGCCGCGTGGGTTGCGGATGAGTCAGCGGCAGTGACGTGCTGTGGGCATCGGTGGCCGCAGGTGTGATGGACATGGGCACGAATGCCCTTCGCGGACGAGCCCGCTCCTAGAAAGGCTGGGCCAGTGGGCTTGCTAAAGGTCCTGGGCACTGCATCGCTGTTACCACCAACAATTGCGCGGAATCATCACCGGTCAGAGCGCGCTGGCGCGCGATGAAGCTCTATCGGTAATGCCTCATCGCGTGCGTTCGCTGCTACGCATGCCGGGCAACATACGCCAGATGCGTGTTATTCAACGCTAGCGCGCCTCGCTCACCTACCCGGGAGCGCTGCAATCACCCGTGACAACGCCTCGTCGGTGACGCTCAAATGCGGCGCGATCCGCAAGCGTCCGTGCCGCCGGGTGCAGATCACGCCGAGCGTGCCGAATAGGGTCGCCACTGCGTCCAACGCAGCTGCCGGTGGCCGCAGCGCAGTGAGATGCGGTGCATGACCAGGCGTGCACCAGCTGCCTAGACCACGCGCCTGCAAGGCCGCGTCCCAGTGCGTGGTCAATGCCCCCAACGTGTCCGCGATACGCACCGGCTGCCACGCATTGATCTGCTGCAATGCCACTGTGGCCATCGCGATCCGTAGCGGATCGGCAACTCCGCCGGCATCGAATCGCCGTGCACCGCTGCGATACAGCGGCGCGGTGGCAATCGGAAATTCCCAGCTGCTGCCGGCATCGCGGCCGATCCAGTGTTCTTCGATCGGCAGCCCGTCTGTGCGCCACTGCGGTGCCACCCAGAGCCACGCCAACCCCATCGGCCCGAGCAACCATTTGTGCCCGACGCTGACCACGAAATCCGGTTGCCAGCGCGGTAGATCAGGCGGCAACACGCCCAGGCTTTGGCTCAGATCCAGCACCAGCGCTGCCCCGCGCGCGTGCACGGCGGCGCTGATGCGGTCCAGATCCAGCGCCCGCCCGTCCAGCCAGTACGCATGCGGCAAGCTTGCGATACGCAGCGCAGGGGTCTCGGCAATGGTTTGCAGCACTGCATCGGTCAAGCTGCCATCGGTGCCCGTGGAGACCTCCACAAGATGCGCACCGGCCTCTGCGCAGCGGCGCTGCCAGATCAACAGATTTGAAGGGAATTGCCCTTCCAGCACCAGCACTGCGTCGCCGGGTTGTACGGGCAGATTGCGTGCGGCTGTCGCCAAGCCATGCGCAGCGGATGGCACCATCGCCACCGCGTGGGCATCGCCGTCGAACAGCGCGGCGGCAAGCACGCGCAATTGCTCGATCTGCTGTAACCATGTATCGAATGGCAACCGCCACGGCGCGGCCATCGCATCGACCGCCTGGTGCGCCACCGTCTGCACGGCGCGTAACAATGGACCGCGCGATGCTGCATCCAGATAAGTGACCTCGGCAGGCAGCGCAAATGCGTGATGGCGCTGGCTCCAATCGAGGGGAGTGGGAAGCGTGCTGGACAGAGAAGGCGATGACATTCCAACAGCTTACCGCTGGCTGCCACGCTGCCGACACGGCACGTTCACGGGCGCTCCCCAAGCATATGGGGATGTCTGCACTCTCCCCTCTGCTGGGCCACCACCAGCAACAGCAGTTGACGCTGCTGGAACGCTACGCGCAGACCCGCGCGCTGAGCGATCGTCTCGCCGCACCCTTGAGCGCCGAAGACGCGATGGTGCAGAGCATGCCCGATGCGAGCCCGAGCAAATGGCATCTGGCGCATACCACCTGGTTTTTCGAACGCTTCGTATTGCAAGCCGACCCGGCGTACCGCGTGTTCGACCCGTCCTGGGATTTCCTGTTCAACAGCTACTACCAGAGCGTGGGCCCGATGCATGCGCGCGCGCGGCGCGGGGTGCTGTCGCGCCCCTCGTTGCAGCAGGTGCGCCATTACCGCGCTGCGGTCGATGCACAGATGCAGCAGCGCCTGCGCGATGGCCTGCTCGATGCGCAGGCTTGCACCATCGTGCAGCTCGGCATCCAGCACGAGCAGCAGCATCAGGAGTTGCTGCTTACCGACATCAAACATGCGTTGTGGAGTAACCCGCTGCAGCCGGCCTATCGTGAGGCGGCAACGCCGCCCGCGGCTGTGGCAAGTACGCTGCGCTGGCATGCGCGCGACGAACAGATCGTCGAGATGGGGGCCGCAGCATGGCCGCAATCGGACACCTTTGCCTACGACAACGAATCGCCGCGCCACCGCGTGCTGGTCGGTGCACATGCGCTGGCAAGCCGCGTCGCGACGAACGCCGAGTTCCAGGAATTCATCGATGCCGGCGGTTATCGCAGCGCCGGTGCCTGGCTCAGCGATGGCTGGGCGATGGTGCAGGCGCAAGGTTGGCAACATCCCTTGTACTGGGATGCCGATGGCCGCGAGTTCACGCTGGACGGTTGGCGCACGCGCGATCCGCATGCGCCGGTCTGCCATCTGAGTTTGTTCGAAGCCGATGCGTTCGCACGCTGGGCCGGCGCGCGCCTGCCCACCGAAGCCGAGTGGGAACAGGCCGCTGCAGGCGTGTCGGTGCAGGGCAATTTCGTCGACAGCGATGCATTGCATCCGCGCGGCGCTGAAGCAGTCGACACCGGTATCCAGCAGCTGTTCGGCGATGTCTGGGAGTGGACCGGCAGTGCGTACCTGCCGTATCCAGGCTTTACGCCATGGCCCGGTTCGCTGGGCGAATACAACGGCAAATTCATGAATGCGCAGTGGGTGCTGCGTGGCGGCAGTTGCGCTAGCCCAGCCAGCCACCTGCGTGTCAGTTACCGCAACTTTTTCCCCTCCGATGCACGTTGGCAATTTGCCGGCGTGCGCCTTGCCAAGGATCTGCCTTGAACGCCGCCGCCCATGCCATGCAACGCGCGCACGCTGCGCTGACCGACCTGCGCCCACAGCCGGACGACATCACCGCCGACGCATCGGCGGGTCTGTCGCAAACCCCCAAGACGCTGCCGTCGAAATATTTTTACGATGCGCGCGGCTCGCAGTTGTTCGAAGCCATCACGCAGCAGCCGGAGTATTACCTCACTAGCACCGAACTGAGTTTGCTGGAAGCCAGCATGGCCTCGATCGCGCAGGCGATCAGTGCCGGCGTACATGTGGTCGAATACGGCAGCGGCAGCGGCCGCAAGACCGAATTACTGTTGCAGGGCCTGCGCGATGTGGTGGCCTACACGCCGCTGGAAATCTCGCGCACCGCGCTGCTGGAAAGCACCGCGCGGCTGACCCAGCAATTTCCAAAGATCCAGATGTTGCCGGTGTGCACCGACTTCACCAAGCCGTTGCGTCTGCCCGATGCGCAGCGCCCGGCGCGGCGCCACGTGGTGTTCTTTCCCGGCTCCACGTTGGGCAACTTCACCGACGCTGCGGCGATCGAATTGCTGGATGCGATGCGCCAGACCATGGGCAGCGACGGCTGCGCGCTGATCGGCATCGATCTGGACAAGGATGCCGGGCTGATCGAAGCCGCCTACAACGATGCGGCCGGTGTCACCGCCGAGTTCACCCTGAACCTGCTGGCGCGGCTCAACCGCGAGATCGGCAGCAATTTCGATCTGGACGGCTTTCGTCACCACGCGGTGTATGCACGTGAGCGCGGCCGCATCGAAACCTTCCTGATCAGCCAACGTGCACAGCGCGTGCAGGTCGGCGGCAAGGACGTTGACTTTGCCGAAGGCGAAGCGATGCAGGTCGAATACAGCTACAAATACACCGACGCGCGCTTTGCCGACCTGGCTGCCGCAGCCGGGCTCAAGGTCACGCATGGCTGGAACGATGCCAAGGATTGGTTCGGCCTGCGCCTTCTGCGTCCACTGTGATCACCCGGGGCAGGCGTGCAGCCGCCCGATGATGCGCAAATTGCCGCGCTGATCCGGCATTTGCTTGCGCAACGGCAGCCTGAGCAATCGATCTGCCCCTCCGAAGTGGCGCGCGCATTGAGCGATGACGCTGCCGTGTGGCGCAACCTGATGCCGCAAGTGCGTGCGGTGGCCGCAGCGGCCGCATGTGCTGGTGTCATTCGTGTCACCCAGCAAGGCAGAACAGTGCAATTGCCTGATGTTCGCGGGCCGATTCGCCTGATGCGCGGGCCGCGTTTCGGTTGAGGTTCGGCCTGCGCACTCAGGTCCCGATAGGACGACTTCGCATTGATCCATTGCAGAGCAGATGATCTCGACCCGCTGGTCGAAGATCGGTCGATCTGAAGCTTGGCTGCAGGGCCCTTGTCCGCCCACCATCGCAGGACACGCTGCAAGTACGTCCTTGTAAGCTCCAGTGCAGGCAACCAGCGAAGTTCGCTCTATGGAATAGACGCGGTCAGCTTGCAGCGCCCGAGCGCGAAGTCGTGCCGCCCTCGTATGGCGAGCTACTCCTTTGAGCCGCCGACCAATAACCTGGTGCGGTGTCCTTGCCGCTTGCGGGACCGTTGGCGGCATGGATGCGGCCATCGAGCCCCATGGACGGGTTTACGGCGTGTCCCGCGAGCGGCGAGGGCGCCGCTCGCTCGATTCAGCACGCTTTGCTCCAATCATTGAGTACATCCGAACGACGCAACGGTTTACCTGCCTCTCGCCTTGCCCCGATAAAGCAAACAGCAAAGCGGCGAAAAGGCCACCTCCTCATCAGAAAAAGTCGCAACCGTCCGCGCTAAAACGCTCGCCGAGCGCGGCCTCAGGCCGCCTGCACCACATGCAACGCCTTCGGATTGCGCCACTGCGCCAGCAGCGCGGTTTCGCGCGCCTTGGCTTCCTGCAGATGCGCATGTTTGACGTGGCCATAGCCACGGATATGTTCCGGAATGCTGGCAATCTGCGCTGCCAGGCCGACGGTATCGGCATCCAGACGTTCCAGGAGCATCTCGACCGTTGCACTGTAATCGGCAATCAACTGGCGCTCGCCACGCCGCTCTTGGCTGTAGCCGAATACGTCTAGCTTGCCGCCACGCAGGAACTTCAACCGCGCCAGTAGTTTGAAGGCAGTGAACATCCACGGCCCGTATTCGCGTTTGATCAGGTTGCCGTGCGCATCTTTCTTCGCCAGCAACGGCGGTGCCAGATGGAAGCGCAGCGTGTAGTCGCCTTCGAACTGCTGCTGCAACCGGCGCTGGAAGTCGCCACGCGTGTAGAGCCGCGCCACTTCGTATTCGTCCTTGTAGGCCATCAGCTTGAAGGCGTAACGCGCCACCGCCTCGGTGAGTGCGCTGCTGCCAGGCACGCGCTGCAGCTCGTGTGTGCGCACGCGTTCGACCAGGCTGCGATAACGCTGCGCATAGGCGGCATCCTGGTAGTCGGTCAAGAACCCAACGCGACGCGCGATGGCGTCGTCCAGCGATTGCGCCAGCTGCTCGTCGTCGAGCGGATCGGCCGGTGCAGCGACTTCGCCATGCAGCGTGCTGCCATCGGTCTGCGCCAGCGCACGCGGTGCGCCCTGACCGCTAAGGTCGTGCTCTTCCCAGCTGCCTGGGTCGCGCGCTTGCGGTATGTCGCCGTGCAGGTATGCAGGCGCGTCGGTGCCGGCCAGACCCGCGGCGCGTTGCACCGCCGGCAGATCGATCGCAGCCAAGCGGCCCCAGGCAAATGCCTGCTGATTCATCGCAACGGCCGCGCCATTGAGCTCGATTGCACGCATCAATGCGGCATGCGACAACGGCACCAACCCGTGTTGCCAAGCGTAGCCGAGCACGAACAGATTGCTGGCGATGGCATCGCCCAGCAATCCAGTTGCCAGCTGCGTGGCATCCAGCAACAACGGCTCCTTGCCACCGAGTGCGGTGCGCACACCGGCGATGATCTCGGCAGCGGGAAACTGCAGATCCGGTTGCGTGGTGAAGCTGCCTGGCATGGCTTCGTAGGTGTTGAGCACCACCTGGGTGCGGCCGTCGCGCACCTTGGACAGCACCCAATAATCGTTGACCACCACCATGTCGCAACCCAGTACCAGGTCGGCTTCGCCGGCAGCGATGCGCACGGCGTGGATGTCGTCAGGCTGGCGTGCGATGCGGATATGCGTGGTCACCGCACCGCCCTTTTGCGCCAGGCCGGTCTGGTCCAGCACCGTGGCGCCCTTGCCTTCCAGATGCCCGGCCATGCCGAGCAGCGCGCCGATCGTCACCACGCCGGTGCCGCCGACGCCGGTGATCAAAATATTCCAGGGCTGCTCCAGCGAGGTGCGCTTGGGCGGTGAGGGAAGCGTGTCCAGCAGCGTGCTGGCATCGCGCCGCTTACCCTTGCGCGGCGCGCCGCCATGCACAGTGACAAAGCTCGGGCAGAAGCCAGAAACGCAGGAATAATCCTTGTTGCAATTGGATTGATCGATCTGCCGCTTGCGCCCGAATTCGGTTTCTTTCGGCAACACCGACACGCAGAAACTTTTCTCGCCGCAATCGCCGCATCCTTCGCACACCAGCGAATTGATCATCACGCGCTTGGGCGGATCGATCAGTTTGCCGCGCTTGCGACGGCGGCGTTTTTCGGTGGCGCAGGTCTGGTCGAAGATCAGGATCGACACGCCTTTGGCGGTGCGCAGATGCTGCTGCACCGCATCCAGCTCAGCACGATCGTGAAACGCGACCTCGGCAGGAAACAGGTCGCGTCGCCGCGTCCACTTGCCGATGTCGTCGCTGACCACCGCAATGTCGTGGATGCCTTCGGCGCGCAGTTGATGCGCGATGTCCGGCACGGTGAGCGTGCCGTCCACCGGCTGGCCGCCGGTCATCGCCACCGCATCGTTGTAGAGAATCTTGTAGGTGATGTTGACCCCGGTGGCGACCGACTGCCGGATCGCCAACGAGCCACTGTGGAAATAGGTGCCATCGCCCAGGTTCTGGAACACATGCGGGGTATCGGTGAACGGCGCTTGCCCCGACCATGTCACGCCTTCGCCGCCCATGTGGGTGAAGGTGTCGGTGGCGCGATTCATCCAGGTCACCATGTAGTGGCAACCGATACCGCCCAGCGCGCGCGAGCCTTCCGGCACTGCGGTGGAGGTGTTGTGCGGACAGCCCGAGCAGTAATGCGGCACGCGCGGGAATTGCGCGCGCGGCAAGGCCATTTCCGCTTCCTTGGCATCCATCCAGCGCAGACGCTGTTCGATCGAATCGGTATTGATCGTGCTCGATTGCAGCAGGGGCTGGATGCGCCTGGCGATCACCCCCGCAATGGTTGCCGGCGTCAGCTCGCCGGTGGAGGGCAGGATCCACGCGCCCTGCTCATCGTACTTGCCGACAATGCTCGGCCGCGCGCCGGCACTGACCGGCCAGTTGTAGAACAGCTCCTTCATCTGGCGCTCGATGAAAGCCTTTTTCTCTTCCACCACCACAATGTCTTCCAGACCCTGCGCAAATGCGCTGATGCCCACCGGCTCCAGCGGCCAGCTCATGCCGACCTTGTACACGCGGATGCCGATCTGCGCGCAAGCCTGCGCGTCCAGGCCCAGGTATTCCAGCGCCTGCAGCACGTCCAGATAGCTCTTGCCGGTGGTCACGATGCCCAAGCGCGCGTGCGGCGAATCCAGCACCACCTTGTCGATGTGGTTTGCGCGTGCAAAGGCTTGCGCTGCGGCAATCGCATACCGGTGCAGGCGCATCTCCTGATCTACCGGCGGGTCTGGCCAACGGATGCTCAAACCGCCCGGCGGCAGTGCGAAATCCTCCGGCAGCACGATCGTGCGTGCGAACGGATCGATGTCCACCGACGCGGACGATTCCACCGTTTCGGCAATCGTCTTGAAGCCGATCCAGCGCCCGGTGTAGCGGCTCATCGCCCAGCCCAGCAGGCCCATGTCCAGGATGTCCTGCACCCCGGCGGGGTTGAGGATGGGCATCATCGCGCTGACGAATTCCTCTTCCGACCCATGCGGCAGGGTCGAGCTGCGGCACGCATGGTCGTCGGCGGCCAGCGCCAGCACGCCGCCGAAGGGAGAAGTCCCGGCGGCATTGCCGTGCTTGAACACGTCGCCGCTGCGGTCCACGCCCGGGCCTTTGCCGTACCACATGCCGTACACGCCCTGCACTTTCGCGCCGGGGAACAGGTTGGTCTGCTGGGTGCCCCACACCATGGTGGCGGCCAGGTCCTCGTTGAGGCCGGGAGTGAACGTGACCTTGGCCGCGTCCAGGTGTTTGCGCGCACGCCACAGTTCCAGGTCCAGCCCGCCGAGCGGGCTGCCACGATAGCCACTGATGAAGCCGGCGGTTTGCAGCCCGGCGGCGTCATCGCGCAGCCGCTGCAGCAGCGGCAGCCGCACCAGCGCCTGCACACCAGACAGATAGATGCGCCCATCGGTGCGCGTGTACTTGTGGTCCAGCGTGTAATCCGTATCCACCTGGCCGAGCTCCGGCGTGTTGGCAGAGTCGGGAGAAGAAAGCGCAGCGGTACTGGTCATGGCGTGCCCGGAAAGGTGGCTGGGCCCCGGTGCGCGTCATCTAAAACTATCTGACGCACCCGACGGATTCCAAAACGGCGGCGCAAAGTGTAACAGTCAGCTTTCACGCACCCGTCCCCGTGCGGATGCGCAGCCGACGCGCTGCAGGTAGGATGGGGACGGGAAGGAGTCGTTTGCTGTCAGGGGAAAATACAGTGAAAAGGAAATACGCGTGTGCCGCTCTGGCCCTGCTCGGAGGGGTGTGGTCGTTGGCGCAGGCGCAGAGCCTGCCCAAGCCCAAAGAGTTCTATTTCGACGAAGACCGCAGCACAACCAAGGCCGTGGTCGCCGTACAAGGCCAGGGCGATGCAGTCGTCGATCGGCTTGCGGCGATGGTGCAGCGTGATGCCCGTGCGGCCGATCCGCGCGCGCAGCTGGCGTCGCTGGCCTACGCCGGCGGGCGCACGCAGTTAGGTGATGAGCTCTACCAAGGCGCGCTGGCGCTGGTCTCCAACGGCAGTCAGCAGTACCGGGCCATTACCTGGAACTACGGATGGGATCTGCTGCGTGCCGACCAGCCTGACAAGGCGCTGCAGCAGTGGGCCAACCTGGCCAACGGCCGTCCGGCGACGGCGGCCTGGTTGCCGACGACGGCTGCACTCGCGCTCTGGCGCACAGGGCGCAAGCAGGAGGCGGTCGAGTGGTATGCGGCAGCCGTGCGCACCTGGCCCGACCTTTGGAGCAGCACCGCCAACTACGCAACCCTTTTGCCGGAATGGCGCGAAGCAGAGCGCGCCACCCTGGCCGAGGTCTTTGCCGCCTGGCAGGCCAAGCCGCCCGCGTTTCCGTAACCGCCTTGCCGCGCTGCGGGGATCTCCTGCAGCGCGGGTTGTGCACCGGATCGACGGGTTGCCGTGTACCTGATCGCTCGCTATCGATCTGGTGCGTTGCCTGCCGCTTACCTGCAGCGAAGGTTGGTAACGTCGATCCGCTAGCTCAGTGAAAGGCTGATCAGGTCTGCGCCTGATCGCGCAATCACGGCTGAGAACTTTGGCTTCCTGACATTGTGAGGTCGATGCGTGAGATGCAGCGCATTGGTCTGCAGCTTTCTGCAGGGCCCTTGCCGCCTACCATCGCAGGGCACGCTGCAAGTACGTCCCTGTAAGCTCCGTGGCTGCATCCATGCCGCCAAGGGTCCCGCGACGGTGAGCGGGCAAGGACCAATTGAGATGGTCGGTGTGTGAGTGCGGGCGACAGGTGGCGCTTGCTAGCTATGTAAACAAGCGCGGCCAGCTTGCAGCGTCCAAGCGCGAAGCCGTACTGCCTCCGCACCATGAGCAGCTTCTATAAATCCACCGACCAACTGTCTAGTGCGGTGTCCTCGCCGCCATCGGTCCCCCATGGACGGGTTCAAGGCGCGTCCCGCGAGCGTGAGGCCACCGCGCACTCGACGCTGTGGGTCTGCTGCAGGGCCTTGTCCGCTAAGCATCGCCAGACACGTTGCAAGGATGCGCTTGTCCAACTAACTGGCTGGAGCGATAAGGGCACCGCGCCTTCGATATGCTGGCTTCCGCATAGCCAAACAATGCCGTTGGAGCTTCGCGGTGACCGCAGCTTGGGTGGCGTGCGCCTCGCATCAGCCAAGCCAACAGATTCAACGATGCGCGCCACGCACGCTATGCGATCCTGTGCATCGCTTTCCAACGGACACGATCACACATGGCGGTAGATGCATTTGCCTTGATTCTGGCCATGTTGGGGCTGGGCCTGTTGTTCGCCCGCCTGCGGGTATTGCCGGACAACAGCGCCGATGTGCTCAACCGCATCGTGCTGTACATCTGCCTGCCGGCGTCGGTGCTGACCTATGTCCCGCGCCTGCATCTGGACGCCTCGCTGGGCGGGGTGATTGCCACGCCGTGGTTGCTCACCGCCATCATCGTGCCGTTGCTGTGGGGCTGCAGCCGCCTGCTGCGCGTCGGCCGCGCCGAATACGCCGCGCTGCTGATGTGCGTGGTGTTCACCAACTCCAGCTTTATCGGTTTTCCGATGGTGCGCGCGCTGCTCGGCGATCACGCGTTGCCGTATGCAGTGGTCTACGACCAGTTCGGCACCTTCGTGCTGCTGTCCACGTTCGGGCTGTACGTGCTGGCCCGCTACAGCGGCGATACCCCGCCAACCGCGCGGCTGATCCTGATGCGGGTGCTGCAGTTCCCGCCCTTGTGGGCGCTGCTGTTCGCCTTGACGCTGATGCCCGAGCAACCGCCGAACTGGATTGGCTCCGGCCTCAAGAACCTTTCCGATGCGATGTTGCCGCTGGTGATGCTGTCGGTGGGTTTTTCGCTGCAGCTGCGCCTGCCTGCGGACGAACTCAAGCCGCTGGCCGTGGGCCTGGTGTTCAAGCTGTTGCTGATGCCGGTCCTGGCCTTGCCGCTGTCCTGGGCGCTCGGCCTGCACGGGCAGATGCTGCAGACCACTGTGCTCGAATCGGCGATGCCCACGATGATCACCGCCGCCGCGCTGGCCATTTCGCACCGGCTGGCGCCACGTCTGGCTGCAGCGATGGTTGGCTACAGCATTCTGTTGTCGTTGCTGACGCTGCCGGCGTGGGCCTGGCTGCTGGCGTGGTTGGTGGCGTAAGGCTGCGGCACTGATATCCGCTAGAGGCAGCAGGACAGCAGCAGTGCTGCCCGCATGCGCTTGCGCCCGTCCCTTGGGTAAAGGGCGAGGCCCGATACCACTGCCATGCTGCATTGCGACGACGCCATCGCCCATGCAATGCACCCCTGCATTTGGGCAACACGTGTAGATGATCTTGCGCTGGGTGAGAGGTGTGTAGCCATTGCTTTGCGCACGTGCGGCACAAGGCGTTTGCGGCCATCTGCTGGAGGTCGGCGCTGTCTTTGCCTATACAACATCAACGCGTTTAACAGGTTTCGACTACTTCCTCACCTTGCCGCGGTGTACGCTGCCGGCTTGCTCCCGGAAGCGAGGCGTGCATGAAGACAGTTCTGGTGGCCGCCTCCAAAGGCGGCGTCGGCAAGACCACGATCGCCACCAATCTGGCCGCGCATGCGGCGTTGCAAGGCCAGCGCACCGTGCTGGCAGATGCCGATCCGCAAGGCTCGTCCACCCGCTGGGCGCAGCGCCGCGCCAGCCTGGAGAGTGCGGTACTGCCGATTGACGCCACCAAGCGCCGCAGCTGGCAGGCAGCCCTGCCGGACGGCACCGATGCCCTCATCATCGACGCGCCGGCCGGAGCGATGGCCGACGATCTGGGCGGATTCCTCGACCATGTCGATGCCATCGTGGTGCCGGTGTTGTCCTCGGCGCTGGATATCGAAGCGGTGGTCGGCTTTCTCAACACGCTCGCCAAGGTGCCGCGTGTGCACCAGCGCAAGCTGCCGGTGGGCCTGGTGCTCAATCGCGCCCGCCCCTGGACCCAAACCTCGCAACAGGCCGCCGACATGATCGGCAGCTGGCCGTACCCGCTGGTGACCCAACTGCGCGACACCCAGGCCTATGTAGTGATGGCCGGGCTGGGACGCAGCTTGTTCGATTACCGCTCGGCGCAGGTGCGCGACCATCAACAGGACTGGGAGCCGCTGTTCAAGTGGCTCAAGAAGTCCTAGAACCGGAAAGTTCCTATGCGCGAATTGATCTTGTTGCGACACGCCCACGCCGAACCGGCCGATACCGGCCAGGCCGATTTTGATCGCCCGCTGTCGCCGCACGGCATCGCTGAGGCTGAAGCGGCCGGGCGTTGGCTGCGCGAGCAGCGGCTGGTGCCCGACCGGGTGCTGTGCTCGCCGGCCCGGCGCGCCCGCGAAACCCTGGAAGCGGTGCTCGAGCTCACCGGCTATATCGAACAACGGCTGGACGAACGCATCTATGAGGCCACACCCGGCACCCTGGCCAGCCTGGTGGACGAACATCGCGAGGCCGAGCGCCTGCTGCTGGTCGGCCACAACCCTGGCCTGGAACGGCTGGCGGCGCTGATGCACAGCGGGCAGACCGGCGATTACCGTGGCATGCCCACTGCCTCGATTGCGTTGATGGCCCTGCCGCTGGACGCCACCATCGAGCCGGGCATCGCCCGCCTGACCGCCTTCTGGTGGCCTTGATCCGTGTCATCGTCGCTGCGCTGGTTCGCCTGGCTTGCGCTCTGGGTCACGCTGCCCTGCCTGGCGCAGCAGAAGGTGCATTCCATCGACCCGGCGCAATCGCGCTTCGGGTTCGAGATCAAAACCCGTTTCGGGATGAAGATCGAGGGGTTTTTCCCGCGTTTTCGCGGTGAAGTGGTGAAACTGCCCGACAAACGCCAGCAGGTGAGATTCCGGCTGGATGCCACCCAGGTGGAGATTCCCGGCAAGGATCGTTACACCAGCTGGATGCGGGGCGAGGATTTTTTCGATGTCGCGCAGTACCCGGTCGTTGAATTTGAGTCTCTGCCGTACACCGAGGATGTGATCAAGGGCGGTGGCGACATCACCGGCAACCTGACCATCCGCGGAATCACCCATACCGAGACCCTGCACTTGGCCCCGGCCGAATGCACCCGGCCGGGCTATGATTGCGACGTGATCAGTCGAGGTACGGTCCTGCGTGGACGTTACGGAATGAATGCGTGGCAGATGGCCCTGGGCGACAGGGTGACGTTCATTCTGCGTGGGCGCTTGCAGGAGGCGCGCCGCCCGTGAAGTGCCTGTTGAGGGTTCTCGTGCTGGCAACGTTGTTGCTCGGCACCGGATGCGCCAGCCTGTCGCAAACCGAACGCAACCGTGCCGCCGGCGTCGCCGCTGCGGCACGCAGCACCGTGGTGGATTGCACCCAGGCCAATCGCTGCGCGCAGCCGTCGCCGCTGCGCGCGCTGGGCGGCGAGGCGATCACTGCCTCCACACCGGCGGTGCCGCGGCATTACGCCACAATCGTTGACCACGGCGAAGAATCGCTGGTGGCCCGGCTCAATCTGATCCGCAGCGCCACCCGCAGCGTTGACCTGCAGACCTACATCTTCGACAAGGACGACAGTGCGCGCATGATCATGGACGCGCTGATGGATGCCGCACAACGCGGCGTCAAGGTGCGCATCCTGATCGATCAGCTGTCGGCGATCACCGATCTGCAGATTCTCGGTGCGCTGGCCAGCAGTCACGAAAACCTGCAGCTGCGCATCTACAACCCCACCTTCGGCAAGGTCAAACTCAACTACTTCGACTATGCCGGCAGCGTGCTGTGCTGCTTCCGCCGCTTCAATCAGCGCATGCACAACAAGCTGCTGGTGGTGGACGACGTGCTCGGCGTGGTTGGCGGGCGCAATTACCAGGACGACTATTACGATTGGGACAGCGAGTACAACTTTCGCGACCGCGATGTGATTCTGGCCGGTCCGGAAGTGCGTGCGATGGCCGCCAGTTTCGATGCGTTCTGGCGTGCCCGGCGCAGTGTGCCGGCCGAGCGGTTGAACGATGTCGGGCGCGTGCTGCTGGAGCAGGGCGTCCCGCAGATGCCACCAGCGAACTTCCGCCGGCCCGACCGGGTGGCGCGGGTGGATCACGAAGCGCGCGATGCGCAATTCGTACGCGAGGCTTTCGTGACCCCGGCCATACCGGTGCAGCACGTGCTGTATGTGGCCGATCTGCCACAAAAACACCGCAAGGAACATGCGGCCAAGGCGGTTTCCACAGCGCCGGAACTGGATGGCCTGATTGCCGGGGCGCAGCAGGAAGTGCTGCTGCAGACGCCGTACTTGGTGTTGTCTGACCAGGCGCAGGCGATCTTCCGCACGTTGCGCACGCACCCGCAGCCGCCGCGCATCGTGGTGTCGACCAATAGCCTTGCGGCCACCGACAATCCCATCGTGTATGCGCTGTCGTACAAGTTCAAACGCCGCAACATGCGCGAGCTGGGCTTCAATGTGTACGAGTTCAAGCCATTCCCGCTGGATGCGCCGGTGGATTACGCCAACCTGGTGCCGGATCCGCTCAACCCTGCTTCCGAAATCAACCAAGACAGCCGCAACAATCGCCTGATTGGCGGCAGTGCGGCTGGCAACGCGATGCGCGGCAGCAGCGGTGCAGATGGGAACACAAGCGCAAGTGCTGGCAGCGTGTTACGCGGCAGCAGTGGCAGTGGTCGTACACCGGGCGGCAGCGAGGTCGATCGGCGCGTGCTGCGTACCGAAACGCGGCCCTCGTTCCTGGGCACGCGCGCAGTCAACAAGCCGCTGCCGGTGACCCGCGCCGGTGCGCGCATGGGCTTGCATGCCAAGTCGCTGGTGGTGGATCGCCGGATCGGCGTGATCGGCACGCACAACTTCGACCCGCGCAGCGAGAACTACAACACCGAAGCGGCCGTGGTGATCGACGACCCGCGCTTTGCGCAGGCGCTGGCCGCCAGCATCGAACGCGATATGTCTCCGGAAAATGCCTGGACGGTGGCCCCGCGCGAAAAACCGCCGGTGCTGAGCGGGTTGAACTACAGCGTGGGCAGGGTCTCCGAAGCCTTGCCGGTGCTGGACTTCTGGCCGTGGCGCTACGCTACCAATTACCAGTTCCAGCCCGGCCCGGATTGCCCGTTCCCGCTCAAGCGCCAGGACCCGCAGTTCCGCAAGTGCTATGTAGCGGTGGGCGACTTCCCGGAGGTCAATGTCGGCCCGAAATGGCTGCTGGTTCGCATGCTCACCGCCTTCGGCGCCGGGCTGGTGCCGATTCTTTGATCGGCTGATGCGTTGCACTGGTGAAGACAGGTTGATGCAAGATGTTGCGCTGTATTGCCGGTAGATCGTCGTAGATGTGCGCAGGTTGCTAAGAGACGGTACGTAATAAGAGCAGCGCTGAGAAGTTGCACCCGTCGCAGACGGATTTGTTCAACGCATCGCATCATCGCTGCTGGCTGTTGGCACCCAGCCGCACTGTAACGTTGCATCGCACGCCAGGCACGTGGATGCTCTTGCGATTCCCGATTCCCGATTCCCGATTCCCGATTCCCGATTCCCGATTCCCGATTCCCGATTCCCAGCCCATGACCTTCCGCGAACCCGTCGATCTAGTTGCCCTCAACGCCGCCAGCCGTGACACCTTGATCGCACATCTCGGCATCGTGTTTACCGAAGCCGGTGACGATTGGCTGCGCGCCTCCATGCCGGTGGATGCGCGCACCAGGCAGCCCTATGGCCTGTTGCACGGTGGCGCCTCGGTGGTGCTGGCCGAAACGCTGGGCAGCAGCGCCGGCAACCTGTGCGTGGATATGTCGACCCAGATCTGCGTGGGGCTGGAGATCAATGCCAATCACCTGCGCGCCGCCACCCAGGGGCTGGTGACCGGCACCGCGCGCGCGGTGCACGTGGGGCGCAGGACGCATGTTTGGGACATCACCATCGAAAACCCGGCCGGCAAACGCGTCTGTGTGTCGCGGTTGACCCTGGCGGTGGTTGCGCGCGGCAATGGCTGAGCTCGCTCGGCAGTGGCATGCATGGAACAGCGTCGCCCGCTGCCGGCACTGCGCGGCAGCCACGCTGCTGTCACAATGGTTGCGCTTCCTTCCCCCGTTACCGGTTCCGTTCGTCGAATGAGCGAGTCATCCCTGTACGCCACGCGCGATGCTGGCGGCGCGTTGCGTTTGCTTCGTTACCTGTATCGGGTGCCGTTGCTGTTGCTGCATGTGTGTCTGTGCCTGCCGGTCACTGTGCTGTGCGTGATGGCGCCGCCGCTGGCACGGATTCGCGTCGGGCACGACGACACCCTCGACGAGCTGATGATCCGCTGGTGGCAGGGCAACCTGATGCGCGTGTTTGGCTTCCGGCTGCGCCACTTCGGTACGCCGTTGCCGGGCGCGACCCTGTTCGTGGCCAACCACGTCAGCTGGGTGGACATCTCCATGCTGCACAGCCAACGCGTGATGGGATTTGTGGCCAAGCGCGAAATCGCCGGCTGGCCGCTGGTGGGCTGGCTGGCGACCAAGGGCCAGACCATCTTCCATCAGCGCGGCAATACCGAATCCATGGGCGGAGTGCTGCAGGAAATGCTGCTGCGTCTGCAAAGCGGCAAGCCGGTCGGTGTGTTCCCGGAAGGGCGCACCCGCAGCGGCACCGAGGTTGGCCTGTTCCATGCGCGCATCTTCCAAGCGGCGGTAGAAGCCGGTGTGCCGGTACAGCCGGTGGCGCTGCGTTACGGCGTGCGCGGCAGTGCGCAGGCGGTGGTCGCGTTCGGTGAGCGCGAGAGTTTCTTCGCCAATATCGTGCGTCTGCTGGGCGAGCCGTCGCGGCTGGCCGAAGTGCACTTTCTTGAGCCGATTCGCGCGCTGGATATCGAAGGCCGTCGCCGACTGGCCGACATCTCGCGCCAACGCATCATCGCGGCGATGGAGTCCTAGCCGGCGATGCGCACGCACCTCTTCCCTGCGGTCAGCCGCGACACCGGTGCGATGCGCGCATGAACGCCTCCGATTATCTGCCGCCGCGCTGGCTGCGCAATCCGCATGTGCAATCGGTGCTTGGCGGCAGCGCCTTGCGGCGCATCCGTAGCCGCCAGTTGCTCGCCGCCAGCGGCGCGGTCACCAGCGAACACATTCTCGATGGCGGCGATGGTGTGCGCCTGCAGGGCTGGATGAGCATCCCGCCCGGCGATGCGCCGCTGCGCGGCACCGTGCTGTTGCTGCACGGCTGGGAGGGCAGTGCCGATTCCAATTACATGCGCCTGACCGCCGCGCGCCTGCTTGGCCTGGGCTACCAAGTGTTCCGGCTGAACTTCCGCGACCACGGCGGCACCCACCATCTCAATGTGGATCTGTTCCACTCCGATCGCATCGAAGAAGTGGTCAATGCCGCAGGCGATCTGTGGCGGCGCTTTCCCGCGCCGCAGTTGCTGGCTGCAGGGTATTCGCTGGGCGGCAATTTCGCGCTGCGGCTGGCATTACGTGCGCCCGCCGCCGGCCTGCCGCTGGCACGCGTGGCGGCGGTGTGCCCGTTGCTGGACCCGGCCGCCGCCATGACGCAATTGGAAAAAGGCCCGCAGTTCTACGACTGGTATTTCCGTCGTAAATGGCGCGAATCGCTGCTGCGCAAGCGCGCGTTGTTCCCCGACCAGCACGGCTACGACGACGCCACCCTGGCGCTGGACATGCGCGGGCTGATGGCCTGGCTGGCGGTCAAACACACCGGGCACGGCTCGCTGGAAGCGTATTTCGACAGCTATTCGATTGCCGGCGAACGCCTGGCCAACCTGCAGGTGCCGGTCGACATCCTGATGGCCGAAGACGACCCGGTGATTCCGTTCGAGGATTTTGCCGCCTGGCAGTTGCCGGCGCATGCGCAGCTGGAAATCGCGCGCTGGGGTGGCCACTGCGGCTTTCTGGAAAACGCCCGCGGCGACGGCTTTGCCGAACGTTGGGTGGCCGAGCGGCTGACGTCAGCTCGCGAATGATGCTGGGACGACATCCGTACATGGATGCCGTCGTCGCCGTTTTAGCAGTGGTTGTCGGTTGCGTGATGGTCTACTTCAGCGCGATCAGCCTCTACACCTATCTGCAGACCGGAGAGAGGGTGTTCCGCTCACGCGCAGGAGTGGTTTCCGTCGGCGCGCACGCTGCGCTCTGGCACATGGGCCAGTTGGTGTTTGGAGCGCTCGGTGTGGCCTGTGGCGCACGCGTGCTGCGTCGAACGTTGGCAAGCGTTCAACCGCCTGACCGGCGCGATCGGTTGATGTGAGTTCAAGGGCGATGACGCACGCCTTGCACAAGACGCCGGCGTCGCGGTACACGCCAGCGCTCCTGGCACAGCGAGTCGCGGCACCGCGCATCGTTACAATAGCGGTTTGTCCGGGACCCACCGCCGCCATGCAAGACGCCATTCTTCAAGCCCTGCGCCGCAATGCGGCCGACGATGCAGTGGCGTTGGCCCGCGAGTGGGCAACCACCGCGCCCGACGACGTTGCCGCGCACCGCTGGCTGGCGGTGGCGCTGCAGCAACAAGGACAGCCGGCGCTGGCACTGGACAGCATCGACACCGCGCTGATGCTGACGCCCGAAGATGCCGACCTGCATCTGCTGCGCGCCGGCGCGTTGCTGGCGACACGTGATCTGTCTGCCGCCGATGCCGCGCTGTCGCGCACAACCGCGCTGGATCCCAACCAATTCAACGCCTACGTGATGCAGGCGCATCTGGCAGTGGCACGTGGCGATCTGGACGAGGCCGAGCGGCTCAGCCGCACCGCCGCGCGCCTGGCGCCGGAGCACCCGCAATTGCTGGCGCTCGATGGCGTGGTGGAGATGCGCCGGGGCCAAAGCGACCGCGCGCTGTCGCTGCTCACCCGCGCCGCCGAGCAACTGCCCGACGATGCACGCGTGTTGTTTTCGCTGGGCTTTGCGTATCTGCAGAAGGAGCATTTTGCGTTCGCCGAGCGCGCCTTCGAGCGCGTGATCGAGCTCAATCCGCCCGGCATCGCGCTACGCGCCTTCATTGCGCAGCTGGCGCAGCGCCAGGGCCGTCTGGACGATGCGCTGGCGGCGATGCAGGGCGTGCTCGAGCAGCCCGGCGGCGATCTGCCGGCCATGCGCCGGCTTGCCGGCGAGATGGAACTGCAGGCCGGTCGCCCAGACCAAGCCGCCGCGCATCTGCGCCTGGCGCTGGCGCACTGGCCGGCGGACCGCCGCACGCTGCATGCGCTGCTTACCGCCTGGGAGCGACTGGGCGCGGTGGACGATGCGCGCGACACCCTGGATGCGGCGCTGGCCACCTCGGCCACTGCGCACGACCTGTGGCTGGCCCGCCTGGCGGTGGAGCCGGTCGGCGGGCCGCAGGCACAGGCAGTGATCGAGCGCTGGCTGCTGGCCATGCCCGAGCACCTGCCGGCGCTGGAAGCGCTGATGCGCGTGCACGACATGCAGGGCCATGCCGACGCAGCGGAGATGGTGGCGCGCCAGATCGTGGCGGTGGAGCCGGGCCGCATCAGCGGCGAGCAGCGCATTGTCGAAGCCTTGCTGGAGCGCGACCCGCCGGCGGCGATCGCCTGTGTCGAATCGTTGATCGAATCGCTGCCTGCGCCGCAGCAGACCGTGCTGCGGCCGTGGTTGGGCAATGTGCAGGACCGCGCCGGGCAGCCCGATGCCGCCGTGGGCACCTGGATGCAGTTCCACCGCGAACAGGCCCAACACCGGTTGCCGTTGCCGCCGCAGGCAACCAAACAGCCGACGCAGTGGCCGGCGCTGGGGACCATCCCCGACACCGTCACCGCGCGCCCGCTGTTTGTGTGGGGCATGCCCGGCTCGCATGTCGAACGCCTGATCGCGGTGATGGACACGGCCACCCCGCTGGTGCGCGGCGACCGTTACGGCACCACGCCGCCGTCGGATGCGCTGCAGAGCTACCGCACGCTCGAACAGCTGGCTTCCGGCGAACTGGCACCGACGGCGCTGGTGGAAGGCTGGAAGGCACAACTGCCGCGCCGCGGCATCGACGATGGCAATGTCATCGACTGGCTGCTGTGGTGGGACAACACCTTGTTGACCGCGCTGCGCCCGCACCTGCCCGAGGGTCGGCTGGCGATTGCGCTACGCGACCCGCGCGACATGCTGCTGGACTGGCTCTCGGCCGGCGCGTCTGCGCCGCTGGCACTGCAGTCGCCAAAGCAGGCCACCGAGTGGTTGCTGATCGCACTGGAACAACTGGCTGTGCTGCACGAACGCGATCTGTACCCGCACCGGATCATCCGGCTGGACGGCATCGAGAACGATCCGCAGGGCATTTCGACGGCGCTTGAACAGGCCTTCGGTCTGAGCTTCCCGTTGGTCGAGCCACGCGGCCCGGCGCGGTTGGCCTCCGGGCGCTGGCGCAATTACCGCGGCGTACTCGGCGCGCAATTCGATCTGCTCACCCTGATCGCCGTGCGCTTCGGCTACCCGCAGCACTGAGGCGCGAACAACGCGGTTGTCGTATTGCTTGCCGGCGCACTGCGCGGGCAACGGTAAACCCGACCGAGCGCATCAGAAGGTTCCATGGCGAGGTCTTCCGCTGCGGCACGGACCCAGGCACCCTGGTCCGTATCGCTTCCCTCGGAGATCCTCCATGCGTTTGACCAGCACCAGCATCGACAACGGCAAGCCCATCGCAGTGGAATTTGCCGCCGGTACGCCGGACGGCTTTGCGCCCAACCGCAACCCGCATCTGGCCTGGAGCGAGGTGCCGGTCGGCACGCAGTCATTCGCGCTGCTGTGCCTGGACCCGGACGTACCGACCGTGCCCGACACCGTCGGCCGCGACGATCTGCAGATTCCGGTGGAGCAGCCACGCACCGATTTCGTGCATTGGGCGATGGCCGATCTCCCCGCCGATGTGCATGAAATTGCCGCCGGTAGCTGCAGCGACGGCTTTGTGGTCAAGGGCAAGCAGCAACCGCCCGGCCCGGCCGGTGCCCGGCAGGGCCTGAATTCCTACACCCAGTGGTTCGCCGGCAATGCCGACATGGCCGGTGACTACCGCGGCTACGACGGCCCATACCCCCCGTTCAACGACCTGCGCATGCACCGCTATTTCTTCCGGGTGTTCGCGCTGGACGTGGCCACGCTCAGCCTGCCCGACAGCTTCACCGCCGCCGACGTGCTGTCGGCAATCCAGGGCCATGTGCTGGCGGAAGCCGCATTGCACGGCACCTACACGTTGAACCCATCGTTGCGCTGAGTGATCGCGACGGCGGCGGCGATCGTTCCATCCCCATGACGCCAGCCACCTTCGGACGGCGTCTGAGTACAGGTAATCCCTTGAAAGCATTCCAGATTGGCACTCAAACCGGCCTCGAGAGCCTGGTCGCGGCCGAGATCCCCGAGCCGGTTGCCGGACGGGTCAGGTCGTCGTCGCTCCACGACTGGTTGGCGTGATCAACCGTGACCTGCAGATCCCGTAAGGCACCCACGCCGGCAAGCTCGCGGAAACGCGCGTTCCCGTTGCCGAAGGTGTGGGCATCGTCACATCCGTCGGTGCAGGCGTCAGCGACGTCGCGCCGGGCGACCGTGTCGTCAGCGGGCACTTCCCCACCTGGCTGGAGGGCAGGTTCGCAACCGAGATGTTCGCCCATGATCTGGGCGTCACCCACGATGGCTGGCTGGCGGAAAAGGTGGTGCTGCCTGCCTCCACGCTGATCAAGGTGCCCGCATCGTTGGACGATCAGGATGTCGCTGCGCTGGCATCGGCAGCAGTCACCGCTTGGCACGCCTTGGTGGAAGTTGCCAGGATCAAGGCCGGGGATCTGGTGCTCGTCTGGGAACCGGTGGCGTCTCGATGGCCGCGTTGGAACTCGCCAAGCTCCACGGTGCCCGCGTCGCCATCACCTCATCCAGCGACGAGAAGCTCGCCCTCGCGCACCGCCTGGGCGCCGAGATCACCGTCAACTATCGCACCCATCCCCACTGGGCCGGGGCGGTGATGCAGCTGTCCGGCGGTGGCGCCGACGTCATCATCGAGACCGGCGGGCAGGACACTTTGGGACACTCGATCAAGGCGGCAGCTGACAACGCGACCATCGTGGTGATCGGCGTCACTCCCGGCACCTCTTCGCCGATTCCCGACTATGTGTCGTTGATCCGCAAGAATGTGACCATTCGCGGTATCGCCAACGGAAGCCGGGCGATGTTCGCGGACCTGCTGCGCGCGATCGAGCAGCACCGCATCAAAACCCTGCACAGCAAAATGTTCCGGTTCGATGAGGCGCCCCAGGCCTTCGCTTACTTCGCCAAGGCGCAGCACATGGGTAAGGTCCTGATCCAGTTCTGACGCGCCGCAATGGCGTCGCAGCTTGCGGCGCCGTTGACAGGCCCAATGCTGCGCCGGCGCTGGGTTAGCTGCTGGCTTCGATCATCTGGTCGAGCACGTACACCTGTTTGGCGTTCGGGTCCGTGCCGGCCGGGTCGCGGGTCACGCGCAGCAGATTGCGGATGCCGTCTTCGTGCTCGAAGCCTTCGATCGTGCCCTCGAACGGCTGCCAGTCGTGTGTGGCCGGTTGGCCGGCCTGCGTCTGCTCGCGTATTTGCAGGCAGCGCCGCGTCGGGTCGGACACGCAGGGCACCGTGTCTGCGGCCACTTCGATCAACAGCGTCTGCCCTGGACCGCTGTAGCGGGTGGTTGCAGTGGGGGTGCCGCCGAAAATCAGCCGGGTGCCATCGCTGCGGGTCAGGGTCAGTCGGGGCGCCGCCGCGGCGGTGTCCATGACCACGGCGAAGCGGCCGGACAGCAGGTCGCTGGCAGCGCGCTCCTGCGCCATCCGGCGTGCGTCGGCGCACATCCGCCTGCTCGAGACCACCCGGCCGATTTGCACCTGCGCCTGGGCCACGCTGTAGTTGGCGCCCAAGGCGTTGCAGGTCTGGCTGACCTGGATGCGCTGATCGTTGAAGTCCAGTTGCACCGGTGGTGGCAGGCCGTCGACGAACAGGCTGCGCAAGGCGGTGCCGTGCGCATCGCTGGCCTGCTGCAAGTGCCAGTGCTGCGCGCGCAAAGCGTTGCGCAACGGGGCGTTATCCGCATCAGGGGTGGCCATGACAGGCGCCTGGGCAGTGGCGTGGTGGGAGCCGGGCAGGTCCGGCGAGGTGCCCGATCCGCAGGCCGTCACGCCCGCCGCCAGCAAAGCAGGGGCGAAGAACACGGCACGCATGCGCAGCTCCCGGGGATCGATGCGTCAGTGATACCGCCAGCGTGCGCCGGGGGCAATGACCGGCGTCGCGACGTGGACGCCGGGCCTGCACGTCGCGGTGATCGCGATGTGCAGGCCCGACAGTTGTCGTTGCGTCTCAGCCCGTCGCAGCCGGCAGCCACAGCAACAAGGCCGCGCCGAGCACGATGCGGTAGACCGCAAACACGGTGAAACGGTGCTTTTTGATGTAGCCCAGCAGCCACTTCACCACCACAAAACCGGTGATGGTCGCCGCCACGAAGGCCACGGCCACATCGGCCCAGTTCTCGGTGCCGAAACCGCCTTCCTTGTACATCTCCAGCAACGCGTAACCGCTGGCCGCAAACATGGTCGGAATGCCCACCATGAACACGAAATCCGCCGCTGCCGAGCGCCGGCTCAGGCCCAGCAACATGGCGATGAAGATCGTCGAGGCAGAGCGCGAGGTACCGGGAAAAACGCCGGCCACGACCTGCGCCAGGCCCACCGCGATGGCTACCTTCCAGGTCACCACGTCACGCTCGGGCAGCTTGCCGGCGAAGTGTTCGGCCACCAGCATCCATACACCGCCGATCAGCAGCGCCCAGGCGACGGGCTGCAGGGTTTCGGGCAATTGCCAGCCGGCCTTGCGCACGATCAGCCCGACCACCGCAGTGACCAGGAAGGCCACGCTGACCTTGAGCACATAATCGCGGTTGTCGCGCTCGCCCAGGCCGGTGGCCAGGGTCCACAACCGCTGCCGCAGCGCCAGGCAGATGGCCAGGATCGCGCCGGCCTGGATGACGATATTGAAGAAGTCAGTACGGCGTCCGAGCCATTGTTCGGCGATCAGCAGGTGGCCGGTGCTGGAGATCGGCAGGAATTCGGTAAGGCCTTCGAGAATGCCCAACAGCAGGGCGGAAATCAGATCGGACATCGGACTGGAGAGGGTTGGGGGAGGGTCAGGATAGTGCATTGCGGCACGCACCATATTGGTGCTTTATGGTTGGTGATTTGCACGGTTGCGGTGCTAAGTGTATCTAGCGGTCGCGAGCGATGTAAGCAAAATCAAGGGCTTGTGAAGTTCAAAGGCTTGGCACGGTCCCTGCTCTAGTACCGCCCACGAACCACTTAACTCCTGCCTGAGGTTTCTTCCGATGTCCGTGGAAAATGTTGAAAAGCTGATCAAGGACAACAAGGTCGAGTTTGTCGACCTGCGCTTCGTCGATATGCGTGGTGTACAGCAGCACATCACCTTTCCGGCCAATATCATCGAGCCGGCGCTGTTTGAAGAAGGCAAGATGTTCGACGGCAGTTCGATCGCGGGCTGGAAGGGCATCAACGAGTCGGACATGGTGCTGCTGCCGGACGCTGGCACTGCGTATCTGGATCCGTTCTTCGCCGATCCGACCATCGTGCTGACCTGCGACATCCTCGACCCGGCCACCATGCAGAGCTATGAGCGCGACCCGCGCGGCATTGCCAAGCGTGCGGAGGCCTATCTGAAGTCATCCGGCACCGCCGACCAGGCCTTCTTCGGTCCGGAGCCGGAATTCTTCATCTTCGATTCGGTGCGCTTTGCCAACGACATGGGCCACACCTTCTTCCAGGTGGGTTCGGAAGAAGCGGCCTGGAACACCGGTGAAAAGTACGACGGCGGCAATAGCGGCTACCGTCCGGGCGTGAAGGGCGGCTACTTCCCGGTTCCGCCGACCGACACCTTGCACGACCTGCGCGCGGAAATGATCAAGACGCTGGAACAGGTCGGTATCGAAACCGAAGTGCATCACCACGAAGTGGCCACCGCCGGCCAGTGCGAGATCGGCACCAAGTTCAGCTCGCTGGTGCAGAAGGCCGACGAACTGCTGACGATGAAGTACATCATCAAGAACGTCGCCTACCGCAACGGCAAGACCGCTACCTTCATGCCCAAGCCCATCGTGGGCGACAACGGCTCGGGCATGCACGTGCACCAGTCGCTGGCCAAGGGCGGCGTCAACCTGTTCACCGGCGACGGCTACGGCGGCCTGTCGCAGATGGCGCTGTGGTACATCGGCGGCATCTTCAAGCACGCCCGTGCGATCAACGCCTTCGCCAACTCCGGCACCAACAGCTACAAGCGTCTGGTCCCGGGCTTTGAAGCGCCGGTGATGCTGGCCTATTCGGCGCGTAACCGCTCGGCCTCGTGCCGCATTCCGTGGGTCACCAACCCGAAGGCGCGTCGCATCGAAATGCGCTTCCCCGATCCGTTGCAGTCCGGCTACCTGACCTTTACCGCGCTGATGATGGCCGGCCTGGATGGCATCAAGAACCAGATCGACCCGGGCGCACCGAGCGACAAGGACCTGTACGACCTGCCGCCGGAAGAAGAGAAGCTGATTCCGCAGGTCTGCTCCAGCCTGGATCAGGCACTGGAAGCGCTGGACAAGGACCGCGAGTTCCTCAAGGCCGGCGGCGTGATGAGCGACGACTTCATCGACGGCTATATCGCGCTGAAGATGCAGGAAGTCACCAAGTTCCGTGCTGCGACCCACCCGTTGGAGTACCAGCTGTACTACGGCAACTGAGTTCCACCGCGGCGATGGTGGAGGCCCCCCTCCCACCTCTGCCATCGCCGCACACTTGTTTGAGCGATCCATGGCACCGGCCGTGGATTGCAGGGGTAATGAGAGAGCACATCGTTCGCGGCGCGCGGGCCTGACCTCTCCCACGAGGCGGATGCATGACATCCGCTGGGGTCCGCGCAATCGCGAACGATCGGATGCCGGGGTTGGCATCCAGGTGACTGACACTGCCGGGCGGCGCAATGCCGGCCGGTTCTTTCCACCATTCGGGGTATGCGCATGAAATTGATCACCGCCATCATCCGGCCGTTCAAGCTCGACGAGGTCCGCGAGGCCCTGTCCGCAGCGGGCGTGTCGGGCATCACCGTGACCGAGGTCAAGGGCTTCGGGCGCCAGAAAGGCCACACCGAGCTGTACCGCGGTGCTGAGTACGTCGTCGACTTCCTGCCCAAGATCAAGATCGAAACGGTGGTCACCGATGACCGCCTGGACGCCGTGGTCGAGGCGATCCAGAACGCCGCCGGCACCGGCAAGATCGGCGATGGCAAGATCTTCGTCACCGCGATCGAGCAGGTGGTGCGTATTCGCACCGGCGAGATCGGCGCCGATGCGCTCTGACCCCACCAGCCCCGGAGTTCGTATGAAGACAGCTCTTTTTGCCGGGTGGAAGGCCCGGTTCTACAGCATGTGCATGCTGATGTTGTTCAGCGCACTGGTGGTCGTTGGCATGGCCAGTGCAAATGCGCAGTCCACACCGCAGGTCACCCCACTGCCGACCGAGCCGGTCACCACCGAACCGCTGCCGTCGGCGCAGCCGGCCGCCTCGCCAGCCGCCGCTGCCGAAGCCGCCCCGGTGGTGGAGAAGGGCGATGTCGCCTGGATGCTCACTTCCACTTTGCTGGTGCTGCTGATGGTGGTGCCGGGCCTGGCGCTGTTCTACGGCGGCATGGTGCGTGCCAAGAACGTGTTGTCGGTGTTGATCCAGGTGGCCACGGTGTTCTCGCTGCTGACCATCCTGTGGGTGCTGTACGGCTATAGCCTGGCATTCTCTGGCGAAGGCGCGTGGATCGGCAATCTGGACAAGGCGCTGCTCAAGGGCGTCACCATCGAAACCTTGTCGGCCACCTTCACCAAGGGCGTGAGCCTGCCGGAATACGTGTTCGTCGGATTCCAGGCGACCTTCGCCGGCATCACTGGCGCACTGATCGTCGGCGCCTTTGCCGAACGCGCCAAGTTTGCCGCGGTGCTGCTGTTCTCGGTGATCTGGTTCACCTTCGGCTACTTGCCGCTGGCGCATATGGTCTGGGCTACAGGCGGCTATCTGTTCGGCTTGGGCGCGCTGGATTTCGCCGGCGGTACCGTGGTGCACATCAATGCCGGTGTTGCCGGCCTGGTCGGCGCCTACTTCGTCGGCAAGCGTGCCGGGCTCGGGCGTGAGGCGATCAAGCCGCACAACGTGACCCTGACCTTCGTCGGTGCCTCGCTGCTGTGGGTGGGCTGGTTCGGCTTCAACGCCGGCTCCAACCTGGAAGCCAATGCCGGTGCGGCGCTGGCCTTCCTCAACACCTTGCTGGCGACCGCCGCCGCCATCCTGGGCTGGTCGCTGACCGAGAAGATCATCAAGGGCAAGTCGTCCGCCCTGGGTGTGGCCTCGGGCATGGTGGCCGGCCTGGTCGGCATCACCCCGGCCTGCGGCACCGTGGGCCCGTTCGGCGCGATCGTCATTGGTCTGGCTGCGGGCGTGCTGTGCGTGTGGGGCGTCACCGGCCTGAAGCGCCTGCTCGGTGCCGACGATAGCCTGGATGTGTTCGGCGTGCATGGCCTGGGCGGCATCATCGGCGCGATCCTGACCGGTGTGTTCTCGGCGGCCTCGCTGGGCGGCCAGAAGGGCGGCGATTACGACATCGTCCATCAGGTGGGCATCCAGGCGCTGGGCGTCGCGATCACCCTTGGCTGGATCGGCGTGGTCTCGGTGGTGGGGTTTGTGGTCGCCAAGCTGGTGTTCGGCCTGCGCGTGAGCGAAGAAGCCGAGCGCGAGGGTCTGGATATCACCTCGCATGGTGAAGCCGCGTACGAGTCCTGAGCATGCACACCCGCGGCCACGCTGCCGCGGGTGGCGCAATGACCCGGATGGGACTGCCCAGCCGGGTCCGTTTTCCCCCCGTCGCCCCGTTGGCGCGGAACAACCGCCGAGGTCCCTGCATGACCAGCCCCACGCCCGTGACTGCCGGCGCGGATGCACGCTGGATCGGTGCGCCCCGTCGCCGTCCAGCCAGCATCGTTTCAATACACGCTTCGTTTTGCGCGCCATCGGCGCATTCCCATTCTGTTTGCACTAAATTGGTGCAATGGTGACCTCCTCTTCCATGCCATCGCTGGACAGCCTGGGTACGCCTGTGGCCTGGGCCGACCGCGAGGGACGCGTGCTGGGTGTCAATCCGGCATTCGCGCGCTGGCTCGGGGTCAGTACGCGGCGGTTGGTCGACCAGCCCTTAGCCGCGCTGGAAGTGCAGGGCGATGCGCTGGCGCGCTTCCTGCTCAACGACGAGCGTGATGTGTTGCGTCTCCACCGGCTGGCGCTGGGCCTGCCCAACGACGCGCCGCGCTTTGCCGAAGGCTGGCTGTCGCGGCTGGACGATGGCGGCTGGCTGCTGGAAACCCACCCGGTCGACGAATTCCCTGCGCTGGATCCCACCCACGCCTTGCCCAATGCCTTGAGCGCCGCGCTCAAGGGGCTGGCGCACGAACTGCGTAACCCGTTGGCCGGGCTCAAGGGCGCCGCGCAGCTACTCGCACGCCGCTCGGCTGGACGCGATGAAGACGAGCGTGAGCTGCTCGAGCTGATCGGCACCGAGATCGAGCGCCTCAACACCCTGCTCGAACGGCTGCTCTCGCCCACCCCGGCGCGCCCGCACGACCGCCTCAACATCCACGTGGTACTCGAACGGGTGTTGCGCCTGGCCGAAGCCGAGGGCGGCTGGTCGGTGCAGGTGCAGCGCGATTACGACCCCAGCATTCCGGACATTCTGGGCGATGGCGACCGCCTGACCCAGGCGGTGTGGAATCTGGTGCGCAACGCCTTCCAGGCCGGCGCCACCCGTGTGACCTTGCGCACCCGCGTCGAACACGGCCAGCGCATCCGCGACCGCGTGCATGCGATGTCGCTGCGGCTGGAAATCATCGACGACGGCGGCGGCGTGCCGGAAGAACTGGCCGAGCACCTGTTCCTGCCATTGGTCAGCGGCCGCGCCGAAGGCAGCGGGCTGGGCCTGGCGCTGGCCCAGCAGGTCTCGCGCGAACACCACGGCACGCTGACCTATCGCTCGCGTCCGGGCCATACCGTTTTCACCCTGCTGCTGCCCGAGCTGGCCGGCGATCACGACAAGGAGCATCTGCATGGCTGAGGCCGCCGCCGTATCCCACATCTGGGTAGTCGACGACGACCGCTCGGTCCGCTTCGTGCTGTCCACCGCCTTGCGCGATGCCGGCTACGCGGTGGACGGCTTCGACAGCGCCGCCGCCGCACTGCAGGCGCTTGCCATGCGGCCCACGCCGGACCTGCTGTTTACCGACGTGCGCATGCCCGGCGAAGACGGCCTGACCTTGCTCGACAAACTCAAATCCAAACACCCGCAACTGCCGGTGATCGTGATGTCGGCCTACACCGACGTTGCCAGCACTGCCGGCGCCTTCCGCGGCGGCGCGCACGAGTTCCTGTCCAAGCCCTTCGACCTGGACGATGCGGTGGCCCTGGCCGCGCGCGCGCTGCCGGATGCCGATGCGGGCGCCGAAGAAATCGTCGCCACGCGCCTGGCCGAGGGCTCGGCCTCGTTGATCGGCGACACGCCCGCAATGCAGGCCTTGTTCCGCGCGATCGGGCGTCTGGCGCAGGCGCCGCTGTCGGTCTTGATCAACGGCGAAACCGGTACCGGCAAGGAGCTGGTCGCGCGCGCGCTGCATAACGAATCGCCGCGCGCGCGCAAACCCTTCGTCGCACTCAACACCGCCGCCATTCCCGCCGAATTGCTGGAAAGCGAGTTATTCGGCCACGAAACCGGCGCCTTCACCGGTGCGACCAAACGGCATATCGGCCGCTTCGAACAAGCCGATGGCGGCACGCTGTTTCTGGATGAAATCGGCGACATGCCGTTGCCGCTGCAGACCCGCCTGCTGCGCGTGCTGGCAGAGAACGAATTCTTCCGCGTCGGTGGGCGCGAACTGATCCGCGTCGATGTGCGCGTGATCGCCGCCACCCATCAGGATCTGGAAGCGCTGGTTGAACAAGGCCGCTTCCGCGCAGATCTGCTGCACCGCCTGGATGTGGTGCGGCTGCAACTGCCGCCGCTGCGCGAACGCCGTGGCGACATCGCACAACTGGCCGAAAACTTCCTGGCCATGGCCGGGCGCAAGCTCGACATGCTGCCCAAACGCCTTTCGTCGACCGCGTTGGAAGACCTGCGTCAATACGATTGGCCAGGCAACGTGCGCGAACTGGAAAACGTGTGCTGGCGCCTGGCCGCACTGGCCACTGCTGACATCATCGACGTGGTCGATGTGGACGCCGCACTGGCACGTGGTGGACGTCGTCACCGCAGCGGTCGCAGCGATGGGCAATGGGACGACATGCTCTCCAGCTGGGCCGCGCAACGCCTGAGCGAAGGTGCTCAGGGCCTGCACGCCGAAGCGCGCGAGCGCCTGGACCGAACCTTGCTCGAAGCCGCCCTGCATCTCACCCAGGGCCGCCGCGCCGAAGCCGCCGCCCGCCTGGGCCTGGGCCGCAACACCGTCACCCGTAAACTTGGCCCAGGGCGCAAACGCCGCTGAGGTTGCCCAAGGCCTCTCCCGTTGGAAGGTCTCGCGCTGGAAGATGGATCGACGCCTAAGCGATACACGCTTATCGCAATCGCGCAGCAGACCACGCGCGGAGTTGAGCCCTCTCCCACTGGGGCGACAAGGCGCGGCTTGCGCACCGCAGGTGCACGTGTTGTGGAGCGCCCGCGCCGCTGGCGTGGGCCGGGGGCGCGAAGGGGGGGAGAGGGTACGGGGCGCAGCCTTCGCGCACTTAACCTGCACTCGGCTTCGCCGGTACTTCATCCGGCTACGCGCCATCTTCATCACCCACGAAGGAGGACGACGCCCCGGCGGGAAAGGGAGCAGCGACACCGTACCCTCATCCGCCCTTCGGGCACCTTCTCGCGGCGGGAGAAGGGGACATAGCGCGCGGCATGGCGCGGCGCGCGCGATCCATGTTTATCGCACTCCCACAATCAGCTAGCGCGCACCCATCAACCCAGGCCTCAAACGCCCGACCACCCATCGCAACCCGTAAACTCCTGAGCCGCCGCCACGTGCATTTCATGACACGTGAACATGCGTCCGCATAGGTTTCCAGCCTGATCAGGAGAACTGCTTGATGCGTTACCGGTCGCCGACGATCGTTGTCCTCGCCGCGCTGGCGCTGGTCGCCTGCAGCAGCACGCCACCGCCACCGAAGGCGCCGCCACCGCCGGGCGCTCGCGTGGTGCCCACTCGCCCAGTGCAACAGGCCGAAGCAGTGCTGACATCGGCCTCGGGCAGTTTGGTCAGCGGCCGGGTGGTGCTGGTGCCGGCATTGCAGGGCATTCGCCTCACCGGCACCGTCGGTGGCTTGCGCGCGGGTGGCGTGTCCGGCTTCCATGTGCACGAGCGCGGCGATTGCAGCGCGGCCGATGCCAGCAGCGCTGGCGCGCATTTCAACCCGGGCGGTGCGCCGCACGGGCGTGCCGGCGGCGGCGCGCATCATCTGGGCGACATGGACAATTTGCGTGCAGACGCCGAAGGCGTGGTGCATCTGGACATGATTCTGTCCGGCATCAGTCTGGGCGACGGCGCTCCGACGGATGTGGTCGGCAAGTCGCTGATCGTGCATGCCAACCCCGACGACTATCGCAGTCAGCCCAGCGGCAATGCCGGCGCGCGCCTGGCCTGCGGCGTCATTCGCGTCACCCAATGGGGCACGCCCCCTTCGCAGCCCTGAGTTAGGGCAACAACGGCTGCAGTTGCGGCCTTTCTTCAGGAGTACTCCATGCGTATTGTTCCGACCACCTTGTTTCTGGCCACCGCCCTGGTGTTGACTGCGTGCAAGCGCGACGAGCCCGCGCCGGCCGAGCCGTCACCCGCGCCGCAGGCCAGCACGCCGTCCGAAGCGGCGCACGGTGGCGAACACGCCGCCTCCATGGTCACCGAAGCGGCCGCCACCACCACTGCAACCGCCGAGCTCAAGCCGACCAAGGGCAATGACGTCAAAGGCACGGTGACCTTCAAGACCGTCGACGGCGCACTGCGTGCCACCGGTCAGCTGAGTGGCCTCAAGCCCAATACCGAGCACGGCTTCCACATCCACGAAAAGGGCGATTGCAGCGCGCCAGACGGCAGCAGCGCAGGCGGCCACTTCAACCCCTCCCAGTCCGCTCACGGCAATGTCAGCGCCGAACCGCACCACGGTGGCGACATGCCCAACATCAAGTCCGATGCGCAGGGTAACGCCAGCATCGACGGCCCGGTGTCGAGCAACGTCAATCTCGGCAAGGCCGATCAGTTTGATATCGCCGGCCACGCAGTGATCGTGCACGCAGATGCCGACGACTACAAAACCCAGCCCACCGGCAACGCCGGCGGCCGTCTGGCCTGCGGCGTGATCACCACCGATAACGCGCAGGCGGCGACCAAGTAAATGGGCGAATGCCGCTGCTAATGCATCGCAGCGGCTGATTCACCATCACTGGGGATACCGGCAACTGACGTGTGGTGCCGATATGGGCAGTGATTGAGTCGACAAAGAACGCCGCAGCGGTCATCGTTGCGGCGTTTTTTTTATAGGTACAGCTGTATTCGTCGAAGCGCGGCTGTACGCTCAATGCAGAGAACACATCGAAACGTTCGCGTGGATGCAGTACAAGCGGACGCAGAAGCTCAGGTCATGCATCCAGAGCGTCGATTGCGTCGATAGCTTCACTGTCCATCGATAGGTGCAACGTAGTTCAAGCAGCAGCAACGACCACTCAATAATTCGCCCACAACCCCGGTGTCGCCAGCTCCAGCAGATGTGCATCGGGATCGCGGAAGTAAATGCTTTGCCCGCCGCCTGGCCATTGCGTGCGGCCTTCGATGACGACACCGCAGGCATGCAAATGGTTTTCCCAGCCGGGCAGGGCATCGGTTGCGATGGCCAGTGCAAAATGCTGGCGCCCATTGCCGTCATGCGGCGGAATCGTGCCGCCCGGTAGCGTGACCGTCGCTGAGGTGCTGCCTTGCAGAAACAGCAACAAGACCTGCCCGGGCGCAATCGCATACGCAGCCATGCGCGCATCACGATGCATCGGTTGCAGGCCCAGTACACGTGCGTAGAACGCGCATGCGCGTTCCAGATCCGCCACATACACTCCGGTTTCCAGCACGCCCTGTAATGCAGGGGGCATGGATACCGGCGTCAGGCTCATGCCGCCAGTGCCTGCCGCGGATCCTGGCCCGGTTCGACATGCACGTAGAGCACCGGCAAGCCATGCGCTTCTAGCACGGCGGCCATCTGTCGCTGGCGCGCCAGATAGTGCTCGTACACACCGCGCAGGCGTTCGCAGTTTTCGCGGTCGTGTGCGTAGTAGTCGCACCAGCCGGCCGGGTCGAACAGGGCGATGCGTACTTCGCCATCGGTGTAGCGCAACACCGGCTCGGGTGGTTGTTCCAGCCATTCTTCGGTTTGGGGTGCCAACAGCGCGGCTTCGATCAGCGGCCACAGCGGCGCTAAGCCCTGGTTGTCGTACTGCATCGACATCATCGCCGCCAGATCGTTGGCGGTGAGATAGCGCGCATGCTCGATGCGGGCGCCAAAACTCTCCTGCGCCAGCAACGCGGTGTCGGCCTGCGCCATGCCCTGAGCGAGCAAGACTTCTTCCATTGCATCGGCCACGGTGGCGACCGTTTGCGGATCGCCGGACAGCAGGAACGGCAGCACGCGCAGCCCACCGCCTACCAGCTGCGCATCGGCCCGGAACGGCAGCGGAATCTCGCCCTGCGCATCGGCACCGAAGGCCAACACGCGCGGGCCCTGGTCACGACCAGGTGCGCGCGCTTGCAGCTCTTCCAGACGCCGATGCAGTGGCCAGCCGGGCCGCAACACTTCGGCCGGATCGAAATGCGCCAGCGCCACGCTCAGTTCCAGATCGCGGATTTCGGGGATCCATTGCGCCAGATCGCGGCCAATGCGTTCGGCCAGCATGCCGGCCTGTTCGGGCGCCAATGCGCCACGCTCGGGCGCGCTTCCGCCGGTCAATTCCAGCGCCAGCACACCCATGGCAGTTACGCCGTGTTCGGTCTTACTCATGATTCGCGGTTGGCCCATCACGGGGTCGAAGCTACACTGCGGGCCATTATGCCTGCCGGCCCTGTGCAGGCCATGTCCCCGAGTCCTCCATGCCAGGTCAGCCGATGCCCGCAGCCCGTCCCGTCGCCATTCTGGGCGGCGTTCGTATCCCGTTCTGTCGTCAGAACACCGCATACGCGGATGTGGGCAACCTGGGCATGTCGGTGCGCACGCTGGGCGCGCTGGTCGAGCGCCTCGGGCTGCATGGGCAGCAATTGGGCGAAGTGGCGATGGGCGCGGTGATCAAGCACTCCTCGGACTGGAACCTGGCGCGCGAGGCGACGCTCTCGTCCGGTCTGTCGCCGCTGACGCCGGGCATCACCCTGCAGCGCGCCTGCGGCACCAGCCTGGATTCGGTGATCACCATCGCCAACAAGATTGCGCTGGGGCAGATTGATTCGGGCATTGGCGGCGGCTCGGACACCACCTCCGAAGTGCCGATCGTCTACGGCAAGAAGTTGCGCGCGCGGCTGTTGGCCGCCAATCGCGCCAAGGCCACCGGCGACAAGCTCAAGACGCTGCTGCGCGGCTTCAAGCTGGCCGAGCTCAAGCCGGAATTTCCTGGCGTGGCCGAACCGCGCACCGGCAAGAGCATGGGCGACCACTGCGAAGACATGGCCAAGGAATGGAACATCTCACGCGATTCGCAGGACGAATGGGCGGTGGCTTCGCACCACAAGCTGGCCGCTGCGTATGAGCGCGGTTTTTTCGATTCGCTGATCGCCCCGTTCCGCGGCGTCTCGCGCGACAACATCCTGCGCGCCGACACCTCGCTGGAAAAGCTCGCCACGCTGCGCCCGGCCTTCGACAAGACCTCCGGCCGTGGCACGCTTACCGCGGCCAATTCGACCCCGCTGACCGATGGCGCCGCCGCAGTGCTGCTGTCCAGCGAAGCCTGGGCGCTGGCGCACGGCCACACGCCAATGGCCTATCTGCGCGACGCGCAGGTGTCGGCGGTGGATTTCGTGCACGGTGAAGGCCTGTTGATGGCACCGACAATTGCGGTGCCGCAGATGCTGGCGCGCCAGGGCCTGACCTTGCAGGACTTCGACATCTACGAAATCCACGAAGCTTTCGCCGCGCAGGTGCTGTGCACGCTGCGCGCATGGGAAAGCGAGGATTACTGCCGCAACCGGCTGGGCCTGGATGCGCCACTGGGCCGCATCGACCCCGACAAGATCAACCCGCTGGGTTCGTCGCTGGCCACCGGCCACCCGTTCGCCGCCACCGGTGCGCGCGTGGTGGCGACTGCCGCCAAGCAGCTGGAAGAACGCGGCGGCGGCCGTGCATTGATTTCGATCTGCACCGCCGGCGGCATGGGCGTGGTGGCGATCGTCGAGCGCTGATGCCGCTGCGCGACACGGGATTGGGCATTCGTGATTCGGGATTTGGGGATTCGCAAAAGTAGAAGTGAATCCCGTTCTTACGAATCCCAATCCCGAATCCCAAATCTAAACCTGCAAGGACACATGGATGTCGAATACTGATGGACGTGAGCCACCCACGCTGTATCTGACCCCCGCACACGGCGATGTGTGGCGCGAGGACGATGTACTGGTGTGCACGCCGGGCGCGAATCTGCCGCCGCGTTGCATCAAGTGCAATGCGCCGACCGACATGCCATCGCGTCGCTACATCTTTCATTGGCATCACCCGGTGATCTACCTGGCGTTGCTGATGGGGGTGCTGCCGTATGTGATTCTGGCCATCGTGTTGCGCAAGCGCAGCGCGCATGTGTTGACGCTGTGCGCGCACCACGAGCAACGCCGCGTGCGCTATGTGGCCATCACGATGGCATCGGTGCTTGCCTTGCTGGTGTGCGGTCTGTCGTTGCAGAGTGAGCTGCGCTGGGTGATCGGCGCCGGCGTGATGGCGGTGATGCTCGTGGTCGGCAGGCTCGGTGCGCGGGTGCTGTCGGTACAGTCGATCGATCACCAGCAGGCACGCTATCTCGGGGCTTGCGACGACTTCTTGCGGGCGTTGCCGGCCGCGCCATAGTTGCTGCGGATTCGATCCAGATCGCGCATCACCAGAACCATGTAAAAGGGCCGCATGGGCCGAGTGTTCACCGCTCAGTGCACAACGAATACGGAAGTGCCCAAGCTGTCACGATACGCAGTGGATGAGTTGCGGCGTCTTCTCGAGGCGACGCCCAAGGCTGTGAGCGGCGATATGCCAAGCGCAATTTCGTCGATGAACTGCATACCTGCATGACGCGCATTGGCAAGCGTTGTCAGCCAAACAGGTGCGGCGTAAGCGAACCGCATACCGCCGCTGTTTCGATTACAGAATGCGATCGTCCGATGCATGCGGATCGGCGGGCTGAGTGTCATCCGTCGCCATGATCGGCGCGCACACGGACTGCTGCGGCATGCCGTCGTGCACCGGTTCGCCGCGCGCAGCGCGCAAGGCATTGGCGTAGCAATGCTGGGCCGACAGCAGATCGCCTGATGCGGCAAAACCGCGTCCCAGCTCTTCCCAGGCTTCGCTACCGGCGCCGTTGGCGATCGCGCGATGCAGGAATTCTTCGGCCTGCGACCACTGCTGTTGATGACGTGCGAGCCGCGCCAGGGTTAGCAGCAGGCCCGGACTATCCGGGTATTGAGTCAACCAGCGCTGCGCACTAGCGCGGCGCGAATCGTATTTTTCCAGCGGCAGCACGCCGTACAGTCGCACCAGCGATTCGTCCCATTGCGCGTCCAGCGCCTGCTCCAGGCTATGCACGGCCGCATCGTCCCAATGCAGTACGGCCGCGCGCTGCGCGTAGGCGCCGACCACCGCTGGCGTGGTGCGCAATGCTTTAGCCAATGCTTCCCAGCGCTCGGCCAGCGCATTGGCGTCGCTGGCCTGCAACAGGGTCTGCTCGGCCAGCGTCGCTTCCAGCGTGCTGTAGGCATCGGGCGCCAACACCGCCTGCTGACGCAGGGCGCCAAGCTGGCCGTAGGCTTCGTCGGCGCGGCCGATCTGGGTCAGTGCATGCGTGCGCAGCAGTAGTCCGCGTGCCGGTAGCGGCTGCGCGTTGGCGCTATCGAGCGCATTGATCGCTTCCACCGGGCGCTGGCGTGCCAGATGCCGCTCGCCCTGCAGCAGTGCATAGGCGGTGGGATCGCGCTCGGCCAGTTGCTGTGCAAGTGCAGTCGCGGCCGCGTCATCGCCGCGCGCATCGGCCACCCGCACCGCCGCGGCCAGGGCAATGTCGCTCACTTCATCGTCTTCGCTGGCACTGACCAGCAGCCGCTCGGCACGCTGCCATTGGCCATGATCGGCAGCGCGCAGGCCTTCGATCAAACGCGCACGGCCCTTCTTGCGGCGGTATTTGCCCCACACGCGAAATGGCAGGCTGATCAACGTCCATAGCAGCCACAGCACCAGCAAGGCGATCAGCAGCATCAACAGCGCTTGCGGCATGGCGGCGTGGTAGTCGTTGCCACCTACGCTGACCACCACGTTGCCCAGGTCGTAGCTGTTTTGGTGCGATAGCCACTGCGCACCAAGCACGCCCAGCGCCACGGCAACCAGCAGAATCAAGACGGTACGCAAGACTTTCATTGGGTGGATATCCCTTCACGCATGGCCTGCAGTTGCAGCAGGGTGGTGCCCAGTTCCGGCAGGCGCGGACGCAGTGGCGCTTGTTGCAGGCCGCGCAGGCGTTTACGCAGCTGACGACGTTGCGGCGAGTCCGGCCACAGCCGGGTGGCCCAGGTATCCACGCGGCGCAGCGATTGTGCGAACCCGACGGCATCGCCGCGTTCTGCGGCTGCACGGGCCAGGCTGATTTCGATTTGCAAAGCATCGCGCGCGGCATGTCGATCACTGCCGTTGAGCAAGGCATCGCCGCGGCTGGGACGAATCTCCACCAACGGTGACAGCACCTTTTGCCACCATGGTTGCGCCGCGCCGCTGTCCTGTGCGGTCTGCTCCGGCAGGCGCTGCAGTTCGGCCGCCACGCTGTCCAGGGTCTGGCCGACTTCCGCCTGCGGGCCTGCGCCGAGACGATCTAGCGCATCGCGTTCCTGCACCAATGCCTGACGCAGATTGAGGTAACCGGGGTCGTCGATGCCGTTGAGCGCGCCGTTGGCCAGCGCATACGCGCGCCGCGCGCCGTCAGCATCGCCGGCGATGCTCAGCCGTTGCTGGCCAAGCCGCAGCAGCAGCTCCACTTCATCCAGACGCAGCGCCTGCGCGCCGTGACGATTGGGGTCGGCCAGCTTCTGCACGGTGTCTTCGAGCAACGCGCTGCGTTGACTCATGCCCAGCATTTCATCGCGCAGCACACGGTTGGTGGCGGCCGCATCCTGCAGGCGCTCGTTAGCCAGGCGCTGATCGCGGCGCAGTGTTTCCAGCATTTGCTGGGTGCCATCCCAGCGCTGCTGCTGCGCCTGCTCAGCCTGCAATTGTGCGGCTTGATAGCTCTGCCATGCGCGCCAGCCCAGGAACAGCGCAACGCCAGCGGCCGCCACGGCCACTGCAAGCAGCAGCCATGCCAAGGGAAAGCGTCGCATGGGAGCGGGCATTTCGGTCATTCGGACATCCTCGGGCGGTCATAACCGGCGCAGGCGCCGCAGTCATCTGCCACAGCATGGCGTGCAGCGGCGGACACTCGCAAGCTGTGCATGACTTCCCAGTTCAGCAAGGTCGCGGTGGTGTCACGATCGCTGCCGCAGCAGCGGCAAGCTGCATTGGCAGTGGACCTTCGGCGCGTATGACATGGATGAAGCCAGCGGCGTGCGCGGCATCCAGCATCCGATCGCTGGACGCGACTACCGGCCGCTGTTGCCATCTCTCAATCAGTGCAGCAGGCAGCTGTTGCAGGACCAGCGTCAGTGCTTCGGCACTGCTCAATGCCAGCACGCTGCGCGGCAATGCGTGCGCGAAGGACTGGATGGCGAACGCGCGCAAGCGCAGCGGGATGCGTTGATAAACATCGACACGCACAATGCGCGCACCGCGCTGTTCCAGCGTTGGCGCCAGCACGCCGCGTCCGCCGGGTGCGGTGATCAGCCCGACGGCCTGCAGCGGCGCCTGCAGCAGCGGCAGCGCGAGCAGGCCTTCGCTATCCATGCGCGTCGGGCGCACCACAGTGTCGATGCCGCAAGTCTGCAATGCGCGCGCAGTGCCATCGCCTACGCTCATCCAGTGCGCCTGCGCCGGGCGCTGCAGCGGCGCCAGCCGATGCGCCGCGTGCACGGCCGCCGGGCTGGTGAACACTGCAATCGGTGCTGCCAACGCCTGCTGCAGCGCGTCCCGCACCTGTGCGGTGTCGTTGGTCTGCAAACGCCACGGCGACAGCGCGAGCACGCGCCCGCCATGCCGGGCAACTGCCCGCCGTAGCGGCGCGTGTTCGCCGCCGGGGCGCAGCGAAATCAGGGTCCAGGCAGCATCGGGATGGGCAAGGCCGGTCATGGCGTGATTATGCGAGAGCGCTGACACCTGCGGCGCACTGTCGCCGCATCCAGGTGTGCCAGTGCGAATCGATGGCGAAGTGTAGGCAGCGGGAGCGATGTTTTGGCTCCCTGACTGGCGCCATTCGTCTCAGTCCAGAACCTATTGCAACCGCTGGGAATCCCGTCACGATCCTGGCCTGCAACCGTGCTGGAGTGGCGTCGTGATCAAGTCCTACCTTATCAATATGCAGCGCAGCAGCGACCGGCTACAGGCCATGTCGGCGCGCTTCGATATGCTGGGCCTGCCGTTCGAGCGCATTGCAGCGGTGGATGGCGCCACGTTGACGGCCGAGCAGATCGCCGACTTCATACGCGAGCGCCCATTGGAAGGATCGGGCGATGCCTTCAGCACGGGCCCGCGCACGTGGACCGCATCCAACATCGGCTGCTTTCTCAGTCACCAGGCCGCGTGGCGCATTGCGGCCGACTCCGCTGACGCCTATACCGCAATTTTCGAAGACGACATGCATCTGTCCGATGCGCTGCCGACGCTGTTGCGCAGTACCGATTGGCTACCGGGTGGCAATAGCATCGTGCGCCTGGAGCCGTCCTATAACCGCATCAAGCTCGATGCCAAGGTTGCCGACGTCGCCGGGCGCCAACTGCGCCTGGTGCGCCCATCGACGTATCAACATTGCTGGCCGGTATGCGCAGGTGCGTTGATCATCAGCAGGGATGCCGCACGATTGTTGCTGGCTGCGCAGGCCCGCTGGCACACCATGGCCGATATATTTTTGTTCGGATGGAACGAGTCGCCAGTCGCGCACCAGCTGTCCACGTATCAACTCTCGCCGGCGGCTTGTATCCAGGACAAGTTCTTCCATACGGCGGCCGAAGACATCGTGTTCACCAGCACGATCGATGCGCCGCTGACACACGCGCAGAAGCAGCGCAGCACGCATTGGAAAGCAAAGGCCACCGCGTTGCTGCGGGTGGTGCAGGGCTATCGCAAGGTTGTGTTTGCGCCTTAGCGCGGGGGCCGATGGTTGCGATGTCGACCGGCGGGCATGTGGTCGGCATGGCTTGTTGATTGAGCTTGCAGTACAACGTTGCGCGCCATTCGGCCGGGCATGAAGTTTCGGTCGATCTGTTGCATGCAACTTCCAAGCGAAGCTAGCCCGTGCGTCGCGTGCGGCGATGACTTGATTCACCATGCGGTACCGCATGTCACGCAGTGCACAACACGCCCGCAGAACATTGCGGCATGATGCCGCCCTTCGCCGTCTTTCAGTCTTTGCCGATGACTCCTTCGTGCACGCTCGCATCCGCCCTGCAGTCACTGCAGTCGCAGTTCATCGCCATGCCACCGGTGCTGTCGATGGGCATCGCCGTCGATGGGTTGCACGAGGGTGCGCTGCGCTTGCGCGCGCCGCTGCAGGCCAACGTCAACGACAAGGCCAATGCGTTCGGCGGCAGCCTGGCCTCGCTGATGACGCTGGCCAGCTGGGGCTGGCTGACCCTGCAACTGCAATTGGCCGGGCACAGTGCCGATGTCTACGTCGCCGACAGCCAACTGCGCTATGTCGCGCCGGTCTACGAAGACCTGGTGGCCAATGCCGAGCCATCCGAGTTGGGCAGTTGGGAGACGTTTCTGGCGACCTTCCGGCAGCGCGGCAAGGCGCGCATCGGCATGCGCGCGCAGATCGCGCTGGGCTCGGGCGCCGCTGCGGCCACGTTGAGCGGGCGTTTCGTGGCGTTTCCAAAGCGGTAGGATGCGCGCTGGATCAGGGGGAATACGCATGCGTGCAGTCTTCACAATGGTCGTCCTGCTCGGGCTGGCAATGCTGAGCGGGGTGGTCAATGCCGGCAGCCGCGCGCAGGCGCGCGCGCTGGAAACCACCCAGGCCGCCTACACGGCCGCCGTGCGCTGGAACGACTTCGACGCCGCGCAGGGCTTCGTTGAGCCGGCGTATGCCCAGGCGCATCCGCTCAGCGACCTGGAACGGTCGCGCTACGAGCAGATCCAGATCTCCGGCTACCGCGAGGTGCGCGTGGGCCAAGACTCCAACGGCGACCTGCGCCGCGAGGTCGAAGTGCGGGTGATCAACCGCAATACCCAGGCCGAACGGCTGGTGCGCAGCATCGAGATCTGGCGCTGGAATCCCGAGCAGAAGCGCTGGTGGCTAGCCAGCGGCCTGCCCGATTTGTGGAAAGGCCAGTAGTCCGGCCCCTGCGCGCTGGGCCTCGCGTGCGCCAGCTGTGCGACAATTCCCGCCCGCTCGACTGACCCTGACCCCGTGAATTTCGAAGAGCTGCAGGCCTTTGTCGGCCGCAACCCCATGTTGTCGCTGGCCCTGGTGGGCCTGACCATCGCGCTGATCGTCACCGAGGTCGCGCGTCTGTTCCGCGGCTATCGCGCGCTCACGCCGGCCCAGCTGACCCGTCTGATCAACAGCGACAACGCGCTGGTGATCGATCTGTCGCCGACCGCCGATTTCGAAAAAGGCCACATCGCCGGCAGCCGGAATGTGGCATTGGCCAAGTTCGACCCGGCCAGCAAGCTGCTGGCCAACGCCAAGGCCTTGCCTGTGGTGGTGGTCTGCCGTAGTGGCACCACCTCCGCTGGTGCAGCCAAGACGCTGAAGAAAGCCGGCTTCGAGCAGGTGTACTGGCTCGAAGGCGGCGTCGCCGCCTGGCAGATGGCCGAGCTGCCACTGATCAAGGGCCGCTGATCCGCCTTGTGCGGCGCCCGCCAAGCCCCCATTGCTGGCGTGAGAGACTCGCACTTTCACGTCTGCATCACTCAACGCTGCATCCACCGAACCGTTTCTGGAGTTAGGAATGTCCGACGAAATCCTCAACGGCGCCGCTGCGCCGGCCGACGCCGCTGCTGGCCCCGCCTTCACCATCGAAAAGATTTACGTCAAGGACGTGTCCTTCGAATCGCCGAACGCACCGGCCGTCTTCAATGACGCCAACCAGCCCGAGCTGCAGCTGAACCTCAATCAGAAGGTCCAGCGCCTCAACGACAACGCCTTTGAAGTGGTGCTGGCCGTGACCCTGACCTGCACCGCCGGTGGCAAGACCGCCTACGTGGCCGAAGTGCAGCAGGCCGGCGTGTTTGGCCTGGTTGGCCTGGAGCCGCAGGCGATCGACGTGCTGCTCGGCACCCAGTGCCCGAACATCCTGTTCCCGTACGTGCGTACGCTGGTCAGCGACCTGATTCAGGCCGGCGGCTTCCCGCCGTTCTACCTGCAGCCGATCAACTTTGAAGCCCTGTATGCAGAAACCCTGCGCCAGCGCCAGAACGAAGGCACCTCGCTGGCCGATTCCGAGCCGGCTGGCAACGCCTAAGCCTTATTGCGCCGATGAGCGATTCGACCCACAAGATCGCCGTTCTCGGCGCCGGTTCCTGGGGCACGGCCCTGGCCGCGCTGCTCGCCAGACACGGTCACCCGACCGTGCTCTGGGGCCGCGATGCGGCGATGGTGGACACCATCGACCGCACCCATGAGAACGCGCGTTATCTGCCGGGCATTCCACTGCCCGACAGCCTGCGTGCCACCACCGACCTGCAGGCAGCCGTCGCTGACGCCACCTGGATTCTGGTAGTGGTGCCCTCGCATGCGTTTACCGAGACCATTCGGCTGATCGCAACGCTGCGCCCAGCGGGTGCCGGCGTTGCCTGGGCAACCAAAGGTTTCGAACCCGGTTCCGGGCGGTTTCTGCATGAAGTGGCGCGCGCCATCCTCGGCCCCAGCGTTCCGCTGGCCGTGGTGACCGGGCCCTCTTTCGCCAAGGAAGTCACGCTCGGCCTGCCGACCGCCATCACCGTGCACGGCGACGATGCGAGATTTGCACAAGTGGTCGCCGACGCGATGCATGGCCCCACCTTCCGCGCCTACACCGGCGACGACATGGTGGGCGCCGAGCTGGGCGGTGCGATGAAAAACGTACTGGCTGTGGCCACCGGCGTGGCCGATGGCATGCAGCTTGGTCTCAATGCACGCGCCGGTTTGATCACGCGTGGCTTGAACGAGATGCTGCGTCTGGCAGCAGCGATCGGCGCACGTCCGGAAACCCTGATGGGTCTGGCCGGTTTGGGCGATCTGGTGCTTACCTGCACCGGCGATTTGTCGCGCAACCGTCGCCTGGGCCTGGCGTTGGGGCGTGGGCAGAGCTTGAACGATGCGATCCGCGAGATTGGCCAGGTGGTCGAATCAGTGCAGACGGCCGATGAGGTCATGCGCCAGGCCGAACACCACGGCATCGAGCTACCGATCTCCAACGCCGTGCGTGCGGTATTGCATGGCGAAATCACCCCGGAAGCAGGCTTGAAGGAATTGCTGGCACGCGAGCGCAAGCCCGAGTATCCGCAGACCTTGTTTACCTGACGACGGGGCGGCACTTGGGTGCCCATCGCGAAGATGCATAACAAAACGCCCGGCAATGCCGGGCGTTTTGTTGATGGGCTGCTGTGCGGCGCATGGGGGAGCCTGGGCGGATCAAGTGTCAGGCACTGGTACGCACCCAACGCGAACGCGGCCACGTCCTCGTGGTGGTGCATCGTTGGCGAGGATTCCCCGTGCAAAAACGCCGCGGTGCGTGGCGTGTGCTTACAAACCGCCAACCGATCGCCCAAAAGAAAAAAGCCCGGTCGGGGGACCGGGCTTCCAATGCAACGCGGGAGAGAGAGTCGCGCTGCAGTTAGACGTGCGGCTTACCAGCTGAAGCGCGGGCCGACCGACCATTCCTTGTTGCCGTCGCCATCCATACGGATGTCGCCGTTGATGCCCCAGTTCTGGTTCAACTTCACCTGGGCGCCAAGGCGGCCGTAGAAGTTGTCACCGATGTCGATGCCACGCTTCTTGGAGAAGTCTTCGTAACCAGCCAGTGCATAGACTTCGAAGTGCTCGCCGAAGGCATTGCGCAGACCGGCTTCAACGCTGTAGCCGTCGAAGCTGACGTTCGGGGTGTCCAGGTCCAGCTTGCGGTATGCAACGCGGGCAACGAAGTCCGTGCTGGTGGCGATTTCGTGGTTATAGCCCACGCCAACGCCCCACTGCTGGAAGTCGGAGTTGGTGTTTTCGAACAGGTTGTCGTTGTCGTCAGCGTTCTGCTTGCTGTAATCGCCGAACACGTGGAAGTTCGGAGCAACGGCATAGGATGCCTTCACGCCCCAGCCGTCCGCATCGCGGCCGTCGGTCGGAGTGCGCACGTAGTCGCCTTCGACGAAGTTGTAGGAGAGGTTTTCAGCAGCCGAAGCCGCAAACGGCAGAGCTGCGAGAAGGCCGAGGGCCAGCAAAGAAGTCTTCATGATCGGGATACCTCTACTTTTTTGATTGGACCGGCGCTGAGGCGAATGCCGTTCGCTGCCGAGATGTAAATTCTCCGTTATTCGTTGGAACGCGACATGAATTTTAAACTGACCAGGTGATGAATCATCGCACCAGATTCAGCTGCGCTTTCTTGTGTTGCCTGATCGTGTGCATACAGCACGTGCAAAAGGTGACGCTCTAGCGCTTACACAGCGCCGATGTGAGACGTGTGTGCACAACTGCATGGACCGCCTGATTTTCCAGCGTTTTTACGCGAACTCGTTACACGAGCACATTGCACTGACATCACCGTTGGGAGCATTGCACGCTTGTTGAACACACGCGTGGAGCTGCATCGTGGCGAAGAACAGAACGTTGGCGCGCTTTTTGGCCGAGACGCTGCAGAGCGCTGGGGTTGAGCGGATCTGGGGCGTGACCGGCGACAGCCTCAATGGCTTGACCGACGCCTTGCGCGAGATGCAGACCATCGAGTGGATGCATGTGCGGCACGAAGAAGTCGCCGCGTTTGCGGCGGGTGCCGAGGCGGCGGTGACCGGTCAGCTGGCGGTGTGCGCCGGCAGCTGCGGGCCGGGCAATCTGCATCTGATCAACGGGCTGTTCGATTGCCATCGCAGCCGCCAACCGGTGTTGGCGATTGCCGCGCATATTCCTTCGTCCGAAATCGGGTTGAGCTATTTTCAGGAGACCCACCCGCAAGAGCTGTTCCGCGAATGCAGTCATTTCGTGGAGCTGGTGACCAACCCGGCGCAGCTGCCGGAAGTGCTGCATCGCGCGATGCGCTCGGCGATCCTGCAGCAAGGCGTGGCTGTGGTGGTGATTCCTGGCGATATCGCGCTGCTGGAGGTCGACAAGCATGTCTCCAGCGCGTGGCCGGCACTGCGTCAGCCGCGTGTGTTGCCTGCCGCCGAGGATGTTCAGCAACTGGCCGCGCTGTTGCAGCAAAGCAAAGCGGTGACCTTGTTGTGCGGCAGTGGCTGCGCTGGCGCGCATGATGCGGTGGTGGCCTTGGCCGATACCTTGGGTGCACCGGTGGTGCATGCGCTGCGCGGCAAGGAATACGTGGAGTGGGAAAATCCGTTCGATGTCGGCATGACCGGCCTGATCGGTTTCAGTTCCGGCTACCACGCGATGCTCAACTGCGACACCTTGATCATGCTGGGCACCGATTTTCCGTATCGGCAGTTCTATCCGAAGGACGCGACCATCGTGCAGGTGGATCGCGACCCGAGCGCGCTCGGTCGGCGCACCCCATTGCAGCTGGGCATCGCCGCCGATGTCGGCGAAACCATCGCGGCATTGCTGCCGCAGCTGCAGCGCCGTGAAGAGCGCGGCTTCCTGGAAAAATCGCTTGCGCACTATCGCGAGGCGCGCGAAGGGCTGGACGATCTTGCGGTGCCGGCAGATCCGGGCGAGCCATTGCATCCGCAATTCGTGACCCGGCTGATCAGCCAGATTGCCGATCAGGATGCGGTGTTTACCTGCGATGTCGGCACGCCCACGGTGTGGGCAGCACGCTACTTGCGCATGAACGGCAAGCGCCGCTTGCTGGGGTCGTTCAATCACGGCTCGATGGCCAATGCGATGCCGCAGGCGCTGGGCGCGCAAGCAGCATTTCCTGGCCGGCAAGTCATTTCGCTGTCGGGCGATGGCGGCTTTGCGATGCTGATGGGCGACTTCATTTCGCTGGCACAGTTGAATCTGCCGGTGAAGGTGGTGGTGTTCAACAACGCATCGCTGGGTTTCGTGGCGATGGAAATGAAGGCCGCCGGTTACCTGGATACCGGCACCGAGTTGCGCAATCCGGACTTTGCCGCGATGAGCAATGCGATGGGCATTCTCGGCATTCGCGTGGATGAGTCGTCGCAGTTGGAACGTGCATTGCGGCAGGCCTTCACGCATTCGGGTCCGGCGTTGGTGGATGTGCGCATTGCCACGCAAGAGCTGGCGGTGCCGCCGGCGATCAAACTCGAACAGGCCAAGGGCATGGGCCTGTATCTGCTCAAGGCGGTGATGAGCGGGCGGGGCGATGAGGTGATCGAGCTGGTCAAGACCAATCTGCGTTAATTCAGTTGCATTCACGCACACTGGCTGACCTCTTCAGGCCGCTTCGCCCATGCCCCGTTCGCTGCTCCGGCAACTGTTGCTGATCTGGATGGTGATCGTGGCCGCCTGCTTGGGCGTGGCCACGATGTTGTACGGCTTGTACCGGCAGACCGAGGGCGTGCGGCTGGAGGAGGCACGCCAGCAATTGAGCGGCCAATGCACGCGCATCGTGCAGCGCTATGCCGGGGCCAGCGAGGCGGCGCGGAGTGGTGACGATGGCGTGGGCCTGGCAGCGGTGGTGGTGCACCTGGTGCTGGCCGATGCCCCAGGTGTCGAAGGTGGTGTCTGGGACCTGCATAAAGGCTTTGTTGCCTACGCGTACCCAACCTACGACGGCAGCGATCACAAGACCGATATTCCCGCCGCGGAATGGGCCAATATCGTCAGTACGGCGCAGCAGAGCGTGCGCCAGAATAAAGCGACGCAGTACCGCCGCGACGGCCGCCGCGAGGTGCTGCTGATCAGCGCCTGCCCGCTGGCATCGAACAGCGCGGCATGGACGATGACGCGGGTGCCGGCCAGCAAGGCCGATGCCTGGCGGCCGTTGGTCGTCGGCATGCTGTTGATCTTCGCGATGGTGGCAATGTCGGCGATTGCGCTGGGCGTGTTGGTGCGGCGTTGGAGCCAGCGTCTGCAGCGCATCCAGCAGGCGCTGGCCGCCGACACCGAGACGCCACACATTCCGCCGACCGGCACGCCGGAGCTGGACCGGCTGGGTGCAGCGGTCAATGACTATGCGCAACGCAACGCGCAGGCATTAGCGCAGACACGCCGCCTGGCCGACGAGCTGTCGCGACACGAGCGACTTGCCGCACTCGGGCGCATGACGGCCACGGTGGCGCATGAGATCCGCAACCCGATCGCCACGATGCGGTTGGCGCTTGAAAACGAGATCGCGCGCCGCGATGCGACGCCGGACGATGCCGCGCATGGCGAGTTGATGCTGGGGCAGATCCGTCGCCTGGATGGCGTGGTCGAGAGCCTGCTCGGCATGGTGCAGCCGATTCGCCTACACCTGGAGACGGTGGTGGTGCAGGACTGGCTGGCGACGCTGCTGGAGCAGAGTCCGTTGCCGCCGGGCACGCCAGCGCCCCGCTTGCTGCTGCCGGCTGCGCCGCTACGCTGGACCCTGGATCCGCAGCAACTCGGCCGCGCGGTGCATAACCTGTTGCGCAATGCCGTGCAGCACGCCGACCCAGGCAGCGAGGTCATGCTGCAAGCGGCAGACGTGGAAGGCATGCTGCAACTGCAGGTGTCCAACCGTGGCGCGGCCATCGCCGAACCGATCGCTGCGCACTTGTTCGAACCTTTTGTCAGTGGCCGTACTGACGGCAATGGCTTGGGCTTGGCGCTGGTGCGCGAGATCGCGCGCGCGCATGGCGGGCAGGCGCGCTACGCACATGCCGACGGGCTGACGCATTTCATCCTGGAGTTGCCATGGCGCGCATCTTGATCATCGACGACGATGCGGCGTTTCGCACGACCTTGCAGGCCACCTTGCGCTCGCTCGGGCACACGGTGGTCGCGGCCGACAACGGGCCGGACGGGCTGGCGCGGCTGAGCGAAGGCGGGATCGATATGGCGTTCGTGGATTTCCGCATGCCGGGCATGGATGGCATCGCGGTGCTGCGTGCACGTCTGGACGATGCGCAGGCGCGGCAGGTGCCGCTGGTGATGCTCACCGCCTATGTGTCCAGCGGCAACACCATCGAAGCAATGACGCTGGGCGCCTTCGATCATCTGGTCAAGCCGGTGGGCCGGGCCGACGTCGTCGAGGTGGTGGAGCGCGCGCTGCTCAGCCGTGCCGATGCACAGGCAGCAGCGACGGAAACGCCACAAGCACCGCACGAAGACGACGATGCCTTGGTCGGCCACAGCCCGGCGATGCGCACGGTGCACAAGCGCATCGGGCTGGCGGCGGCGTCTGATCTGCCGGTGCTGATCACCGGTGAAACCGGCACCGGCAAGGAGCTGGCCGCACGCGCCTTGCATCGGGCCAGTCCGCGTGCCAGCGCCCCGTTCATTGCGGTCAACTGCGCGGCTATTCCGCTGGAGTTGATGGAGAGCGAGCTGTTCGGCCATCGCAAAGGCGCGTTTTCCGGCGCCAGCAGCGACCGTCCTGGTCTGATTCGCGAAGCCGATGGCGGCACCTTGTTTCTCGACGAGATCGGCGACATGCCGCTGCCGATGCAGGCCAAGCTGCTGCGCTTCCTGCAGGAAGGCGAGGTGACGCCGTTGGGCGGCAGCGGCCCGCAGAAGGTCGATGTGCGCGTGCTGGCCGCTACCCATCGCGACCTGGCAGCCTGCGTGGCCGACGGGCGCTTTCGCAGCGATTTGCGTTACCGCCTCAATGTGGTGCCGATCGAATTGCCGCCATTACGTGAGCGCGGCCAGGACATTCTGCTATTGGCTCAGCACTTTCTGAGTGCCAATGCAGCGCGCGCGCAGAGCCTGTCGCCGGCTGCGCAGGAGCGCCTGCTTGCGCACCGCTGGCCGGGCAATGTGCGCGAGCTGCGCAACGTCATGCAGCGCAGCCAGGTCATGGTGCGTGGCGCCAGCATCGATGCGGCGGATCTGGACGAAGCGCTGGCCGAGGCCGGCGAGGCGCCGTCAACTGTCGCGTCGGCGCTGACCGGAACGCTGCCCGAAGCGGTGGCGCGGCTGGAAAAACAGATGATCCAGTCGGCCCTGGAACAGAGTCAGGGCAACCGCGCCGAGGCCGCGCGCCGGCTGGGCATCCACCGGCAACTGCTCTATCGCAAGCTGGAAGAATACGGCTTGTGACCGTCGCACGCGCATCGACCTTAGTCCAGGCTACGGGTGTCTCCGAAGCGGACAGTGTGGATGAAATGCAGACGCCTTCATCCCGATACTGGACGATGAAATCCTTATTAAAACAATCACTTAGTGGTTGGCACGATTACTGCTTTGTCTCTGGTACGCGGCCCCTTCCCGCCGCGCTGGAGACATCCCCATGATGCGTCAGACCGTTCTTGCAATTGCCTTGGCCTGCACCATCGGCGCCGCCGCCGCACAAGTTGCCGCCCCGTCGCCGCCGCCGGCTCCCAATGGCCCGATCGGCGGCCCGCCGGCCCCGCCGACCCCCGTCGCCGCCACACCGGTGAGCGTGAGCGGTACTGTCGAGCGCTTCATGCTCACCCCCAATGGCGACGTCGACGGCCTGTGGCTGCGCGACGGCACCCAGGTCGGGTTCCCGCCGCATCTGTCCACCGAAGTGAAGGCGGCCGTGCGTGCCGGCGACAACGTGGTCGTGCAGGGCTTCCGCCTGGGCAATCTGCCGGTGCTGCAGGTCAGTTCGATCCGCTCCGGCCGTAGTGGCCGCGAGGTAGTCGATCGCCCGCCCACCTTCGGTGCGCCGCCACCGCCGCCGCCGACCCCGGGTCAGCTGACCCCGCTGCAGGCCGATGGCAAGATCCAGCGCCTGGTGTATGGGCCCGCCGGCGAGGTCAATGGTGCGCTGGTCAGCGATGGCACGGTGGTGCGTATGCCGCCGCATCTGGCGCTGCAGTTCGCCGATCTGTTGCGCGTCGGCGCACCACTGAGCGCTAGCGGCTTTGGCGTGGCCACCCCGGACGGCCGTGCGATCGAAGCCACCCAGCTGGGCCGTGACCGCTCCTCGCTGCGTACGTTGTTTACCGCGCCGCGTCCTGACGGCCCGCTGCCGCCCCCGCCGGGTGCTCCCGTCCCGCCGGCTGGTCGTTAAGTCGCGCCAGACGTTTCGTGTCCGTTGGTTTCCTCCGCTGGCCACGCCCCACGTGGCCAGGGGCTTGATCGGCACTGCCGGTCTTTTTTCGGAGTAACACCATGCATTGGGTCGACCCTGATTTCCTCCCCGCCACCCGCGGCACCCTGGCGCGTTTCCTGCTCAATCCCAAGGCCGATATCGATGGCCTGCTGCTCACCGACGGCACCGAAGTGCACACGCCGCCGCATCTGTCGGCTGCACTGCTGAAGGCGCTCAAGCCTGGCAGCGCGCTCACGGTGCGTGGGCTCAAGCCGCGTGACGTGGACATGCTGGTGGCGTTGGCGATCGATCCGGAAGGCGGCAAGCGCATCCTGGATGAAGGCCCGCATGGGCCGCACGCCAAGCCCAAACCCAAGCCACCCGGCAAACCGCCCAAGCCGGAAGTCGCCCAGCACAGCGGCACCATCACCAGGCTGCTGCACGGTCCGCACGGGCAGGTGCATGGCGTTCTGCTCGACGACGCGGTTACGGTGCGGTTTCCGCCGCATGCCAGTGGCGACTTCGCCAAACAACTGGTGGTCGGCAAGCCGCTGGTGGCAGAAGGCGATACCAAGGCCACGCCGCACGGTGTGCTGATCCATGCCCACGCCTTGGGCGCCAAGGCGGCGACGCTGAAGCAGATCGAGCACCCGCCGCACGGCCCCGGGCACAAGCCCAAACCCAAACCCAAACCCAAACACTAGGAGCCGGATATGCGGCCAACGCGCGCGGTTGAGATGCTTCCCCTCTGGTCTGCCACGCGCGCCGGCGTGTGCGCTGGCGTTGCAACCGGCACTGGAGCATTGCCATGCCGATGACCAAGGCCAGACCACGCGGGACGCGCGCGCTGGAAGCATTGCACTTCAGCGTGGCCGATGTGCAGGACGGGCTGGGTCCATTCCTTAGCGTGTTCCTGCAATCCAAGGGCTGGTCGGTGGCAGCGATCGGCACGGTGATGAGCGTGGGCGGCATTGCCGGCATGCTTGCCACCACGCCGGCCGGCGCGCTGGTCGATGCCACCCGGCGCAAACGCGCCGTGGTGGTGGTCGGCTGCCTGGCGATCTTGCTTGCCACTGCGTTGATCTGGCTGCAACCCACCTCGTCCGGCGTGGTTGCCGCGCAGATCGCCTCGGCATTGGCGGCGGCCGGCATCGGCCCCGCATTGACCGGAATCACCTTGGGTTTGGTGCACGCGCACGGCTTCGACCATCAACTGGCGCGCAACCAGGTGGCCAACCATGCCGGCAACGTGCTGGCCGCGGTGCTGGCCGGCTGGTTGGGATGGCGCTATGGGTTCGCTGCGGTGTTTCTGCTCACCGCGTTCTTCGGTGCCTTGGCGCTGGTGGCCGTGCTGGCGATTCCGGCCGCGGCCATAGACCACCGCGCAGCGCGCGGTCTGGCAAGCAACAGCGACGGCGATGCGCTCAGTGGCTGGCGCGTGTTGCTGACATGCCGCCCGTTGGCTCTGTTGGCGGTCACGTTGGGGCTGTTCCATCTGGGTAATGCGGCGATGCTGCCGCTGTACGGCATGGCGATCGTGGCTGCGCATGCCGGCGACCCCAGTGCGTTGACCGCCACCACCATCGTGGTGGCACAGGCCACGATGGTGGTCGTCGCATTGCTGGCGATGCGCTGGATTCGTGTGCACGGGCATTGGTGGGTGTTGCTGGTGGCGTTCATGGCCTTGCCATTGCGCGCGCTGGTGGCGGCATCGGTGATCCATGGTTGGGGCGTGTTTCCGGTGCAGATCCTTGATGGGCTCGGCGCCGGCTTGCAGAGCGTGGTGGTGCCGGCGCTGGTCGCGCGGTTGTTGCAAGGCACCGGGCGTGTAAATGTCGGCCAGGGTGCAGTGATGACGGTGCAGGGCATCGGCGCGGCGCTGAGCCCGGCGTTCGGTGGCTGGCTGGCGCATGCCTTCGGTTACCGCACTGCATTTCTGGCGTTGGGCACGATTGCGTTGCTGGCGGTGGCCTTGTGGGCCAGCTGTCGCGGCATGTTGCAGACGGCGACCGCTGCGCAGACGGCGGCGTAAGCACAGCGCGGTGGGCGCAAGTGCGTGCGACTCGATTGAGGTCTGTTGCGGCTTGCGCGCGATCTACTCAATGCACTGGCAGGATGCCCAAGTGCGATGTGGGCAAGGTCGAGCGATGGCAGGCAAGGCGCGTAGCGATCGTGCAAAGAAGGCGGCACGCGGGATCGCTTCAACGTCGGCTGGCCGTACGGTGTCTCTCGCCGATCAGGAGTGGACACAAAAGATCGCGTGTGATCGACGAAGGTCTACGTGCCTCACTCACGATCTCAACGGAAGCGTGGCAGTGCGGGCTCGAGTAGCGAGTGGGCGAGTGCGCCGCCATGTCTCGTTGCGTGCAGGCGTGGCTATTGGCCGCCAGCAAAATTCCATTGCCGCCAGGCTTCGAACACCATCACTGCAACGGTGTTGGACAGATTGAGGCTGCGGTTGTCCGGGCGCATCGGCAGACGGAGCCGGTGCTGCGGTGGAATCGACTCCAGCACCTCAGTCGGCAGGCCGCGGGTTTCCGGGCCGAACAAAAACGCATCGCCATCGGAGAACTGCGGTGTGTCGTAGCGCACCGTGCTGCGGGTGCTCAATGCAAACACGCGCTTGGGCGCGATGGCGGCCAGGGCACTGGGTAAATCGGCATGCACCTTGAGCGGTGCGTATTCGTGATAGTCCAGACCGGCGCGCTTGAGCTGCTTGTCGCTGAGGTCGAAGCCGAGCGGCTCGATCAGGTGCAGGCGCGCGCCGGTATTGGCGCACAAACGAATCACATTGCCCGTGTTGGGCGGAATTTCGGGCTGAAACAGAATGACATCGAGGACAGGTGCTGACATGCGCGCAAGTGTAGCTGCGCGCGTGCTTAAAGGCTGATGGCGGCGTTGACCAGCGCTTGCAGCTCGGCCGGCGAGGGCTGCAGCTTGGGCGCCGGCAGGTTGACGATGACCTGGCCCATCAGCGCACCGATGGCGCCAGCTGCCTGGCCGGTGGCGGTCTGCGCGCTGGCGGCGGCGCTATGCACCACCAGCGCGGCGCGCTGTTCGGCCGAAGGACGCACCTGCACCGCAGCCAGGGTGACGATGCGCGGGCCGGCCTGTTCGGTAGCCAGCGCCGCCAGCTGTTCAGCCGACGGACGCACCTGCACGGCGGCCAGGGTGCGGATGTCGCTGTTGCGTTCCAGCGTCTGCTGGGCGATCTGGTCGGCGGCCGGGCGAACCTGCACGGTCTCCAGCGTGGTCAGGCTGGCGGCCTGGGCAAAACCGGCAAGGGTGGCGCCGGCGAACAGGGCGGCGGAGAGGGCGATGCGCAGGGTCTGGGTCTTCATGGCGAGGTCTCTTGGTGTTGTTAGTCAGTGGTGTGGTAGTAATGTAGTACACCGTTTAGGTATGCACAAGAACTTTTGCCTTGCTCTTTATTCTGTTCAGCTGAAAGTCAGTTTAAGGTGGAGCCGGTGCTTGCCAGATACATCAGAGCAAACGGGGTGCCAACTGGAGGCCATTGTTTTTAAAAGTTTTTTTGATGCGTAGAACTGTCCGCGTCCGGACGCCCGGACGCGCTGCAGGACGGCGGACAGCACGGCCAAACGGGTTTTCTCGTGCAAGACAAGGCAGTTTGGTGCGCTGAATGGGTGGATTGCGGGTACCACCGCGCGGCAGATCGTCGGCAGGCAACTGCGGCACAATCCGGTTTTCCCCACAGGTGTGATGACTTATGCGCGTGCTGATGCTGTCTGTTCTGGTTGCCACCACCACCGCGGCCTGCACCTGGGTGCCGATCGAACAGAGCGGTAAAAGCGTGCAGGTACTGCCCGCAGGCCCTGTGCCAGCGGGATGTCAGCAGCAGGGCGAAGTGGTGGTGACGGTCAAGAGCAAGGTCGGTTTCTACAACCGCAATCCGCTGCGCGTGCAGGAAGAGCTGGAAACCCTGGCGCGCAATGAGGCGCCCGGCGCCAATGCCAATGCGGTGCAGGCGCAAGGCCAGCCGGCCGATGGCAGCCAGCGTTTCAACGCCTTCCGCTGCCCGCCGCGCTGAACCGTTGGGCTGGGGCGCAGGCTATTCAAATGTAAAGATGCGGTAAAACCAGCCAGCGGCTAGACTAGCGCCCCCTCGCCTGACGCCATGGCGCTACTTCGATGCTCTTCCAGAATGTCTCCATCGCGGGACTGGCGCATGTTGATGCGCCGCACACGCTGACTTCCAAGGAAATCAACGAACGCCTGCAACCGACCTACGACCGTCTCGGGATCAAGACCGATGTGTTGGGCGACGTTGCGGGTATCCATGCACGGCGTTTGTGGGACCAGGATGTCCAGGCATCGGACGCCGCCACCCAGGCCGCGCGCAAGGCGCTGATCGATGCCGGGATCGGCATCGAGAAGATCGGCCTGCTGGTCAACACCTCGGTGAGCCGTGATTACCTGGAGCCGTCTACGGCGTCCATCGTGTCCGGCAACCTGGGCGTGGGCGACCACTGCGTCACCTTCGACGTGGCCAACGCCTGCCTTGCCTTCATCAACGGCATGGACATCGCCGCGCGCATGCTCGAGCGCGGCGAGATCGACTATGCGTTGGTCGTGGACGGCGAGACCGCCAACCTGGTCTATGAAAAGACCCTTGAGCGCATGACCTCGCCAGACGTCACTGAGGAGGAGTTCCGCAACGAACTTGCCGCGCTGACGCTGGGTTGCGGTGCAGCAGCCATGGTGATGGCGCGTACCGAACTGGTGCCCGACGCGCCGCGCTACAAGGGCGGCGTGACCCGCTCGGCCACCGAGTGGAACAAGCTGTGCCGGGGCAACCTGGACCGCATGGTCACTGACACCCGGCTGCTGCTGATCGAAGGCATCAAGCTGGCGCAGAAGACCTTCCTGGCTGCGCGCCAGGTGCTGGGCTGGGCGGTGGACGAACTGGACCAGTTCGTCATCCACCAGGTCAGCCGCCCGCACACCGCCGCCTTCGTGAAGTCGTTCGGCATCGACCCGGCCAAGGTCATGACCATCTTCGGCGAGCACGGCAACATCGGCCCGGCCTCGGTGCCGATCGTGCTGAGCAAGCTCAAAGAACTGGGCCGCCTGAAGAAGGGCGACCGGATCGCGCTGCTGGGCATCGGCTCGGGTCTGAATTGCTCGATGGCGGAAGTGGTCTGGTGATGAAGTGCGGGACGTGTTAAAAAAAATGGATTTTTAGTACACGTTCCAGCATCATGTTCGCTTGAAGAACATGAGTGAGGCAGGCATGGAAAGCGTGTCGACGTTTAACCCTGAGCTCCCTTACAACGATCTCCCGCTGCTTCCACCAGCGGGAGATATCGAAACACGGAGCCTTCTCAAGGCTTGCATCGGTGCACGAACTGCATTGGCCGAGCTGAAGCAGGCAACGGCGTTGCTGCCGAATCCTACGGTGCTGATCAATACCATTCCGATCCTAGAGGCGCAGGCCAGTTCTGAGATCGAGAACATCGTGACGACGACGGACGAACTGTTCCGATACGCCGAAGATCAGGACAAGGCACAAAAGCCTGCTACCAAGGAAGCGTTGCGTTACCGCAGTGCGCTCTATGAGGGATTTCAGTCGCTAAAGCAGCGGCCCTTGTGTACCGACACCTCCGTCGTCGTCTGCAGCCGTATCAAGGCGGTGCAAATGCAGATCCGTCGTGTGCCCGGGACTGCACTAGCGAACGACCAAACCCAGCAGATCATCTACACGCCGCCAGTTGGCGAAACGCTATTGCGCGACAAACTAGCCAATTGGGAACGCTTCATCCATGAAAACACCGACGTCGATCCATTAATTCGGATGGCTGTCGCGCACTATCAATTTGAAGCGATCCACCCGTTCACCGATGGCAATGGCCGCACCGGGCGTGTACTGAACTTGCTGATGCTCATTGAGCAAGGCCTGCTTGATATGCCAGTGCTCTATCTCTCTCGCTACATCATCCGCCACCGCAGCGACTACTATCGCCTGCTGCTGGATGTGACGCGGTATGGACACTGGGCGGAGTGGATTCATTACATGCTGGCCGCGGTTGCCGAAACCGCTGCATGGACGACGGCAAAGATCCAGGCGATTCGTGGGCTAGAGGCGCAAGCCCGCGACTACATTCGTGACCAAGCTCCCAAGGCATATAGCCGAGAGTTGGTAGATGTGATTTTCAACCAGCCATACTGCCGTATCCAAAATGTCGTTGACATGGTGGGGGTCACGCGTCAGACGGCCGCACGTCATCTTAAGGAGCTTACAGACATAGGCGTGCTGCACGACCAGCGCCAGGGCAAAGAGAAATTATTCCTACACCCGGCGTTCCTTCGTTTGCTATCCAATGATGACAACCAGTTGCCCGCCTACCGCATGCCCACACAGATTGTGGAACCGAACACATGATCAACAAATATGACCATCTCGACCGCCAGACTTTGATCGGTCTACTGCAGCGGCGCGATGCCGAGCGTCAGCTGGGGTTGGTATGGGAGCGCGACGAGATCGAGGCCGACAAAGCGCTCAATGACGATTTTGTCGCGTTGTCATTGGACGCCGGTTTGAGCCATGGCGAGGCGCCGTGGGACAACCTGATCATCGAAGGCGACAACTACGATGCATTGCGTGCGCTGCGCATGACGCATAAAGGCGCGATCCGCTGCATTTATATCGACCCGCCCTACAACACAGGTAATAAGGACTTCGTCTACAACGACCGTTTCGTCGACAAGACTCACCGCTTCCGCCACTCGCTGTGGCTGGAGTTCATGTATCGGCGCCTTCAGCTGGCGAAGGAGTTGCTGGCCGATGATGGGGTTATTTTTGTCAGTATTGATGATAACGAGGTTTTTCGCCTTGGGATGTTGATGGATCGTGTTTTTGGCGAGAATAACTTTATTGCAAACGTCATTTGGCAAAAAGTTTTTTCTCCCAAAGGGACGGCACAACACTTTTCTGACGATCACGAATACGTGATTATTTACGGGCGCGAAAAAAATAAATGGAGGCCTAACTTACTTGCAAGAACGGCTGCTCAGGATCGCGCATATAAAAACCTTGACGATGATCCGCGAGGCCTTTGGACTTCAGGAGATCTTTCGGCTAGGAACTACTATTCTAAGGGGGTTTATTCAATTGTCGGCCCAACCGGCCGGGTAATCGCAGGCCCGCCTGCAGGGATGTATTGGCGCTTCTCGGAAGAAAGATTCAAGGAATTGGATGCGGATAATCGTATCTGGTGGGGCAAGAGTGGCGATAATATGCCTCGACTCAAGCGATTTCTATCAGATGTCCAGAAAGGTACGGTTCCACAAACACTTTGGACTTACGGCGAAGTCGGCCATACGCAAGATGCGAAGAAGCAGCTACTTGACGTCCTAAATTTTGACTCTTCGAACGATGTTTTCTCGACCCCCAAGCCCATTCAATTGATAGAGCGGATACTACGCATCGCCAGCAAGCCGGGTGACACCGTCCTCGATTTTTTTGCAGGCTCGGGCACATTTGCTCAGGCAGTTGCCAAGCTAAATTTTGAAGACGGCGGAAAACGCAAGTTCATCTTGGTCAGTAGCACCGAAGCCACCGAGGATGCGCCTGACAAAAACCTCTGCCGCGATGTTTGCGCCGAGCGCGTGCGCCGTGTGCTGGGTGGCTACACCAATACCAAAGGTCAACCAGTTGAGGGTCTGGGGGGCGGCTTCGCCTACTTGCGTACCCGCCGTATCCCGAAGCATCGATTGGCACTGAAGCTGGACCACGCGGAGGTATGGCACGCGCTCCAACTATTGCATAGCCGACCGTTGTCCCACTGGCCTGGCGGCGGGTTTGCCAGCGATGGCGAACTGGCCTATTTGGCGGATTTCCAGGACGCACATGTAGAGCAGTTATATAAGTGGTTGCGGACCCGCACAGCTGCACTCGCTGTTGTCTACACCTGGTCGACGGAACGGTTGAGCGGATTGCTGGGAGAGCAGGCGGCCGACCTGTCTTTGCTGCCTTTGCCACACCACTTGCGCGCACGTTTCGGACGTTGATATGCCCATGCCATTGAAAGAGTTCCAAAACATCATTTGTGACGGCATCGTTGCCCAGTTTGGTGAGGTGCGTGAGCTGTATCGAAAGATTGCCGCTGCCGCACCGGAACGCATTGACGAGGCGCGTCGCAAGGACGCTGCAATCGTATTGCAGGCACCGACTGGTGCGGGCAAGACGCGGATGGCGATCGAGGTGATGCGCCGTGTGTCAGTCGAGGAGCGCGTGTTGTGGTTCTGGTTCGCGCCTTTCACTGGGTTAGTCGAGCAATCGCGCCGAGTCTTGAGCAATGAGGCGCCAGAGCTGGCGCTACTGGACCTGGATGCGGATCGGCAATTGGATGCCGTGGATGGCGGCGGCGCGTTCGTGGTGACTTGGGCGTCGCTGGCGGCACGCAAGGCCGAGAGTCGGCGCGCGCGCCAGCGCGGCGATGCCGGCATGTCGATCGATGACGTGATCGCAATGGCGCGGGAGCAAGGCTTGCGCATTGGGTGCGTGGTGGACGAGGCGCATCACGGATTTCAGCGTGAGACGCTGGCACGGGCATTCTTCTGCGACGTGCTAAAGCCGGATTACGCATTGTTGATGACTGCCACACCACGCGATGCTGATATGAAGGCCTTTGAACGCGCGACCGGCTATTTCGTCGGAGAGCCGGCGGACTGGGCCTCCGTCAGCCGTGCCGACGCAGTCGATGCTGGCCTGCTCAAGCGTGGCGTACGGATGGTACGTTTTATCGCCCGCGATGGAGATACCGCACAACTGGTGGACTTTGAACATCTTGCGTTGCGTGAGTGCACGCAGATGCATCGGACCATTCGCAAGAACTTGGCAGATGCCGATATTGCACTGACGCCATTGATGCTGGTGCAGGTGCCTGATGGCAAGGTTGCGCAGGAGGCTGCACGGACGTATCTGGTGGAGCAGCTGGGATTCGATGCGACCTCAGTACGTGTACATACCGCCGCCGAACCTGACCCGGATCTACTGTCATTGGCGCAAGATCCCACAGTGGAAGTGCTGATCTTCAAGATGGCCGTGGCGCTGGGGTTCGATGCGCCACGTGCGTTCACTTTGGCAGCCTTGCGCGGTGCGCGCGACGCGGGCTTCGGGGTACAAGTGATCGGCCGCATCATGCGCCGCCACAACCTGCTACAGGCGCAAACGGATGTGCTGTCCGTTCTGGATCACGGATACGTATTTCTTGCCAATTCCGAATCGCAAGAAGGTTTGCTGTTGGCCGGCACTCAGATCAACACGCTCACCACGCAGGCGCCTGAACTCGGGACGCAGACGGTTGTCACCATGATTGGTGATGGTGCCTCGCTGCAGGTGGTGCGGAGTGGAGAGCCTCTGAGCTTACTAGTATCGCGCGCAGGGGCGCACGTGTTGGACGCCGAAGCCGGTGAAGATGCTTTGTCCCCGGCGGGCACTACGAATCAGCTAGCTGATGCGCTGGCTGGGACTCCGTTCGCTGGAATGGCGAATGCAACCCAAGCCGCGCTAGAAATGTTTGGAGGCGAGGGTGCTTGGCCTGCTCGATCTACAAGTGTCGCCGGTGCCTTTGTGTTGTCTCAGGAGAGCATGTATCGGTATCCGCGTCGGCCCGATGCCCCAGAGCTTTTACGTGGAGAAAAACTGCCCCCTGTGTCAGCTGATTTCGAGGCAGGTCTGGCGGCGCACGTCGATTTCTCACCGGAAGTGCTTGCCGATCGCCTGCGTGGCAAAGTGCAGGTCCAGCGCTTGGACACAGACCTGTTTGCTGGTCATCGGGTTGCAGAAGATGGAAGCGATCTTTGGGCCAATCTCTCGCCGCAAGCTGTCGCCGAAAAAGCCGAACAGATCCGCTTGCGGCTTGTAGAAGCCAACGACCGCGAGCTATACCACAGACTATTGGAGCGTTTCGTTCGTGCGATCGAAGCGTCAGGCGCGGAAGTGCCCGGCGACGAAGAGGTGCAAATGCGCCAATTGGACCTCTTGCTGGTTAGACGCCCTCGCCTGCTGCGAGATGCATTCAAAAGTCTGCGACAGGGCCAAGTACTCGATGTCGATGTAATACTGCCTGCCGAGTTACTCAGCGATCAATCACTGCGCTCCGCCAATCGCGGGCTTTATGGCGTTTTTCCGCCTGGTTTGAACCAGGATGAGCTAGCCATTGCAGAACGCCTGGATGCCAGTACCCAAGTGCTATGGTGGCATCGCAATCAACCCAAATCAGGCCTCGGTCTCTATCGCTGGGATGAGGGCGACGGCTTCTATCCCGATTTCGTTGTGTCTGTCGCAGAGCGTTCCGCCCCAGGTATTGCGCTGCTGGAGGTGAAAGGCGAGCACTTGTGGGGAAAATCGAGTGAGGTGGACAAGAGTGCAGCGGTCCATCGCGAGTATGGTTCCGTCTTCATGGTCGGTCGTAAGCGCGGCGAGCATGATTTCTTTTATGTGCGCGAGTTGGGGGGACGACTGCAACGCGCGGGTTCCTTTGATCTGGATCGGATGCGATTTGCATGAACTACCCCGGCTATCCCTTTACCCCCAAGCGCCTTGAGGTGCGACCCGGTGTTGCGATGTCGTATCTGGACGAAGGTCCGCGCGATGGCGAGGTGGTTGTGATGCTGCACGGCAATCCGTCGTGGAGTTATTTGTGGCGGCATCTGGTGAGCGGCCTGGCCGATCGCTACCGCTGCATCGTGCCCGACCATATCGGCATGGGCCTGTCCGACAAGCCGGACGATGCGCCCGACGCACAGCCGCGTTACGACTACACGCTGCAATCGCGGGTGGACGATCTGGATACCTTGCTGCGGCATCTGGGCATCACTGGCCCGGTCACGCTGGCAGTGCACGATTGGGGCGGCATGATCGGGTTCGGTTGGGCGCTGTCGCATCACGCGCAGGTCAAGCGGCTGGTGATCACCAACACCGCTGCGTTCCCGCTGCCGGCGGAGAAGCCGATGCCGTGGCAGATTGCGATGGGCCGGCACTGGCGGCCGGGCGAGTGGTTTATCCGCATGTTCAATGCGTTTTCGTCCGGTGCTTCGTGGTTTGGCGTGTCGCGGCGCATGCCGGCTGAGGTGCGTCGCGCGTATGTGGCGCCCTACAACAACTGGCGCAACCGCATTTCCACCATCCGCTTCATGCAGGACATTCCGTTGTCGCCCGCCGACAAAGGGTGGCCGTTACTGGAGCGCTCGGCGCAGGCGTTGCCGACGTTCGCCGATCGCCCGGCCTTCATCGCCTGGGGTCTGCGCGATATCTGTTTCGATAAACACTTTCTGGCCGGCTTTCGCAAAGCACTGCCGCAGGCCGAAGTGACTGCATTCAACGATGCCAATCACTACGTGCTGGAAGACAAGCACGAGGTGCTGGTGCCGGCGATTCGCGCATTTTTGGAGCGTAATCCACTCTAGCGCGGCGTTTCTGCTTACGGCTACGTTGGTCTAACAGGCGAGGCTCCATCCGGATTGCATTGCGCAAATGCTCGCGGCGCCGACATGGCGCGTATGTTTGTTAGCGAAAGCATATGCGCAGGCAATGCAATGCCTGCATTGTGAGGTGGCCGCAGCGCGGTCATGCCGATATCGCTTTGTTGGACCTTGTTGCAAGGCGCGCGTACGAACTACGCCAAACCGTCACACCGCCGGCAGCGGATTGCGTTGTGCATCGTCCACGCCCACCCAATCGGCATCGGTCAGTGCATGAAGGCCATGCGCCAAACGCGATTTATCGCATTGCGCACTGCGCTGCCCGAATTCCAGCGAGGCCGGCACGGCTGCGCAGGACGAGGGGCGGCGGTCGTGGATGCTGCAGCGGCTGTAGCGGCCAATGTCGGCGTCCAGCGCGATGCAGCGTGGCTGCGACTGCGAGGTGCCACGCATCACGCGCTCGTGCGTGCGCAGTGCGTCGGTCAGCTCGATCGGCACCCTGCCACCCAATGCGGGGTCGGCTTCGCTCCAGTGAAAACTGACGCGGAAATAGGCGCAGCAGGCGCCGCAGGTAAGGCAGGGGTGTGCCATGGAGTGCCGGGCCTGGCGCGGCGAAATCGCGGGGAGAGCGCGGCATTCTGACCGAACCACGCCGCGATACAAGTGGCGCGCGGCGGCGAGCAGTTAGCGATTCAGATGCGCTCTGCAACGCATGGATGCGCCACGGTCAGCGAGTGAGGTTTCGGCCGTGGAATGCAGGACGGCCGCGCTGCAGTAGGGGGTGCGGCGACTGCCGCGCATTGCTGCGCCATGGCGCTGGGCGCCGATGGTCAGCGCTCTCGCTGTAGCGTTCTCGGGTTTCCTCTAAACCGCCTGCAGGCGGCCGGTGCCATTGGCGCTTAGGTGATAATGCGCAGATGACGACCCTCTGCAATATCGCCGCCATCCTCCCGCAACTGGCGCGCGAACGCCCCGACCAGATCGCCATCCGTTGCCCGGGTGGTCGCGGCGCCAACGGGTTCACTGCCTACGATGTGACCCTGAGCTATGCCGAGCTGGACGCGCGCAGCGATGCGATCGCCGCAGGTCTGGCGCTGCACGGCATCGGACGCGGCGCGCGCGCGGTGGTGATGGTGCGGCCATCGCCGGAATTCTTCCTGCTGATGTTCGCCTTGTTCAAGGCTGGCGCAGTGCCGGTGCTGGTAGATCCTGGCATCGACAAGCGTGCGCTCAAGCAATGCCTGGATGAAGCGCAGCCGCAGGCATTTATCGGCATTCCGCTGGCGCAGCTTGCCCGGCGCCTGTTGCGCTGGGCGCGCTCTGCCAGACAGATTGTCACCGTCGGCGGAAGTTACGGTTGGGGTGGGGTGACGCTGGCACGCGTGGAGCGCGATGGTGCCGGCGCCAGCAGCCAGCTGGCCAACACCGCGCCGGACGATGTGGCGGCGATCCTGTTCACCAGCGGCTCGACCGGCGTGCCCAAGGGCGTGGTGTACCGCCACCGACATTTCGTCGGCCAGATCGAGTTGCTGCGCAACGCGTTCGACATGCAGCCCGGCGGTGTGGATCTGCCAACGTTCCCACCGTTCGCCCTGTTCGATCCCGCGCTGGGGCTGACCTCGGTGATTCCGGACATGGATCCGACGCGCCCGGGCAGCGCCGACCCGCGCAAGTTGCACGATGCGATCGCGCGCTTCGGTGTCACTCAGTTGTTCGGCTCGCCTGCCTTGATGCGTGTGCTGGCCGACTATGGGCAGCCGTTGCCCAATGTTCGCCTGGCTACCTCGGCCGGTGCGCCGGTGCCACCAGATGTGGTGGCGAAGATCCGCGCGCTGCTGCCGGCCGATGCGCAATTTTGGACGCCGTACGGCGCCACCGAGTGCTTGCCGGTGGCCGCGATCGAAGGCCGCACCCTGGACGCCACACGCGGCGCCACTGAGGCCGGTGCCGGCACCTGTGTGGGCCAGGTAGTTGCGCCGAACGAGGTGCGCATTATTGCGATTGACGATGCCGCCATTGCAGATTGGAGCGGCGTGCGCGTATTGCCGGCGGGGCAGGTCGGTGAGATCACCGTCGTCGGCCCCACCACCACCGATACCTATTTCAACCGCGATGCGGCCACGCGCATCGCCAAGATTCGCGAGCGTTGCAGCGATGGCAGCGAGCGCATCGTGCACCGCATGGGCGATGTCGGTTACTTCGACGCCGAAGGGCGCTTGTGGTTCTGCGGGCGCAAGACGCACCGCGTGGAAACCGCGAGCGGCCCGCTCTACACCGAGCAGGTAGAGCCGGTGTTCAACGTGCATCCGCACGTACGACGCACCGCGCTGGTCGGCGTCGGTGCGTCCGGACAACAGCAGCCGGTACTGTGCGTGGAGTTGCAGCCGGGCGTGTCTGCGTCGGCATTTGCACAGGTGGAAAGCGACCTGCGCGCGCTGGGCGCTGCCCATCCGCATACCGCAGGCATCGCGCGTTTCCTGCGCCATTCCGGCTTTCCGGTCGATATCCGCCACAACGCCAAGATCGGCCGCGAAACGCTGGCGGTCTGGGCGGCGCAACAGCGTGGATGAGAGCGGCCAACAAAACGACTGCTCGCTACAGATTGTTAGCGACTCTACGTTGTAGACGACAGGTTGCATGGCCGCGCGTCGACGGGCAGATCGCCAAGTCGGGTGCGGCCGGCTATGGTGTCGTCCCTCAGATGCGAGGTGCGGTGCGATGAAGGTATTGGTAACCGGTGGTGGCGGCTTTCTTGGCCAGGCGTTGTGCCGCGGCTTGCGCGCACGCGGACACGAAGTGGTGAGCTTTCAGCGCGGCGATTACCCGGTGCTGCAGAGCCTGGGTGTGGGCCAGATCCGTGGCGATCTGGCCGACCCGCAAACGGTGCGGCATGCCTTCTCCGGGATCGATGCGGTGTTTCACAACGCCGCCAAGGCCGGTGCGTGGGGCAGTTACGACAGCTATCACCAGGCCAACGTGGTAGGCACGCAGCACGTGATCGACGCGTGTCGCGCCAATGGCGTGCCACGGTTGATCTACACCTCCACGCCCAGCGTCACCCATCGCGCCACCAACCCGGTGGAAGGGCTTGGCGCCGACGAAGTGCCGTATGGCGAAAACCTCCGCGCAGCCTATGCAGCGACCAAGGCGATTGCCGAGCGTGCGGTGTTGGCGGCCGACGATGCCCAGTTGGCGACCGTGGCATTGCGCCCGCGTCTGATCTGGGGGCCGGGCGACAATCACCTGCTGCCACGTCTGGCAGCGCGTGCACGCGCCGGGCGGCTGCGCATGGTCGGCGATGGCAGCAATCTGGTTGACAGCACGTACATCGACAACGCCGCGCAGGCGCATTTCGATGCGTTCGAGCACCTTGCCGTGGGCGCTGCCTGTGCAGGCAAGGCGTACTTCATTTCCAATGGCGAACCGTTGCCGATGCGCGAGCTGCTCAATCGGTTGCTGGCCGCCGTGGATGCGCCGGCAGTGACGCGATCGCTCTCGTTCAAGACCGCGTATCGCATCGGTGCGTTGTGCGAAACGCTGTGGCCACTGTTGCGTCTGCCAGGCGAGGTACCGTTGACGCGATTTCTGGTGGAACAGCTGTGTACGCCGCACTGGTACAGCATGGAACCGGCACGTCGCGACTTCGGCTATGTGCCGCACATCAGCATCGAAGAAGGCCTGCAACGGCTGCAATCCTCATCTTCCAACGACATTGCCATCACCCGATAAAGACCGTCACATCCACAAGATATGCCTGCGCCGATTCGGCACGACAACTTTTGGACACCTTGCCATGCTGCATTACGCCATCATCTTTTTCGTTATCGCCATCATCGCTGCTGTGCTGGGCTTCAGTGGTATCGCTGGTGCGGCCACCAACATCGCCTGGATTCTGTTCGTGGTGTTCCTGATCCTGGCAGTGATCTCGATGTTCCGTCGCGGTAAGGTATAACGCTTAGTTGCGATACGTCACGGCAGCGGCGCTGCCGGTTGGCGCTCACAAGGCCCGCTTCTGCAAGGAAGCGGGCCTTGTGCGTTATGGCGGAAAACAAGCATTTTTTCGCTAACGACAGTCATTTTTCCAGATACTGCACCTGCTTGCCATTAGCCAGCACGGCACCGCCGATCGAAACAAAACCCAGCCGCCAATGCAGCGCCAGCGATGCGGGATTGGCAGGCACTACATCGACCTCGCATACCAGTTGCGGCTGTCCTGCCGCACGCGCCTTATGGATAAGTTCGTTATCCGAGTGCGTGGCACTACTGCGCCGACGTGCGTGCGCGGCAATGACGATGCGACCGACGTACACGAACCATGCAAAGCGATCGCCATCCAGGCGAAGTTCGTAGTGGTATACGGCGCGTCTTGTCCAGTGTCAGCAGGAGGTTGACCGACGATGCGCCAGTGCATACGAACCAAGCGATCTGCAGCAAGGCAGTCAAGTCATCGGCATTGAGCAACGACAATTCAGTGGCATGCGTCGTGTTGAGTGCAAGCACTCCGGCGTGATCGTGCGGTTGTACGGCGCGCAGCTGCAGCAGCATGATCAGTGCGGGTCGACCGCGCTGCGCAGCAATTGGTCGTCGGCATGCCGTTCTAATGCGAGCTCGATCAACCGCGTGATCAGACTGCGATAGTCCAGTCCGCTTGCCTGCCACAATTTTGGATACATGCTGATGCGGGTAAAGCCTGGCAGCGTGTTGACCTCGTTGATCACGATGCGTCCATCGGCACACAGAAACACGTCCACGCGCGCCATGCCCGCGCACTCCAGTGCCTGATACGCCTGCACCGCGATGTGCTGGATGCGCTGCTCGGCCTGCGCATCGATGTCAGCCGGAATCACGATCTCGGCGCCGTGTTCGCTGATGTATTTGGTCTCGTACGAATAGAACGCATCGTGCACCACCACTTCGCCGCAGACGCTCGCCTGCGGCGTGGCATTGCCCAGCACGGCGCATTCGATTTCGCGCCCGGCAATGGCCGCTTCCACCAGCACCTTGTGGTCGTAGTCCAACGCCAATGCGAGCGCGGCGGCGAACTGGTCTGCCGTGCGCACCTGGCTGACGCCGACCGACGAGCCCTGGTTGGCCGGTTTGACGAACAGCGGCAAGCCCAGCTGCGCGATCAACCCATACACATCGGCGTGTGCGGCAGTGTGGCGGTTGAAGCAGACGAACGGTGCCACCGCCAGCCCGGCATCGCGCAACACGCGCTTGGCCATGTCCTTGTCCATCGCCACCGCCGAGCCGAGCACGCCGGAGCCTACGAACGGCAGGTTGGCTATGCGCAGCAGCCCCTGCAACGAGCCGTCTTCGCCCAGGGTGCCGTGCACGATGGGAAACACCACATCGATCTGCGTCAGCGCCTGCTCCGGCTCGATGGGCTGCAACTGCTGCTGTTGCGCGCCCGGCAGCAACGCCACGCCGCGACCACTGCGATGCAGCGCAATGCGCGCCGGGTCGTCGGCATGGAGCAGGAAGCTGTCGGGGTCGTTGACGTGCCACTGGCCTTGCTTGTCGATACCGATCAGCACCGCCTCGAAGCGCTGCGGGTCCAGCGCATCCAGGATGTTGCGCGCCGATTGCAGCGAGACCTCGTGCTCGGCCGATTTGCCGCCGAAGATGAGGCCGACCCGAATCTTGCGCATTGCCCGCTCCTGCCATCGTCAATGGAAGTGGCCAGGATGCCTGCGGCGTACGCATTGAAGGAAGTCCTGCGCCGTCCTCAGATGACGATGCGCGAGCGATGCGCCTGATGCCGCGCCGCGTTGTCGGCTACGCAATCCTTGCCCATGACCGCCACATCCGCAGCGGCCTGGAATCGCCACACCGCCGTAAAGCAGCTGCGACATGCAGGGACGGTAGAATGCGGGCATGCCCGGATCATTCTTCAATTCACTCAAGCCGCTCGCCGGCCAGGCCCTGCAGGCAGCGCTCAACCGTGCGCTGGCGCTGGACCCGGATACCCGCGACGCCCTGCTGCCACTGGAAGGCCAGCGCATCGCGCTGACCCTGGACGCGCCCGCGCTGGCCCTGCAGATCCACGTGCACGAGCGCCGCTTGCTGGTTGGCCCGGTCGATCAGGCGCAGGAACCTGACCTGGCGGTGCGCAGCAGCCTGGCCGGCTTGCTCGGGCAACTGCCGTTTCTGGCCAACGCACGCCGCACCGGCGCGCCGGCCGGCCGGCTCAAGGTCTCCGGCGATGCCGAGCTGGCACGCCAGCTGCAGCAGCTGGCCGGCCGCTTCGACCCGGATTGGCAGCTGCCGTTCGTGGCGGTGTTCGGCGAAATTTTGGGTGTGCAGATCGCCAGTGCGGTGCGCGCCGCGCTGCAGCAGGCACGGCGCAGCGCAGTGGATCTGGCGCACAGTGCGGCCGAATTCGTTACCGAAGAATCGCGCGATGTGGTGCCACGTGCCGAGCTTGAAGCCTTCCACGATGATGTGGACGAACTGCGCGACGACGTGGAACGGCTAGCCGTACGCGTGAGCCGCCTGCGCGCGAGCGGGGGCGCGGCATGAAGGCGATCCTGCGGGCTAGCCGTATCGGCAGGGTGATTCTGCGGTACCGCCTGGATGCCTTGCTGGAAGGTACCCCCGCCGAGCGCTGGTTGCGCCTGGCCAAGCCCTTCGTGCCGCGCGCCAGCGCCGAAATCGCCGCGCAATCGCGCGGTGCGCGGCTGCGTCTGGCGCTGCAGGAACTGGGGCCGATCTTCGTCAAGTTCGGGCAGATTCTTTCCACCCGGCGCGATCTGATTCCGGCCGACGTGGCCGAAGAGCTCACCTTGTTGCAGGACCGGGTCAAGCCATTTGATGGCGAGGCCGCGCGCCTGATCGTGGAACGCGCACTCGGGCTGCCGGTGAGCGTGGCGTTTGCCAGTTTCGACACGGTGCCGCTGGCGTCGGCATCGATCGCGCAGGTGCATGCGGCCACGTTGCCGCCGGATGCCAACGGCGTGCGCCGCGAAGTGGTGGTCAAGGTGTTGCGCCCGGAGATCGAGCGTCAGATCGACGCCGATATCGCGTTACTGCACTCGCTGGCCACCTTGGTCGAACGCACCCACCCGCGCGCTGACAAGATCCGGCCGCGCGAAGTGGTGGCCGAGATCGAAGGCACCCTGGCCGCCGAACTCGACCTGCAGCGCGAAGGCGCCAACGCCAGCGTGTTGCGCCGGTTCTGGAAAGGCTCGGACGATCTGTACGTGCCGGAAGTGATCTGGTCGCATACCGCCGAGCGCGCGCTCACGCTAGAGCGCGTGTATGGCATTCCGTCCGACGATATCGCCAAGCTCGACGCGGCCGGCATTGATCGCAAGGCGCTGGCAGCCAAGGGCGTGCGCGTGTTCTACACGCAGGTGTTCCGCGACAACTTCTTCCACGCCGATGCGCATGCCGGCAATATCTGGGTCGATTCGGACCCGGAGCGCCGGCTCAATCCGCGCTTCATCGCGCTGGATTTCGGCATCATGGGCCAGCTCTCGCAGGAAGATCAGTACTACCTGGCCGAGAACTTCATGGCGATCTTCCACAAGGATTACCGCCGCATGGCCGAATTGCATGTGGAGGCAGGCTGGATGCCGTCGAACGTGCGCATCGACGAACTGGAAGCGGCCGCGCGCTCGGTCTGCGAGCCGTATTTCACCCGGCCGCTGTCGGAAATTTCGCTGGCGCAGGTGCTGATCAAATTGTTCCGCGTGGCGCAGCGTTATGAATTGACGTTGCAGCCGCAGCTGATCCTGTTGCAGAAAACGCTGCTCAATATCGAAGGCGTGGGCCGGCAGCTCGACCCCAAGCTGGATATCTGGGCCGTGGCACGGCCGGTGCTCGAGCGCATCCTGCGCGAGCGTTACAGCCCACGCCGTGTGTTGCGCGAACTCAGCAAGCGGCTGCCGGAAATCATGACCCATGCGCCGGACATGCCGCGGCTGGTGCACAGCTGGTTGAAGCAGCAGGTGGAAGGCCGCCACCAGGTCGACATCCGTTCCACCGAACTGCTCGCGCTGGACCTGAGCCTGCGCAAGCTGCAAACGCGTGTGGTCACCGCCATCACCGGCAGCGGGTTGTTGGTGGTTGCGGCGGTGCTCTACGGCCTGCATCCGGATGGCTGGTATCTGGGCACGGTGCCGGTGTGGAGCTGGATCAGCGGCGGCGCCGGTTCGGCAGCGCTGCTGGTCGCATGGCTGCGGCGTTGAAGCTCTGCAAGCGATGGCCTGTTGCATCCGGTGGCGTAGCGGCATTGTCGGCAGCGGCGCGATGACGGCGCCGTATCCGTTGAGGTGGTCATGATCGATCTGCAGGCGTTGAAAGACGAATTGGCACGGTTTGGCAGCGACAACGATGCGCATCAGCGCGTGCGCGACCGGCGCATGCTCAACATCACGCCCGACACCGGGCAATTGCTGGCCGTGCTGGTACATGCCACGGCTGCGCGGCGCATCCTGGAAATCGGCACCTCCAACGGGTATTCGACGCTATGGCTGGCCGAAGCCACTGCCGCGATCGGAGGCCATGTCACCACGGTGGAGCTTGCGGCCGACAAGGTGGCCCTGGCGCAGGCCACGCTTGCGCGCAGTGGCCTGGCGGCATCGGTGGAGGTGGTGCACGGTGATGGCGGCGCGTGGCTGACCCAGGCGACCAGTGCCAGTATCGATCTGGTCTTCCTGGATTCGGCGCGCGGCGAGTACGTGCGCTGGTGGCCGGCACTGCGCCGCGTGCTGCGCAGCGGTGGTCTGCTGGTGGTCGACAATGCGCTCTCGCATGCCGACGAGCTGGCGCCATTCACTGCGCTGTTGGATGCCGATCCGGCGATCACCTGCAGCGTTGTGCCAGTGGGCAAGGGCGAGTTGCTGGCGGTGTGCGGCCAGGCCTGAGCGTGCGCCGCTGACCTGCGACGACCTCACGCCCCAAGCCACGTGACCGGCATGCGCCCATGCGCTGCCAGCGCCGTGGTGCAGGCCGCCGCCTGCCGATGCGGTGCACTGGCAGGCACTGGCCACGGCGCGGATAATCCGCCGGTGAGCATATCCTCCAAGCATCTGCAGATTCTCTACCAGGACGATGTCCTGGCCGTCGTCGACAAACCCGCGGGTCTGATGGCCCACGACAGCAAACTGGCACGCGGCGAGGACGACTTTCTGGCCGACCGCCTACGCGAGCAGCTAGGCAAGCCGATCTTCCTGGTGCACCGGCTCGACCGCGCCACCAGCGGCTGCCTGCTACTGGCCTTCGACCGTGCCAGTGCCAGTGCGCTGGGCAAGGCGCTGATGGCGGGCGAGGTGGAAAAAAATTATCTGACCGTGTGCCGCGGCTGGCCGGCCGAGGAGCAGTTCATCGTCGACCATGATCTGGATGGCGGCCCGGGCAAGCCGGTCAAGAAGCCGGCGGTGACGCATTTCCAGCGTCTGGCCACCGGCGAGCTGGAGATTCCGTCCACTGGTTTCACGACGTCGCGTTACGCACTGCTGCGTTGCCAACCGCAGACCGGGCGCTTCCGGCAGATTCGCCGGCACATGAAGCACCTGTCGCACCACATGATCGGCGACACCAGCCACGGCGACGGCCGCCACAACCGCAGTTTCCGCATGCTCGGCATCCACCGCATGCTGCTGCATGCCGAACGTCTGGAATTTCCGCATCCGGCCGATGGCCGGCGCATCAGCCTCACCGCGCCACTGGATGCGGAATTCACCAAGGCATGTACGTTGTTTGGTTGGGATGTGGCGCAGTTGCAGGAGGCGTGATCAACGTTGTTGCCACTCACCGCGACGCATCTCAAAGCACCAGCAAAGCACGCTCTAACGATTCCCCAATCCCGATTCCCAATTCCCTGCCTCTCAGGGCTTCTTGGCCGGAGCAGGCTCGTTGACGATCTTCTCCAGATCCTTCCGCAGATCCGCAAACAGCGGCAGCATCTTCTGCTGGATCGCGCCCATCAGGTTCTGGGTCAGGGCCGGGGTCTTGTCGAGCAGGCTTTGGCCGGCAGAGCTCTCGTAGAACTCGGCCATGGCCAGCACGTCCTCGCGCGAGAACGAGCGCTTGTAGATGTCCACATACATCGGCCGCAGTTCCGACCACGACAGCGCCTTGCGCACGGTCTGGCGGGTGCGTTCCTGGATGCGCTGCAACTGCGCCTGTTGCTCGGCGTCGAGCTGGCGTTGCGCGGTGAGCTGGGCGAATTGCTGCTGCTGCATCGCTTCGATCTGCGGCAGCATCGTGTCCAGCATGGTCTGCGCGCGCGAGGCGGCCAGCAGACGGTTGATGTCGGCATCGCTGGGCGCCTGCGCCAATGCGACCGGGGCGGCCACGGCCAGCAGTGCCGCCAACAGCAATCGGCGAGCAAGGCCGCGCGGAGTAGCGAGCGAAGAAGTAGGTGTCATCGGAGCATCCTGCAAACGGGGGACCGGCCGCAGCATACGGGAAGCTGGCGTTCGCGCGCGCGTCCACGCCACTGCCGATACAATCGGCGCACATGGCCAGCGAACCGATCCAGATCACCCCCAGCCTGACGATTCCGCCCAGCGAACTCGTCGAACGCTTCGTGCGTGCCAGCGGCGCCGGTGGGCAGAACGTCAACAAGGTCTCCACCGCGGTGGAGCTGCGTTTCGACGTGGCCGGCTCGCCATCGTTGCCGGAGCCATTGCGGGCGCGGCTGCTGTCGCGACGCGACCGCCGCATGACCGCCGACGGCGTGCTGGTGATCGACGCGCAGCGCTTCCGCACCCAGGACCGCAACCGCGACGATGCGCGCGAACGGCTGGTCGAAATCATCAGTGCGTGCCTGTCGGTGCCCAAGCGCCGGGTCGCCACCAAACCAAGTCATGGAGCCAAGCTGCGGCGGCTGGATGCCAAGCGTGAGCGTAGCCATATCAAGCGTGGACGCTCTGCGTCCCACTGGGAGTAAGCGTGAGTCAACCCGACCCGTCGTTGCCACCGGTAACACAGGCCAACATCCTGCTGCAGCCATCCCCGCCCCGTATGCCGCGTGCACATGGGCGCTTCATCCGCTGGTTCGGCCGCACCGCCTTGCGTCTAACCGGTTGGCGCCTGCTCGGGCGGTTGCCCGACGAACCCAAGCTGGTGATGATCGTGGCCCCGCATTCGTCCAATTGGGACGGGTTTGTGGGATTCGCGGCCAAGTTCGCGCTGGGCTTCGACGTGCGCGTGCTCGGCAAATCGCAGTTGTTCTGGTGGCCGCTGGGCCCGCTGCTGCGCAAGCTCGGCGCCATCCCGCTGGACCGCAGCTCGCCGCAAGGCACCATCGGCCAGGCGGTGCGGCTGATCCGCAACTCCGAGCAGATGTGGTACGTGATCACGCCCGAAGGCACGCGCAAGCGCGTGGAGAACTGGAAAGCCGGTTTCTGGAAGATCGCCTCCGATTCCAAGGTGCCGATCCTGCCGGTGTATTTCGACTACCCCAGCAAGACCGTGGGCATCGGCGAGCCGTTCTGGACCGGTAGCGACATGGCCGCCGACATCGCCGCCATCCGCACCTGGTACCGGCCATGGCGTGGCAAGCATCGCGATACGTTGTGAGGGGCGTAGCGCGCGGGTGAAGGATCGCCAGCGTTGGTTGGTGAATCCGGTGCGCCTGTCGTCGAACATTCCCTCCATCGAGAAGCTCAATGATTGCCAAGTCCACCCGCGCGCTGTGTCTGGCGCTCTCGCTGCTGCTCACTGCCGGTCCAGCGCTCGCAGCCACGCCGATGCTAGTTATCCACGGCGGCGCGGGCGTGGAGAAATCAAGCCTTTCCAAGGACGAGCAGGGGCAGGCGCGCGAGGCAATGCAGCGCAGCGCGCGCTGCGTGCCGGGCATGCGGTGCTGCAACGTGGCGGCAGTGCGGTGGATGCAGTTGCCGCCACCATCACCGTGCTGGAGGATGCGCCGCAGTTCAACGCTGGCCGCGGTTCGGTGTTCACCCATGACGGCAAGAACGAACTGGACGCGGCCATCATGGACGGCGCCAGCGGCAAGGCCGGTGCGATTGCCGGCGTGCACACGGTCAAGAACCCGATCCTGCTGGCACGCAGCGTGATGGACCGCTCCAGGCACGTGATGCTGGTCGGCGACGGCGCTGAAGCGTTCGCGCGCGAGCAGGGCATCACCCTGGTGGACCCGGGCTATTTCCGCACCGACAAGCGCTGGCAGCAACTGCAGAAAGCGCTCAAGGCCGACGCCGGCGACCGCCAGGCGCAGGCCGAGCTGGATCTGGAAACCGCCAAGCATTTCGGCACTGTCGGCGCGCTGGCGCTGGACCGCGACGGCCATCTGGCTGCCGGCACCTCCACCGGCGGCATGACCAACAAGCGCTATGGCCGCGTCGGCGATGCGCCGATCATCGGCGCCGGCACCTATGCCAACCGCCAATGTGCGGTGTCTGGCACCGGCTGGGGCGAGTTCTACATCCGCGCCGTGGCGGCCTACGACATCTGTGCGCGCATGAAATATGCCGGGCAATCGCTGCAACAGGCGGCCGAGACCGTGATCGACCAGGAAATCCCCACCGCTGGCGGCGACGGTGGCGCCATTGCGCTGGATGCGCAGGGCAATGCGGCGTTTCCGTTCAATACCGAAGGCATGTACCGCGGCTGGATCGGCACCGACGGCACCCCGCATGTGGCGATTTTCAAGGACGAGACGCTGTAACGCCGCCATCCTCAACCGCGTCCCTCCGCCCCAATCCAACGGCACATGCCAGCGGTCGCAAAACCCGCTAGCGTGGCCGGCTGCACTGCCCACTCAGGAATCACACGCCATGTCGCGTACCGTCGTTCTGGCCGCTGCCATCACCCTGGCACTGGCTGCTTGTTCTGGAAAAGAGTCGTCCGGCCAGGAGTCCACCACCGTGCCCGAGAAAACCGCCCCGGCCCCGGCCGCAGATGCTGCATCCAACCCCTTGCTGACCGCCAGCACGCTGCCGTTCCAGGCGCCGCCGTTCGACAAGATCAAGGATGCCGATTACCTGCCGGCATTCGAAGAAGGCATGCGCCAGCATTTGGCTGACATCCGCAAGATTGCCGATAACCCCGAAGCGCCCACCTTCGACAACACCATCGAAGCGATGGAGCGCGGTGGCGAAACGCTCACGCGCGTGTCGCGCATCTTCTTCGGGCTGGTGCAGGCTGATACCAGCGACGCACGCCAGAAGATCCAGGAAGAGATCGCGCCCAAGCTGGCCGCGCATCAGGACGAGATCAATCTCGATCCCAAACTCTTCGCACGGGTCAAAACCATCTACGACCAGCGCGACACGCTGAATCTGGACCCGGAGCAGAAGCGTCTGGTCGAGCGCGACTACGAAGAGCTGGTACGCGCTGGCGCGCAGTTGTCCGATGCCGACAAGGACAGCCTGCGCAAGCTCAACGTGGAAGAAACCACGCTCTCCACGCAGTTCCATACCCGTCTGGTCGCCGCCTCGGCCGCTGGTGCGGTGGTGGTGGACGACAAGGCCAAGCTCGATGGCCTGAGCGAAGGCGACATCGCCGCCGCGGCCGATGCAGCCAAGGCGCGCAAGCTCGATGGCAAATATCTGCTCAGCTTGCAGAACACCACCCAGCAGCCGGTGCTGGCGTCGCTGAAGAATCGCGAACTGCGCGCCGAGGTGTTGAAGGCCTCTGAAACGCGCGCGGAAAAGGGCGATGCCAACGACACCCGCCAGACCATCCAGCGTCTGGCGCAGCTGCGCGCGCAAAAAGCCAAGCTGCTTGGCTTCGACAACTACGCCGCTTACAGCTTGGGCAACCAGATGGCCAAGACGCCGGACGCCGCGCTCAAGCTGCTGACCGACACCGTGCCCGCTGCCACTGCCAAGGCACGCCGCGAAGCGGCCGAGATTCAGAAGGTGATCGACGCGCAGAACGGCGGCTTCAAACTCGCCGCCTCCGATTGGGACATCTACGCCGAGCAGGTGCGCAAGGCCAAGTACGATCTGGACGAAGCGCAGATCAAGCCGTACTTCGAACTGGACAATGTGCTCAAGAACGGCGTGTTCTACGCCGCCACGCAGCTGTACGGCATCACGTTCAAGGAACGCACCGACATCCCGACCTATCACGCTGATATGAAGGTGTATGAGGTGTTCGATGCCGACGGCACCTCGATGGCGTTGTTCTACACCGACTACTTCAAGCGCGACAGCAAGTCCGGTGGCGCCTGGATGGACGTATTCGTCGAGCAGGACGGCCTCACCGGTGCCAAGCCGGTGGTCTACAACGTCTGCAACTTCACCAAGCCGGCAGCCGGCCAGCCGGCGTTGCTGAGCTTCGACGACGTCACCACCTTGTTCCATGAGTTCGGCCATGCGCTGCACGGCATGTTCTCCAAGGTGAAGTATCCGTCGATCTCCGGCACCAGCACCTCGCGCGACTTCGTCGAATTCCCCTCGCAGTTCAACGAGCACTGGGCGTCGGACCCCAAGGTTTTCGCCAACTACGCAAAGCACTACCAGACCGGCGCAGCGATGCCGGCCGAGTTGGTGGAAAAGATCAAGAAGGCCAAGACATTCAACAGCGGCTACGCCACCACCGAATACCTGTCGGCGGCGCTGCTGGATCTGGCCTGGCACACCCAGCCGGCCGATGCGCCGCTGCAGGACGTGAGCAAGTTCGAAGCCGACGCCTTGAAGCGCTTCAAGGTGGATCTGGCCGAAGTGCCGCCGCGTTACCGCAGCAGCTATTTCGACCACATCTGGGGCGGCGGTTATTCGGCCGGGTACTACGCGTACTTCTGGTCGGAAGTGCTCGACGATGACGCGTTTGAGTGGTTCAAGGAAAACGGTGGCCTGACCCGCAAGAACGGCGACACCTTCCGCGCCAAGATCCTCTCGCGCGGCAACACCGTCGACTTGGCCACGCTGTACCGCGACTTCCGCGGCAAGGATCCCAGCGTCAAGGCGCTGCTGGAAAACCGTGGGTTGACCGAGTAAGCGATGTGCGCGTGGAGGTGATGGTTGCATGCGAAGGCATGCATGCCTCGCCAGTGCGGTGAGCAATCGAGACGGGATGGCCACGTGCCATCCCGTTTGCTCGCGTCGTTTTGATGCATCGCAGTAGATGCATCGCAGCAGCGGGTACCGCATTACGCCGGCGGCGGTGCCCGATCCTTCCCGATCTGCACGATGACCTCGTGCGACTGCGATGCGGACGCCACGCCTGGACGCAGCTGTTGCACCGCTTCTGACAGGGTCAGCGAGGGTGAGGCATGCGTCGCAGATGACGTGGCACCGGATCGCTGGGTGAGCGCTTTGGCTTGACTCAACAGGTCTTCGACATCACTGCGTTGCACCAGCGCATTGATCGCTCGACTCGCCTTGGTTGCCCGCCATTGGGACAGCGCTTCGTTGGCGCCCCCCATGACGCCGCGTAATACTTGCTGCTTCAATCCGATGTCTGTCTCGCCCTCGCGGCGGTTGTTCTTGACGGTGATGGCGGTGTGCTGATTCAGCGCGCCGACCGCAGCCATGCCTCCTGACAGGGCGGAAATTGCCAATGCCTGCGTGATCGGCACCTTGCGCGTTCCGCCTTGCGCCGCGGAGCTGGCCTTGCCGATCACCGAAGACGCCGCGCTGCCCAGTACGCCTAGATGAAACATCTGGCCAACGCGTTGGGCGGTCTGTGCCGAGAACTCGCGCGAAGTGTACTTCTTGACGATATCGCCGATCAGTTGGGCCGAGACCACAGACTTCTCGGCGCCGAGCAGCAGCGTTGCTGCGACGCCGCCCGGATTGAGTTCGTCCAGCCTGCCCTCGCGCAAGGCTTGCAGATCCTGGCTCAGCAATTTCAACGCCTTCGCCGGGCCGGCGCCGTGGCCCGCTTCCAGATCCAGGTCATCGGCGCCTGTCGTCGCCTGCGGGGAGCGCGGCGCGGCGAGTTCCGCCTTGAGTGCCTTCTCCATCGCGACCAGTCCGCTGGTGACGCGTTTCACCAGCGCCTGCGTAGGCGATTGAATCAGTTTGCGCAATTTGCCCTGATCGATCTCCTCTGCCGCCACTGGCTCACCACGTGCAAGTTTCGCCTTGCCCGTGTCGGTCAACACATCGGCGTACAGCAGATTGAGCTTGTTGTTGTAATCCTGTTTTGCCTGTTCGTCGAAGCCGGCAGCCACGTGCTGCGCTGCAGTCATCAGCAGGGCGCCGACGGTCTGCGCGGTCGGCGACAACGCCCGCATTGCGCCGGTCTTGCGGAGCAGGCCCAGCGTGCCGGCCAATGGCGAACGCAGAATGCGCGGGACCGCTTGCCAGCGATTGCCCAACCATTGCCGTTCGTGCGCGCCCTGGGTCATGACAAAGTCGTGCTGGGCCTGATGCAGGCGCGTTTCGGCTTGCAGCAAGTGATGAGCCGCGGCAATGAGGTCGGCTGTTGGCTGCGCCGTGGGGTTCTGGTCTGCGGCGTCCTTGAGTGCGCGGAACCTGTCGCAGCACCCGCTGAATTCTGTGATATGGCTTTCCAGCGCCTTCGCAAGCTCCGGTAGCCAATGCTTGTCGTTGATCTGCTTCTTGTCCGGCACGATGACGTGCCCGCCGTGCTCGCGGATGGATTCGCACAAGCTGACCACCGCCGACTGCTGTGCCGCATTCATGGGCGCGGCGATCGCTGCTGTCGCAATGCCGAATCCCGCACCTGCCCAGGGCTGACGGGTTGCGTAGTTAATCCAGGGCGAGACGATGTACTGCATTGCATTGTTGAGGAAGCTGCCGGTGGGGTTGGGCATGCCCGACAGCAATGCGGTACGCCGCAAGTTGGAAACCTCGTTTTCGCTCAATCCCTGCGCCCTGTACCAAGCCATCGCATCCGTCTCGCGGATGCGGCCCAACAGATCCGCATGTGTTGCTGCGCGTTCCTGCGGGCCGGTGGCGTCCGGCAATTTCATCGGCCTGGTCTTGTTGATGAGTTCGGCGGCCAGCTGCGGCTCGACCGGGCGCACGTTGTCGGCAGCCAGTTGCTCTTTGAGTCGCACCAACGACGCTTTGCCGGGATCCGGCGAGACTGCAGGCTGCGAAACCTGCAGTTCAACCGATTGCAAGTGGCTGGCCGACTGCGAGGCGGACGCAGTGACGTTTGCGGTCTCTTTTCCGCGCTTGCTCGGGGGGCGCGAGAGCATGGTCAATGCGCCCTCGGGCTGTGTAGGCCAATGGCTGGGCGATGCCTGCGGGGGTGCTTCTTCTTCGATCTCATAGATGCCCGCCGGCGATGCCGGCGCGGTGCGATTGAGCGGAGTGGCGGATGCAGCAGGTCTCATCAGATTTCTCCTGGTGCTTGATGCAGTGGCGGCATCGGTCAATGGCCGCTGCCGGTAATGCGATCGCCAACCAGCCTGGAACTGGGCGTATTGTCCGTGGGGGGGCGTGGTAAGCCATGGTGCGACGGAAGCACCGAGTTCAACCACGCCACGCAACCGTTGCAGAGATGAAGCTCCAAAACGGCGGACCGCATTGCGCGAGGATTGAATCAAACTGCTGGGGGTCATCTTTGTCCGACAGCAGAACTGACGTCGCTGCATCCGAATCCCCCTATTGGTGCGAGCCCCAATCAGGTGCGCCGCAGGGTTGGCGAAGCGGTCATGCGTAACGGGCGCGCATCTGCGTGCGTGGTGCGCCATCAAAATGTGATGGCAATGCATTGGCACGCCTCAGCCAGTTACCGGGTCGTCAACCCATCCAGTGCCTGCGCCGCTGCATCCTGTCGCCACCAGCGCAGGCGATTGCCCGGCGCATTCAGGTCCACCCGCTCGCCCATGCGCGGGGTGATCAGTGCGACGCCGGCGGTGTCGGCCAGCGCCACGATGCGGTCCAACGGTTCCTGCCATGCATGCATGGCCAGGTCGAAGGTGCCGTTGTGGATGGGTAGTAGCGTCTGTCCGCCAATATCCATGTATGCCTGCAGGCTCTGCTCCGGCTGCATGTGCACGTGCGGCCACATCTGGTCGTAGGCGCCGTTTTCGATCAATGCCACATCGAATGGCCCGAGCTGCTCGCCAATGGTTGTGAAGTGCGGGCCGTAGCCGCCGTCGCCGCTGAAAAATAGGCGCAGGTCATCCGCCTGGATCGCCCAGGAACACCACAGCGCACGCCCGTTGTCGAACAGTCCGCGGCCGGAAAAATGTTGCGACGGGGTGGCGGTGAGTTGCAGGCCGGCAACGTTGATCGACTGCCACCAATCCAGCTGCCGCACCTTGGCCGGGTCCACGCCCCAGCGCACCAGCAGGTCGCCCACACCCAGCGGGGCGACAAACACGCCGACACGGTCGGCCAGCGCGCGGATGGTGGCGCGATCGAGATGGTCGTAGTGGTTATGCGACAGGATCACCCCGGCCAGCGGCGGCAGCGCGTCCAGTGCAATCGGCGGGGCATGGAAGCGCTTGGGCCCGGCGAACGGCACCGGCGATGCGCGTTTGGAAAACACCGGGTCGGTCAGCCACAGGCCCCCCGCCAGCTTCATCAGCAGCGTGGAATGGCCCAGCCGATACAGGCTGCGATCCGGCGCGGCCAGCAGTTGCGCGTGTGTCAGCGGCTGCACCGGCAACGGGGCGGAGGGCACGGTGGTGCGGGGCTTGCCGAACACCATGGCCCACATCAGGCCGAGTTGCTCGCGCAGGGTCATGATGGTGGTCGGCAGCGGCAGCGCATTACGGAAGCGGCCAGCACGAAACTGCGGCGAATCGGCATACGGGGAAGGGCGTGGGGAAGCCATGGGAAGTCCGAGCAAACGTGGGAGAGCGGAGGAAGTACGGGCGACCAGGCGACGGCGATGCAGCAAGCACTCTCACGACAGCTGGCGGCAGGATCGGCATGGATGGGCCGTACCGGGAGGTTCCTACGCGCTGGCTGCGCCGGGATGACAAGCGCTCGTCACCCGATCAGTGATTACACTAAACAGTGTAGTTTTATTTTAGTGAAAGTAAACTACCCGGTGTAAAATCGCCTGATGTCGACCACATCTCCTTCTCCGGCCGCGCCCCAGCGCATGACCGACCGCAAGCGCAAGGCCATTGTCGAGGCGGCCATTGCCGAGTTTCGGCAGCACGGCTTCGAGGCGACCAGCATGGACCGCGTGGCCGCCACCGCTGGCGTGTCCAAACGCACGGTCTACAACCATTTCCCGAGCAAGGACGCGCTGTTCGGCCACATCCTGCGTGGGCTGTGGCAGCGCAGCGCCGATGCGGTGAACCTTGTGTATCGGCCCGATCAACCGCTGCACACCCAGCTGATCGAACTGCTGCAACAGAAGTTGCGGCTGCTGGACGATGCGGCCTTTATCGATCTGTCGCGCGTGGCCATCGCCGAAGGCATCCATTCGCCGGCGCGCGCGCGCGAACTGTTGTCGCAGTTGGGCAGCAAAGAAGAGGGCACCACCACCTGGCTGCGCGCCGCACTGACCGACGGCCGCTTGGCAGGGGTGGAGCCGGAATTCGCCGCGCAGCAGTTGCAGGCGCTGGTGAAGGGCTTTGCGTTTTGGCCGCAGATCACCATGGGCCAGCCGCCGCTGTCGCCGCAGCAGCAGACGCAGGTGGCCGAATCGGCAGTGGCGATGTTTTTGGGGTTGTACGCGCGCGGCTGAGCGCGGGCGGCGCGCTCAGAGCCGCTGTGTCCGAGTGGTACATGCCGCACCGAGCACTCACCGCACCGGCCTGGTGGTGAGCGCAGTCGTTTTGGTCGCTGCGCTTAGAGCAGCTAACAAAACTACTGCGCAGCCGCCAGGCGGGCGCGGCCGGTGCTCGGAATCCTCATGTACCACTCGTACACTCCGGTTCCTGTGCGCCGCCCGCACCCACCTGACGACTGCTCGCTACGTTTTGTTAGCCGCTCTTAGTCCTTCGAACACACCGCCAAGATATAGCCGTGCGGATGGGTGAAATGAAGACGTCGCCCGCCCGGAAACGCGAACACTGCTTGGGTGACCCGCCCATCTGGCGCTTCGATCCGCGCCTGGCTGCGTGCCAGATCATCGGAGGCGAGCACCACCAGCGCACCGCCCGGTTGCGCTGTGCCGTGGAAGAAGCCGCCGCTCAGACGGCCGTCGCGGAACTCGCAGTCGTCCGGTCCGTCATCCTGAAATGTCCAGTCGAAGGCCTGCCCATAAAAGGCTTTGGCAACCGCAATCGAGGCGACGGCACATTCCAGGTAGTCGATGCAGTGTTGGGTGGCGTCGGTCATGGCGTGCTCCTGAGTAGGTACACAGCATGCAGATGGCGCACGCGGCTGGCTTGGCGAAAACGGCCAACTTAGCGTGCGTGCTGCTGCATCAATGCACGCGGGCTCAGGCCGGTGAGTTGGCGCGCATCGCGCACCAGATGCGGCGCATCGCTGTAGCCGGCGTGCAGCGCGGCGTCGGTCAGGTTGCGATGCCGGCGCACGATCCGCAGGAAGCGCTGCAGACCAAGAACGCGCTCGAGCGTCTTGCTGCCGTAGCCGAATGCATCCTGGCAGCGACGCCGTAACGAGCGCTCGCTGATGCCCAGCGCATCGGTCAACGCGCTCAGGCGTGTCGCCTTGCCGGTAGCCAGTTGCTCGAACAGCCAGGACATCTGTGTGTCGTGCGGTGTGGCGCGCTGTTGGCAGAGCGCCTGCAAGGTGTGCAGTGGGTCGGCGCCGTCGTCCAGACGATGCTGCCGCGTGCGGCCTTGTGCGCCCCACAGCGATTCCAGCGCCACGCGTTGGTTGGCAATGGCATGCAACGGCTGCTGCAACAGCCCGGCCGCCGCGCCCGTCGCCAAGCGCACGCCGGTAACGTCGTGCCTGCTGCAAGCGATGCGGGATTAGCAATGCGATCAGGTCCAGCGACAAATAATTCAATGCCATTCCAGATCAGATCGACACTGCCATCGCGCAATACCAGCAGCGGCTGCGTCGCCGCCGTGCCTTGGCGAAAGTGCCAACTGCACTGCAGCTGCGTGCGTAACGCAGGCGGCGCCGGGCTTTGGGCATAACACGACTCAGCTGGGTCAGGCATGCGTGCGCCATGTATTGAGGTGCGGCGGGGTGCAGCGCCGCAGCGTTGGGCGTGCCGCGATTCAATGCCGATGACTCCACGGCCGCTGTGCTGCGTGTGCGGCATCCGGCAGTAAGCGACGCGTCGCAACACCATTGCGCGCTCGTCATTGAAGTGAGTTACCTGCGCCCAGCGCATCGGCCGCCGCATGCCGTTTGCCCTGGAACCAAGCCACCATTGGCGAGGCCATCACCGTGGTCACCAGCGTCATGCCGAACAACAGCGTGAACAGGTCCGGCCCGATCACGCCGCTATCCAGGCCGATCTTGATCACCACCAACTCCATCAACCCGCGTGCATTCATCAGCGAGCCCACGCTGAGGCTGTTGCGCCAATCGTGGCCGCTCAGGCGCGCGCCCAGTGTGCAGCCAAGCAACTTGCCGCTTACCGCCACGCCGATCACCAACACGAATCCACTCACGCCGGCGCCGCCGAATACGCCAGCGCTGGTGGCCTGGCCGGCAACTGCAAATAGCACCGGCATCAGCAAGGTGATCGCTAACGGCTCGATGCGCCCGGCCAGATGCTCCAACAGGCGATCCTCGCGCGGCAGGCAGATGCCGAACAGGAATGCACCAAAGATCGCATGCAGCCCGATCCACTCCGCCAGCGCGGCACACGCCAGCAGACCGATCAGCACCCACACCAACGCGGTTGGCGCATACCGGCCGTCGTGCGCGCGCGGCCGCAGCAGGCGCGCATACGCAGGCTTGAGCAAACCGAACACGCCGGCGATCAAGAGCAACGCACCGATGGCAGTGAACGCCACACCGCCATGCGCGTTGTTGCCGGTCAAGGTGAGCACGATCGCCAGGAAGATCCATACCGTCGCATCGTCGATCATCGCAGCGCCGAGTGCCAGGCGTCCGGCCGGCGTCCGTGTCATGTTGCGGTCCTTGAGGATGCGCGCCAGCACCGGAAACGCGGTGACCGACATCGCCGCGGCGATGAACAAGGCGAACGGCCAGAAGCCAACTGCCTGCGGTGCGAAGCGCGCGAACAACCAGGGCGCTGCTGCCAACCGAGCAGCAGCGGCAACACGATGCCGGACAGACCCACCAGCAATGACGCGCGCACCTGCGCCTTGGTACCTTCCGCTGCACGCAATTCCACGCCCACCACGAACATGAAAAGCACCACGCCCATCGTGGCCAGGCCGGATAGTGGCGGCAGGCTTTTGGCGGCGAATAAGGCCGTGTGCAACTCCGGTAGCCATGCACCGAATGCAATCGGACCAAGCAACAGCCCGGCCGCCATTTCGCCGATGACCGGCGGCTGCCCACTCCGTTGCAACACTGCGCCGCACAAACGCGCCGCGCCCAGGATCACTGCCAACTGCACCAGCAACAACGTGGTTGGATTCATTGCTCAGCATTCCATTGGTTGAGTCGGCTCGGCCTCGCGTCATGCAGGTGACCGGCCAGTTCTCCTGGGCCGACGGCACGGTGGCGCAACACAGGCAGCGGCGTAGTTTAAGCGTGCCGATGTATTGCACGGATGTTGGCGCTCAACGCGCGACCTGAAGTCACGCTCATCTGGCCGATGCAGGCAATAGCACCTTGTCGCGTTCGCTCGCATTGCTGCATGGCACACACGCTTAGCGCAGTTTGCTGGCGTGTCACTTCGGCGCATGCGCATGACGAATGCCATCAGCTTTTGTCGCCTTACCGCGATTCCAGCGGATAGCAACCTCGCTGTATCGCACGAGTCAACGCTCCGAATCGCCGCTCTCGTCATAGCTGCGCGGGGTAAACAGATCCGGCTGTATCAGCTCGATAAACGCGCGCGCCTGCGGCGACAGATACTTGCCCTTGCGCACCACCACGCCATAACTGCGGGTGGGGAATAAATCCTTCAGCGAGCGAGTGGCGAGCTTGTCGCGATCGGCCTCGGTGACGCAGATCGCAGTGACGATGGAAATGCCCATGCCCATCGCCACGTATTGCTTGATCACCTCCCAGCCGCCCACTTCCAGCGCCACCGTGTACGGCACACGCGCCTGCTGAAAGATCAAATCGACCAGACGGTAAGTCACCTGCCGGCGCGGCGGCAGGATCAGCGGATACGGCGACAGATCCTGCAGCGATACTTCCGCCTTGCTGGCCAACGGATGGTCAGGTGGGGTGATCAGCAATTGCTCGAAACGGTAGACCGGCGCGTAGCTGAGGTCGGCCGGCACATCGAGCATCGAGCCGATCGCCAGATCCACGGCATCTTCGCGCAACAGGTCGGTGCCGTCGGCGCTGATGGCGTTGTGCAGGGTCAGCCGCACATCCGGATGCCGCGCGCGGAAGATGGCGACGATGCGCGGCAGCAAATACAAGATGGTGGAGCTGTTGGCGGCGATGTTGAGCTCGCCGGCATCCAGCCCACGCACCTTTTCGCGAAAGCTCGCCTCCAGGCCATCCAGGCTTTCCACCAGCGGCAGCGCCATCTCATACAGCAACTGGCCTTCGCGGCTGGGCGCCATGCGTCGCCCGGAGCGTTCGAACAGGGCAACGCCCAGGTCGCGTTCCAGCGCCTGCAGTTGCAGGGTCACCGCCGGCTGACTGACGTATAGCGCCTCAGCGGCTCGTGAGACAGAACCCAGACGCACCGTTTGGCAAAACGCGCGTAGGGGCTTAAGCCGGTCAGATTTGTATGAAAAGCGGGGGGTTGGCGCCATCAGTCTATGCCGGCAAGAATAAATATAAGTACAGATTATTTACAGCATTGGTAAAACTGCTTTGTCAAATAGTTGCGGAGAGCCCACGGTGCAAGTCCGGATGCACAAGGACCCCCACATGGCTGCCACCGCGTTTGCTCCCCGTCCCATCGACCACGCCACCCCCGGCATTTCACTGACTACCCAGGTTGCCGGCCAGGCAGAGCTTCTGCCTGCCGCCACGTTGGCCTTGCTGGTCTCGCTGCATCGGGCAATCGAGCCCGGCCGCCAGCAGAGGCTGGCCCAGCGGCGCGAGCGTCAGGCCGCGCTCGATGCCGGCCAGCTGCCCGACTTCCGCGCCGATACCCAGGCCATTCGCGCCGGCGATTGGCGCGTGGCCGCGCTACCGGCGGCGCTGCAGGACCGCCGCGTCGAAATCACCGGCCCCACCGACCCGAAGATGGTTATCAACGCGCTGAACTCCGGCGCCAAGGTGTTCATGGCCGACTTTGAAGATTCCACCGCGCCGACCTGGCGCAACCTGCTGGCCGGCCAGCGCACGCTGGCTGCCGCGGTGCGCGGCGATCTCAGCTTCGATGCGCCCAATGGCAAGCGCTACACCCTGCGCCCGGAAGCCGAACGTGCGGTGTTGATCGTGCGCCCGCGTGGCTGGCACCTGGACGAAAAGCACGTGCTGATCGACGGCCAGCCGCTGGCCGGCGGCCTGTTCGATGCGGCGTTATTCGCCTTCCACAATGGCCGCGCGCTGCTGGCCAAAGATCGCGGCCCGTATCTGTATCTACCCAAGCTGCAGAGCATGGAAGAAGCCGCCCTATGGGACACTGCGCTGGCGCATATCGAAGCGATGCTGGGCCTGCCGCATGGGCAGATCAAGGTCACCGTGCTGATCGAAACGCTGCCTGCAGTATTCGAAATGGACGAGATTCTGCATGCGCTGCGCGAGCGCATCGTCGGGCTGAATTGCGGGCGCTGGGATTATATTTTTTCTTACCTGAAAACCTTCCGCGCGCATCGCGACCGCGTGCTGCCCGAACGCGGCCAGGTCACCATGACCCAGCCATTCTTGAAGGCGTATTCGGAGCTGTTGATCAAGACCTGCCATCGCCGTGGCGCGCATGCGATGGGCGGCATGGCCGCGCAGATTCCGATCAATCATGACGAGCCGCCAATGAGCAGGCGATGGCCCGCGTGCGCGCCGACAAGCTGCGCGAAGTGACCGCTGGCCACGATGGCACCTGGGTGGCGCACCCGGCGCTGATCCCGGTGGCGATGAAGCTGTTCGACGAACACATGCCCACCGCGCATCAGCATCATGTGCTGCGCAACGACGTGCAGGTGACGCGCGACATGTTGATCGCCCCGTCGCCGGGCAACGTCACCCGCGCCGGATTCGAAGGCAACGTCGAAGTGTGCGTGCGCTATCTGGCGGCCTGGCTGGACGGCAATGGCTGCGTGCCGATCCACAACCTGATGGAAGACGCTGCCACTGCCGAAATCAGCCGCGCGCAGCTGTGGCAGTGGTTGCATCACGGCCAGCATCTGGACGATGGCACCGCCATCGATCAGCACCTGTTGCAGGCCACGTTGCACGCGCTGCCGGCGCGATTGGGAACCGCCACCGCACTGCCCGGCGCTGCGCGCATCAATGAAGCGATCGCCTTGTTGGAAGAATTGAGCCGCGCTGACGAACTGGCGGACTTTCTCACCGTACCGGCCTACCGCTTGATCGACTGATCGCACCGCTGCGGCGATGCCTCGCCGCCGGCGTCCCGCAGTTTCCAGTTCAACGCGTTACACCGCCCGCTGCGCACATACGCGCAACGGCGGCCTCGCCATGCCGCATGCCCTGGCATCACCGCCATTCCTTCCTCGTTCCATCCGTCGCACCTCTCAGGAGAACGCAAGATGAGCACTACACTGCAAAGCGCCGAACAACTGCAGCAGGACTGGGCCAACAACCCGCGCTGGAGCGGCATTACCCGCAATTACAGCGCCGCCGATGTGGTGCGCCTGCGCGGCACCGTGCATGTCGAGCATTCGCTGGCACGCTTGGGTGCAGAAAAGCTGTGGAACTCGCTGCATGCCACGCCGTTCGTCAATGCGTTGGGCGCGCTGACCGGCAACCAGGCGATGCAGCAGGTCAAGGCCGGTTTGAAGGCGATTTACCTGAGCGGTTGGCAGGTTGCCGCTGACGCCAATCTGGCCGGGCAGATGTATCCGGACCAATCGTTGTACCCGGCCGATTCGGTGCCGGCGGTGGTCAAGCGCATCAACAACACCTTGCTGCGCGCCGACCAGTTGCATCACGCCGAAGGCAACGATGACATCGACTTCCTGCAGCCCATCGTGGCCGATGCCGAAGCTGGTTTCGGCGGTGTACTCAATGCCTTCGAACTGATGAAGGCGATGATCGAAGCCGGTGCGGCCGGTGTGCACTTCGAAGATCAGCTGGCGTCGGTCAAAAAGTGCGGTCACATGGGCGGCAAGGTGCTGGTGCCCACGCGTGAGGCGATCGAGAAATTGAATGCCGCGCGCCTGGCCGCCGATGTGTTGGGCGTGCCAACGCTGCTGATCGCACGCACCGACGCCGAAGCCGCCGACCTGATCACCAGCGATGTGGATGCCAACGATCAACCCTTCACTACGGGCGAGCGCACCGTCGAAGGCTTCTTCAAGACCCGCAATGGCCTGGACCAGGCGATCAGCCGCGGCTTGGCGTACGCGCCGTATGCCGATCTGATCTGGTGCGAAACCGGCAAGCCGGATGTGGAATTTGCGCGGGCGTTTGCGCAGGCCATCCATGCCAAGTTCCCCGGCAAATTGCTGGCCTACAACTGCTCGCCCAGTTTCAACTGGAAGAAGAATCTGGACGACGTCACCATCGCCAAATTCCAGACCGAACTGGCGAGTTACGGCTACAAGTTCCAGTTCATCACTCTGGCCGGTTTCCATGCGTTGAATCACAGCATGTTCCAGCTGGCGCACGGCTATGCGCGTCGCCAGATGAGCGCATTCGTCGAATTGCAGCAGGCCGAATTCGAAGCGGCGCACATGGGATTCACCGCCGTCAAGCACCAGCGCGAAGTGGGCACAGGTTATTTCGATGCAGTGACGCAGGCGATCCAGCAAGGGCAATCGTCCACCACCGCCTTGCGTGGCTCCACCGAAGAAGAGCAATTCCATAGCGACAAGGCGGCCTGACCGCTGGTACACAGCAACGTCGGCAGAGTGCGCATTGGCCGCAGTGACCGCGGCATCTGAACGCCCGCGTGACACTGTTGTCTCTACAGAAGCCCACACCACGCGGCAGGCAACAGGCGCGACCTAGCGCCACCCTGGGAAGGGGAGGGCTCGGTAAACCGAGCCCTCATTTTTGGGCACGATACCCGTCAATTTGTCTCTTTCTCCGTGAGAAAGAGTGTGAACTGGTGCTGAACAAAAACGTCCTGTAGGATTTATCCATGGGCTAATGTTGCAAGACAGCCTCAGGAAAAACCGATGACTTGCCAGAACACCGCACGCGCAGTCGAGCCAACGGGGAACGTTGCCAAAACGCTTTCCGACGGGCTGCATGCGTCGATGACTGCCGAGGAGCTGGCGTTTTTCGCCCGGTTCGGCCGTTCGCGCGAGGTGGCCGCGGGCCAGTCGCTGTTCGAGCGCGGTGAAGTGGGCACGCAGATGTACATCGTTGTCAGCGGCCAGATCGATCTGGATTTCGGTGAGGATCTGATGCTCAAGCACCTGGGCCCCGGGGAATTCTTCGGCGAGCTAGGCCTGCTGATCGGCGACCACGCGCGCAGTGCCGGCGCCAGTGCCTCCACCGATAGCCGCCTGATCGAGCTGGCACACGACGATTTCCAGCGCCTGGTGGACCGCGACCCCTCGATGGTGGCGCACTTCCTGCGCCGCTCCATCGTGCGGGTGGTCAACAACGAACAGCTGTTGATCCGCCAGCTGCGTCGCCGTAATCACGATCTGGAAGCGGCGCTGGACAATCTCTACGTCACCTCGCACCAGCTCAACCACACCGAAGAACTGAGCCGTACCGACGAGCTCACCGGCTTGCACAATCGACGTGGGCTGGCGTTGCACCTGCAGGAATGTCGGCGCGCCGGCCAGGTGCCGGGCGTTGGCCTGATCCTGATCGATTGCGACCGCTTCAAGCGCATCAATGACGAGTTTGGACATCTGGCAGGTGACCGCGTGCTGCAGAACGTGGCGCATGCCTTGCGTTCGGTGATCGCCGAAGGCGATCTCGCCTGCCGTCTCGGCGGCGACGAGTTCTGCGTGATCGTCGCGCAGGGCACCAGCGAAATGGTGCACCACATCGGCGAATGCATCGTGCGTGCGGTGGAAGCGCGTTTGGGTAATGGCCAGAGTGAGCAGGGCTGCTCGGTCAGCGTAGGTCTGTGCATGATGGATGCCGGCGCGGCCTGGAATGACTGGTACACGCTCGCCGATCGCGCCTTGTACGAGGCCAAGCGGCAGGGCGGCAATGTGCTGTGCATGCAGGAGACGCTGGCTCTGGATCAGCGGCCTGCCTCGCCTCCGGTCATCGCTGAGCGATGAGCACCCGCACCCACGCACGCAAGGACGCGTCGTCGGAAGCGATCCAGGCGCCGCGTCTGCGCACCCTGCTGTTGACCGATCTCTGCGATTCGACCGCATTGGTCGAACGGATTGGCGACAATGCCGCTGCCGCACTGTTCCGTGAGCACGACCGTCTCGTGGTCAAGCTGCAGCAACACTGGCGCGGCCGTCTGATTGATCGTTCCGACGGGCTGTTGTTGTTGTTCGATCGCCCCATCGACGGCCTGGGCTTCGCGCTGGATTACGCGCGCGGGCTCAAGACGATGGGCGATGCCCACACGCTCACGTTATGCGCCCGCCAGGGCCTGCATGTCGGCGAAGTGCTGACCTGGCGCAACAGCGAGGAGGCGGTCAGCATCGGCGCCAAACCGCTGGAAGTCGAAGGGCTGGCCAAGCCCACCGCTGCACGCCTGATGTCGATGGCACGGCCCGGGCAGATCCTGGTCTCGGCGGTGGCCGAATCGTTGACTCACCGTGCCGCACGCGAACTCGCCGACCGCGCCGACCGCTTGTTATGGAAATCGCACGGGCGCTGGCGCCTCAAGGGCATTCCCACCGCGATGGAGATCTACGAAGTCGGCGAAGTCGGGCTGGCCCCACTGCGTATGCCAAAAAACTCGGCAAAAGCCTGGCGCGACGTGCCGCTGTGGCGCCGGCCGGCAGCGTTGGTGGCTGAGGTGGGGGTGATACTGGCGGTAGGAGGTGCCGTGTGGTTTTTCATTCGACCGCAGCCTGCGATTGCATTTGCCAATCGTGATTGGGTGGTCGTCGGCGATGTACGAAATCTCACTGGGAATACAGTGCTGGACGGCGCGCTGGAACAGGCGCTACGCATCAGCCTTGAGCAATCGCGGTACGTCAATGTCCTGAGCGACATGAAGGTGCGCGACACCGTCGCGCGAATGAAGCGTGATCCCAACACGATCGTTCTCGATCGCAGCGTGGCCTCGGAGGTGGCGCTGCGTGATGGCGCCCGCGCAGTTCTTCTGCCGACCGTGGCTGAAGTTGGCGGGAAGCTACGTTTCAGCGTGGAGCTAGTGGATCCGCGTACGCAAACAACCGTGTATTCGGAGTTTGTACAAGGCGACGGCCTGCCGTCTGCGCTGTCTTCGGTCGATCAAGTCACCCGTAAGCTCCGGCAGGGCTTGGGCGAGATGGTTGCGTCGGTCGACAAGAGTTCGGTGCCATTACCGGCGGTCACAACATCGAGCCTGGACGCGTTGCGTGCGTATGCTCTCGGCATGGAAGCCACTGCAAAAGGGCGTTGGCGCGAGGGTTTGGAGTTGTTCGATCGCGCGGTTGGGATCGACCCGACGTTTGCGTTGGCTTACCTGGGCGCTGCGCGCATCAAGGTTGCGGTATCCGACCGCAACGGCGCGCTTCCGTACCTGGACAACGCGGTGCGGTTCCGGCAGCGCTTGCCGGCGCGTGATCAGCTCTATCTAGATGCCTGGATCGCCGAATTGCGGGCGGTGAGCGCCGCATTGCCACTGTGGAGAAGCTTGGCGTCGCTGTACCCGGACAATTTCGCCGGCGCCGCCAACACATCGTGGCATTTGTTTGTCGCCAACCGCTTTGCGGACGCTCTGCCATATGCGCAGGCCGCCGACGTTGTACAGGATCCGCTGCGTTCCATTGCGTCCGATCGGGTCGGGCGCATCCTGCTGGCACAGGGGAAGGTTGATGCCGCGTTGCAGCGCTTCGAAAACTCGGGCGACGGCGATCGGGCAGGTCCGCTGCGCCGCAAAGCAGATGCCTTGGCAGTGTTGGGTCGCTATGTCGATGCACAGCGAGCCCTAGACCAGATCGTAGAGAACGGCTACGCCAATGATGATGTGGTGCCGCTGATCGACCGCACCAGTATCGCTCTGGATCAAGCCAATTGGGCGGATGCGAATGCTGCGATGGCACAGGCTCTGGAACGCAGCAAGCACACCGATAATTTCAGTTATCGACAGTTCCTGGTGATTGGGGCAACCACTGCCGCCATCAGCGGTGAAACGGCACCTGTAGGCCCGATGATGAGTTCGGCGTTTGATGAGCTGGTGGCCGCAATAAAAACCGATGGCACTGCCGAGCCAAACCTGCAGGATGACGCTGCGATGGTGCTGGCTCTGGTCAGCCAGGCTCAGCGCAATGGCGACGATCAGTTCACTGCACGTGCGCTTTCGGCGATCAAGCCTGCGCTCGCATACGAAACACCTGTGCTTGCAGAATTACGCGCGATCGTCGAAGCCCAGCATCTGGCGCTGTCAGGGGACCGCGCAGCAGCGATTGTCCGTCTGCCTACCAGTCCTGACGATCTGTTGCAGACGCGCGTGACCTTGTACACGTTGTTGCATGACAGCGGACGGCATGCGGAGGCACTGCAACAAGCACGCTGGCTTTCTCTTCAGCGCGGGCGTGCCTACATCGAGGCGAATGCCTCGCAGACGCTGCAGCCGCTCAATGTGGCGCATACGCGGTTAGCCCAGCTATGGACCGCCGAGTCGCTGTATGCGCTGGGCAATACCCGGGAGGCCCGCGAGCAGGCGCAGGCCTTCGTGCGCGCCTGGCCTGCATCGCGTCTGCCTGCTTACTTGCGCAGCAGGGTGGAGCGGATACTTTCGGATTCGAAAGCGAAGATCACGGTGTGATTGGTTTTTTCGGTCAGATAGCTCTGTAACTCGGCACGCCCCAGCGCAATGTCCTGCTTGGACGCGAGCTGATTGGTGGTCATGCAGTAATAGTGCTCTCCTGCACTTGGCACGCTTTTGTCGGCACTCGTACCGGCAACCCCGATCTGCGCAAGCGCCTGCGTTGGGCTGGATTGGAAGCAATCGCGAAAATCGTCGTTGTTGGACAACAGCTCCAACAGCCTGTCGGCGGTGGATGCATCGAACGGACGGTGTGCATTGTGGGCCGAGTCAGTCATCGTCTTGTGCGCAGAGTGAGGGCAGATGCATGGTGTGTTGGGATAACTGAGACAACATCGACCATGCGCATGTGTCCTTGAGATGTCTATGCAGATTCGTCGCTGTGCCACGCTGTTCTTCGAGCTTCGCGACGATGCGACGTTCGATCTTGCCCACTTGCTTGCCGGTGGTGATGGTCTGCGTCGCCGTACCCGTTGGCTTGCGCTCGCGCCCCACCTTGATGCGGAAGTGGAAGTCGCCGCGCACGAGCGTGATAAAGGGCATGCCGACCAGCGTGGCGTAACCGCCGTAGCTGCCACCCATGATGGCGACGTCGTCGGGTTTGGTAACACCTCGCTTGACCGCCCATTGCACTGCGTCGAGCAGGTCGTCGTGCATCTTGCCGGCCCACTCGCCGTTGCCGGCGTTGGTAAAGGCCGTGCCGAAGCCGGTGGAGCCACGAAAGTTCACCGACAACACCGCATAGCCGCGGTTGGCCAACCATTGCTCGTACGGGCCACAGCCGTAGCTGTCGCGTGCCCACGGGCCGCTATGCACGTACAACACCAGCGGCACCGGCTTTTCCGCCTTGCTGTCGTGGTTGGCGTCGGCTTCGGCGGGCAGGGTGAGGTAGCTGACCAGCTTGAGTCCATCGCGTGCGGTCAGTTCCTGCGGCCACATCGGCACCAGCGGTTTGCCTCCAGTGCGGGCCGTGCGGAGAACAGCTTGGTCAGCTTGCCGCCATCGGCGCGATCGTAGCGGTAGTAGGTGAGCGGCGTTTCGGCCGCGGAATAACCAACGCGTGCCGGAAGCCAGGTCCACGCGATACAAATCATGCCACTTGGCATCACGGTCGTTCATGCCGACCATGATCGATTCGGGGTGCTGTGCGCTGACCCGATATACCTCGGCATTGGTCTTGTTGAACGGAGTGAGATCCTTGCTGCTGCCATCAGCCAGATTGATTGAAAACAGGCGGATCTTCATCGCCACCGTTGTCGCGCAGAGACAGCAAGGTATTGGCTTGATAGGTCCACAAGTAATTGCCAATGCCGCGCGCAGTGTCCTTGTTGATCGCACGCGCCTGATCGGGCGCATCCACCGGCGCGACCCAGCTGAGGTACTTGCCGTCCGGGCTGATGCTGACATTGGCACGCTCGGGGTTGCCGAACAGTGCATCACGGGTGATCAGTTCGGGAAGCGCCGCAGGTGCTGCCGTCGCTGGGGTAGGCGTTGCAACTTTTTCGGATGCGGGCGCGGTTTTGTCGCTGCAGGCAGACAGCGCGAGCACCATGCCGGAAACAAGAAGCAGGCGTTGCATGAGGCCTCCGGTGGCACTGCGGCCAAGCCGGCCGATGTGCCACGCTAGCGGCAGCACGCGTACAGGCGAACGTGCCGTTGTCACGCAGCCATGCGTCGTTACGCAGATGCAGACACGAATTCCACCAGCGCTGCACCGTCGGCCACCAGATCGCCTTCGGCCACCAGGTATGCTTTGACGGTGCCGTCGCTGGGCGCGTGCAGGGTGTGCTCCATCTTCATGGCTTCCAGCACCACCAGCGCCTGCCCGCGGGTGACCGGCTGGCCCACCGCTGCGGCCAGCGAGACGATGCGGCCGGGCATCGGTGCGGTCAGCCCGCCAGCGTCCTGCGCCGGTTGATCGGCTTCCATCAGCGCATCGTGGTACTGGAAGGTTGCCCGCTGCGCGGCGCCGATCAGGGTCAGCAGGCTGCCATCGCGCAATGCCTGCGCACGCCATTGCCGGCCGTCCATCTCCACCCGCAAGCCAGTGTCGTGCGAGTAGCAGCGCAAGATGTGCGTTTCCCCCGCGCAGGTGACTTGCCAGCCGTCGGCATCTCGGCGCACATCGAGTTGGCGGCGTTCGCCATTTGTTTCAAGAATCACGCGCTGCGCTGCATGCGCACCGATGCGCCAACCATCGCTGCGCTGCCACGGCGAGTGCGGGTCGGCCGGATCAACAGCAGCAGCCGGCAACGCATCGGCGATCAACACCGCCGCCAGGCACCACCATGCGCTGTCTGGGCTGCGCGCCTCTGGAAATAGCACGGCGTGCTCGCGCTCGATCAGCGCGGTGTCCAGATTCGCCGATGCGAAAGATTCGGTCGCAATCAGGCGCGACAGAAATGCACTGTTGGTAGTGACGCCCACCGCATGGAACTGCGCCAACGCCGCGCGCATGCGTGCCAGCGCAGCGGGGCGATCGGCATCCCAGACGATCAGCTTTGCGATCATCGGGTCGTAGTAGGGGCTGATGGTGTCGCTTTGCTCCACGCCGGCATCGATGCGCACATGCGCGCTGGCGGCGGGCAACTGCAGCTGGCGCAGCGTTCCGGTGGACGGCAGAAAACCGCGCTCGGCATCTTCGGCGTATAGGCGTGCCTCCAGCGCATGCCCGTTGATGCGTAACTCGTGCTGCCGACGCGGCAGCCGCGCGCCAGCGGCAACGCGCAGTTGCCACTCGACCAGATCGGTACCGGTGATCAACTCGGTCACCGGGTGCTCCACCTGCAGCCGGGTGTTCATTTCCATGAAATAAAAGTCGCCGTCCGGGCCGGCGATGAATTCTACCGTGCCCGCACCGACATAACCCACCGCTTGCGCAGCGTCTACGGCCGCTTTGCCCATCGCCGCGCGTCGCGCCTCGCTCATGCCGGGCGCAGGTGCTTCTTCCAGTACTTTCTGGTGGCGGCGCTGCACCGAGCAGTCGCGCTCGAACAGGTACACCACCTCGCCATGCGTATCGCCGAACACCTGGATTTCGATATGCCGCGGCCGCTCGACATATTTTTCCACCAGCACGTGCGCATTGCCGAATGCCGACTGCGCTTCGCGCTGACAGCTGGCCAACGCCTCTTCGAACGCTGCGCTGGCATCCACCCGGCGCATGCCCTTGCCGCCGCCACCGGCGCTGGCCTTGATCAATACCGGGTAGCCGATTGCGTCGGCTTGCACACGCAAGAATGCCGGCGCCTGCTCATCGCCATGGTAACCCGGCGTCAGCGGCACACCAGCGCGCTGCATCAGCGCCTTGGCGGCGCTCTTGTCGCCCATCGCGCGAATCGCCGCTGCCGGCGGGCCGATGAAGACGATGCCAGCATGCGCACAGGCTTCGGCAAATGCTGCGTTTTCCGACAAGAACCCATAACCGGGATGGATCGCCTGCGCACCGGTTGCGCGCGCCGCTTCCAGAATCGCTTCGCCACGCAGATAACTTTGCTGCGCCGGCGAGGCACCGATATGGACCGCTTCATCGGCCAGACGCACATGCCGTGCATTGCGGTCCGCATCCGAATACACGGCCACCGTCGCAATGCCGAGGCTGCGGCAGGTGGCAATCACCCGGCAGGCGATCTCACCGCGATTGGCAATCAGGATCTTGTCGAAGGGCGCTTGCGTTGCTGCGGCGATAGGGTCGCGCTGGGTCATCGGATCAGTCTCTGCACGTCGCCGTAGCGGCGGGTCGTCTTACGAAGAAAAACGGCTTGTCTGTTTCACACGTCCATCGAGCGCAAGCAGGGTTTGTTGCCACGCGGCGCTGTGTTGCTTGCACGCCAGCTGCGCAGACGTCCACGATTACCGGTGCGTATACGACAGAACCTCACTAGCAGCCCGCATACCAGGACCTGTCACCGTAGCGCGCAGTACTGAAGCTGCAACGCATGAACCAACTCACATGCGAAACACGCCGAACCGCGTCGCCTCGATCGGCGCATTCAACGCCGCCGACAAGCCCAGGCCCAGCACGCGGCGCGTATCGGCTGGATCGATGATGCCGTCGTCCCATAGCCGTGCGCTGGCGTAATACGGATGGCCTTGCTGCTCGAACTGGGCGCGGATCGGCGCCTTGAACGCATCTTCGTCTTCGCCCGACCACGCACCGCCCTTGGCTTCGATGCCATCGCGACGCACCGTGGCCAACACGCTGGCCGCCTGTTCGCCACCCATTACGCCGATGCGCGCATTCGGCCACATCCACAGGAAATTCGGCGAATAGGCGCGGCCGCACATGCCGTAATTGCCCGCACCAAACGAGCCGCCGATCACCACGGTGAACTTGGGCACCTTGGCGCAGGCCACCGCCATCACCAGCTTGGCGCCGTCCTTGGCGATGCCGCCATGTTCGTATTTGCGCCCGACCATGAAACCGGTGATGTTCTGCAGGAAGACCAGCGGAATACCGCGCTGCGTGCAGAGCTCGATGAAGTGCGCGCCCTTGAGCGCGGACTCGGAAAACAGAATGCCATTGTTGGCAATGATGCCGACCGGGTAGCCGTGCAGATGCGCAAACCCGGTGACCAACGTGCTGCCGTAGCGCGGCTTGAACTCGTCCAAGCGCGAGTCATCGACGATGCGCGCGATCACTTCGCGCACATCGAAGGGCTTGCGGGTATCGGCCGGAATGACGCCATACAGTTCGTCGGCGGCATAGCGCGGCGGCCGCGGTTCTTGCAGCGCCAACGATGCGGCAGGCTTGCGCCAGTTGAGCTGGGCGATGATGGCGCGCACGCGCGCCAGCGCCTGCAGATCGTTGTCTGCAACGTGATCGGCCACGCCGGAAATGCGCGTATGCACATCGGCACCGCCCAGTTCTTCGGCGCTGACCTCTTCACCGGTGGCGGCTTTGACCAGCGGCGGACCGCCGAGAAAAATGGTGCCCTGCTCGCGCACGATCACCGTTTCATCGCTCATCGCCGGCACATACGCACCGCCAGCGGTGCACGACCCCATCACACAGGCGATTTGCGGGATGCCATTGGCCGACAGGTTGGCCTGGTTATAGAAGATGCGCCCGAAGTGGTCGCGGTCCGGAAACACCTCGTCCTGCAACGGCAGGAACGCGCCACCGGAATCGACCAGATAGATGCACGGCAGCCGGTTTTGCTGCGCAATTTCCTGCGCCCGCAAATGCTTCTTCACCGTCATCGGGTAATAGGTGCCGCCCTTGACGGTGGCATCGTTGGCAACGATCACACATTCCACGCCGGACACGCGGCCAATGCCGGCCACTACACCCGCGCACGGTACCTGATCGTCGTACATGCCATGCGCGGCCAACGGTGCGATTTCCAGTAGCGCGCTGCCCGCGTCCAGCAAGGCGTCGATGCGCTCGCGCACCAGCAACTTGCCGCGCGCGGTGTGCTTGGCGCGTGCCGCCTCGCTACCACCACGTGCCGTCTGCGCGAGTGTGTGGCGCAGGTCGTCGATCACCGCACGCGTCGCGGTGGCGTTGTGTTGAAAACTTTCGCTGCTGACCTGCAGCTGGCTATCGATCACACTCATGGTGACTCCGTCAGGCGGTGCGTTCGAACAACTCGCGGCCGATCAGCATGCGGCGGATTTCCGAGGTGCCCGCGCCAATCTCGTACAACTTGGCATCGCGCCACAAGCGGCCGGTGGGGTAATCATTGATGTAGCCGTTGCCGCCCAGCACCTGGATCGCCTGGCCGGTGAGCCAGGTCGCTTTTTCGGCGGCATATAGGATGGCGCCGGCAGCGTCCTGGCGGGTGGTGCGCCCGGCATCGCAGGCACGCGCCACCGCATACACATACGCGCGGCAGGCATTGAGCCCCACGTACATGTCGGCCAGCTTGGCCTGCATCAACTGGAAGCTACCGATCGGCTCACCGAACTGCTTACGCTCGTGCACGTACGGCAGCACCACATCCATTGCCGCGGCCATCAGCCCGAGCGGGCCGCCCGCCAGCACCACACGTTCGAAATCCAGCCCGGACATCAGCACGCGCACGCCGCCGTTGAGCGTGCCCAGCACGTTCTCTGCAGGCACTTCGCAATCGGTAAAAACCAGCTCGCAGGTGTTGGAGCCGCGCATGCCCAGCTTGTCCAGCTTCTGCGCGGTGGAAAAGCCCGGCATGCCCTTTTCGACGATGAAGGCAGTGATGCCGCGCGCGCCCGCGTCGGGGTCGGTCTTGGCGTACACCACCAGTACGTCGGCATCCGGGCCGTTGGTGATCCACATCTTGCTGCCGTTGAGCACGTAGCGGTCGCCGCGCGCATCGGCGCGCAGCTTCATCGACACCACGTCCGAGCCGGAGCCGGCCTCGCTCATCGCCAGCGCGCCGACGTGCTCGCCGCTGCATAGCTTGGGCAGGTAGCGCTGCTTCTGTTCGGGGCTGGCGTTCTTGCGCAGCTGATTGAGGCACAGGTTGGAATGCGCGCCGTACGACAGCCCGATCGCACCGCCGGCGTGCGAAATTTCTTCCATCGCCACCACATGCGCCAGGTAGCCCATGCCGCTGCCGCCGTATTCTTCTTCGACGGTCAGGCCGAGTAGGCCTTGCTCGCCAAACAGACGCCATAGCTGTGCGGGGAACACGTTATCGTGATCGGCTGCCGCGGCCAGCGGGGCGATATGGTGGCCGGCAAAGGCGGCCACGCTTTCGCGCAGCAGATCGATCTCTTCGCCAAGCTCGAAATTCAAGGACGGCACATGCATGCGACAACTCCACAGGGATCGGAATGTGCCGGGTGGGAGCGGGCGGGCCGCGCGGCGGATATAACCAGACTAGCGGTCCGCAACAAAAAAGTGAACTAAAATTCAACTATTGAACCCAGAATCACACCATGGCTTATCGACGCTCCGCCCTGATGGAAGAACGCCTCGCCGGCAACCGCGAACGCATCCTGCACGCGGCCCGCGTCCTGATCGCCGAAGGCGGCTACCGCAATGCGCCGATAACTGCGGTGGCAGCCGCGGCAGGTGTTTCAACCGGGCAGATTTATCGGCATTTCCCGTCAAAAGCCGAGCTTTTCGTGGAAGTCCTCAACGAGGCCGTGCAGCGTGAGATGACCATCCTGCGTGCGATCACTGCCACTCCGACGAGTGCAGCCGAGCGCTTGCGCAGCGCCATCGCCACCTTTGTACGGCGTGCCTTAGCGGGGCCGGCGCTGGCGTACGCCTTTATCGCCGAGCCGGTGGAGAGCGAGGTGGACGCCGAGCGCATCCGTGGCCGGCGGCTGTTCGGCGAGGTGTTTCGCCAACTGCTTGCGGAGGGCGTCGCGGCTGGGGAGTTCCCGCAGCAGTCGCTGGATGCCGCCTCGGCCTGCATCGTCGGCGCGTTTACCGAAGCCTTGGTCGGGCCGATCGCCCCCAGCCGTGGCGATCCGCAGCAAGGCGAGGATTTGGTAGAAGCGGTCTGCGGCTTCTGCCTGCGTGCGGTGGGTGCGGCGCAAGCGACCAGCTGACAATGCTAACCATGCGCGGAACTGTGCTACCCAGGTGCGCCTTACTGTGCATATAATGTGCACTCATATTGCCGGAGTCGCACGATGGTCGCCGTCCTCAATCCCCTGGCCCTGACCGAACGCCTGCGCGTGCCGGACCGGACCATTCTGTCGCCGTCGGCCATGGCCGGCCTGCTGGATCTGTCGCAACAGGAATTGGCCGAGCTGGCGGGCGTGCACCGCAACAGCTTGCGTGTGCACCCGGAAAGCCCGCGGGTGCAAGACCTGCTGCGCAATCTGTCGCGCCTGCTGGTCGCCATGACGCAGGTGCAACCAGACGAGCGTCAGGTGGTGTTCCATCTCAAGAACACGCCCATCCCCGCATTCGAATTCGCCACCTTGCTGGAAGTGGTCAAGCAGGGGCGCACCGACGATGCGCTGACCTATCTGCGCACGGTCGCCGCGGGGGCCGCCGGTTGAAGCTGAGCGCCCCGGCGCACTGCACGCTCTATCGCGCCTTCACTCCGCGCTGGGCCGCCGAACCGCTGAGCGGTGCCGGTGCGGCGCGCTCGGGCGGCCGCTTCAATCGCTTCGGCCAACCGGCGTTGTATCTATCGCTGCAACTGGAAACCGCCGCGGCCGAATATGCGCAGGCCGCCCCGTTTCTACCTCCATTAACGCTGGTCAGTTATGCGGCCGATCTGCCGGCGCTGGCCGATCTGCGTCTGCTCGACGCCAGCTGGGATGCGTTATGGGCCGACTGGGCAGACGACTGGCGCAAGGCGCTGGTCAACAAGATCGAACCAGTGAGTTAGGTACTCGGCGACCTGCTGCGCGAAGCGGACATTCCCGGCGTGATCTTCCCGAGCATGGCGCAGCCCGAAGGCGTCAACGTGGTGTATTTCTGGACATGCTGCAGCCTGAGCGCGTGCTGCAGGTACTCGACGATGGCCGTCTGCCGCGCGATGGCCGTAGTTGGGGCGATCGGCCGGCGGTGGTGTAACTGGCTACGCCGGCATCCGCCGATCACGCCGGTGGCCGTGTGACGCACCAGCTGCAGCGCGTGACGCGACGTCGGTATTGCGAACGTCACGACGTGCTTGCGGCGAAAACTCACTGCGCAGCGAAAAGGATCTCAACGGTAGTAACGCACGAGGCGCGGGTCGCCATCCAGAAGCACGACTGAGGGGACACGGCGCATGCGCAGATTGATGATCATGTTCATCGCATCTCGGGTTAGCTCGGTGTTCCCGTGAGCCAGTCGCTTATGTTCTTGATCCTGGTCGCCGCCGCCGGATAAGCATGCCAACGCACGCAGTACATCGCCAACTCGCCACCACCCACTCAACCCACCAGCACCTGCACCACACCCGCCAGCACCGGCGCGGCCACCGCAGCCGGCACAATCGCGCCACGCCGATACGGCAACAGCCACAGCGACAACACCGCTGCAGCCGCAGTCAACGTGCCCAGCCACAGCACCGGGCCGATGCCCCAGCCCTGCGCATGCACTGCCAGGCCAAAGGTGAGCAACAACAACACCCACCCCAGCACGCGCAGTTGCCGTGACCGTGCAGCGCCCAACAGGCGGCCACGCAACTCTTGCTGATGCTTTTCCATCGCCAGGCACAGCGCAGCAAAGCCGGACAAATTCAGCGCCAGCAATAGCAGCATACTCATGCGCTTTCCTTGATCGGCGCAGTGTGCTGCACAGGCGTTGCGGCAGCAGCACGCGCGCGCCGCGCCGACGCGGGCTGCGGTGCCTTCCAACGTTGCAGGCGAAAGCCGGCAATGCCCAGACAGAGACCAAGAAACAGGCAAACCAGATCGACGCCCGCCAGCGCCCATTGCCCGGCCGGCAGCGTCACGCCTAGATGCACATCGGTGGTGACCGCATTGAGCACCGGTACCAGTGCGAACAACGCCGCGCCCAGATACAACTGCCAGCTCCACATCGCACGCCGCGGCCACACGAACGCCGCCAGCAGTGCCGCCGCCCACACAGCGAAAAACAGATTGGCCTCCATCGCTGCACGCGCTTCCACGTGCACCGGCAACACGCGGTTGGCCCAGAAGAAACTGGCGAACGCGATCGGCAAGCCGGCCACCGTGCCGATATTGAGTGCATCCACCAGGCGCAGGCCGAAGCCGATGCGTCCGGCTTTCAAATGTTTGGGGCGTTCTTTCACTGCCCACATCACCACACCGCTGGCCACCATCAGGCAGCCCAGCAAGCCAGAGCCAAAGAACAATGCGCGCAGCCATGCACCGGCGAAGTGGGCCAGATGCAGGCCCACCATCACACCGCGCGTCTGGCTGGCACCGCCCGGCGGCCCGCTGCGTTGCAAGCGCTTGCCATTTACGGCGTCGAACAGGATCGACGGCGCATCGGTGGAGAGATGTTCGGCCAGCTGCGTTACACCCACGGCAGCATGCGCATCATTGGGAAACGACACCGCCACGCTGCCCACATCGCCACCACGCCAATCGCTGCGCGCACGTCCCACGAACTGCTCCAGCGGCAGCATGTGCGCCGGTACGCCGGCTGCTTTACGCGTATCGGCCACCCGATTGGCCGCCTCGTCGTAGAAGCGCATTTCATCGCCAGCATAGCGCGCCTTGATGCCCCACGGCAGGTACATAAACATCAAGGTCACGATGCCGGTGTAAGTAATCATCGCGTGGTACGGCAACGCGGTGACCGCGCTGACGTTGTGGAAATCCAGCCAAGACCGCAGCCCCTTGTCTGGGCGGAAGGTAAAGAAGTCCTTGAAGATCTTCTTGTGCGTGATCACCCCGCTGATGATCGCCACCAGCATGAACATCGCGCAGAAACCCACGATGTAGCGCGCCCATGCCACCGGCACATAATGCAGATCGAAATGCAGCCGGTAGAAGAATTCGCCGCCCAGTGTGTCGCGTGCGGCGATGTCCTTGCCGGTGGCCGGGTCGATGATGGCGTTGCCGTACATCTGCCGGCGCTCGGCCGGTTTGCCGTCGGCAGGCGCGGGATTCTGCCAGTACATGCTTACCACCGGAGTGCGCGTATCCGGCAAGGTAATATTCCAACTCACTGCATCGGCTGCGTGTAGTTGCAGATACTGCTCGGCGCTGCGCAGCGCCGTGGTGGTGCTCACCGTGGTGGTGGGCAGTTCCGGGCGCATCCAGCGGCTGATTTCGTCGCGGTAATAACTGGCAGTGCCGCCCATGAAGATCAGCAGCAAGATCCAGCCGACCAGTAGCCCGGTCCAGGTGTGCAGCCACGCCATCGATTGGCGAAACCCGTGTTTCATGTTGCGCTCCGCTGCAGCCATGCGGCCAGCGCAAACATCAGCGCCGCCGGCACCGCAATACCGGCCCACGCACGCCACACGCTGGCCGTGGCAAACGCCCATAGCGGCGCACATGCGCACACCACGATGCCGACCAGCATGCTGGTCAACACCGCTTCACTGCGCGGCATTGGCAATACCAGCGCCAATAACAGATTGGCGGCGCTCGCAAGCGCATACCCGCCGAAGATCGCTGCCAGCGTGCGCGCAAGCACACCTAGCCATGGGTGCTTGAACCAGGGCAGCGGCAGGGACGATGCGCTGGACATCAGGCTACCTGCGCGCACGGGCGAGTTGGAGCAGGCGACATGCTGCAGCGCGCAGTAGCCAAGCCGGCATCGTTCGTAAACGCAATCGGCCCGCAGGTATGGCGGCGGAAGCGCAACTGACATGGCGCTCCTGCCGCGATTGGGCAACGGCCATGCCCGGTCGACGATTGCGCGGGAGCAGTGTCGACCACGCTTACTCGGCCAGGAACGTCAGCGTGCTGATGTGATGCACCATCGACACCTGCTTTCCGGCGATCTCGCGCTTCACCGGTTCCTTGTTGGTCGCGACCAGGATGTGGCGGCCGGCGCGCAGCTCGGGCAGGGTCACCTGACCCTTGGCATCGGAGGTCAGCGTCTTCTGCCACTTCTGCGGGTCGATCACCGTCACTTCCACCTTGGGCAGCGGCTTGTTGCGATAAAGCACGGTTAGCGTGTTGCTATTCGCAGCGGTGGGGACCAGTTCGAAATCGAGCTTTGCTGCCGGCGTGGCGCGACCGGCACGGGCGTAGTAGCTCACCGTCTCGAAGCCGCCGGCTTCGCCCTTCCATGGTTCGAACACCTTGTCGTCGCTCAACCACGCGTCGCCGCTGCCGGCCAACGGCGCGGTTAGGAACTCTGTGCCACGCTGCAGTGGACCGGCCTTGCCGGCAGTGCCGAACACGTTTGGCTTGACCACCCGCTTGATCTCGTCCTCGCCGTGGTCCAGCGCTTCCTGCGCCGGCTCGCCGAAGAAGATGCGCACCGGGCCGCTACCGTCGCGCTCGATCCAGATTTCGTGGGCCTGGGCAGACAGGCTGATGCTGGCCAAGGCCAGGCAGGACAGCAGGAAGGATTTCATCGCGGCGACTCCTCAAGGGCGGACCGGCAAGGCGAGTACCGCCACCGTGGTTGTTGGGAATGATACGCAATTCCCACAACGGAGACCATGGTCCGCATGCGGCGCTGCGGCAATTCTCCAATAGGCGCAATCACGGGTGCGGACCGAAGCATCAGCGCACCGGGGGCGCAGCGCACATCGCTGCGAAAACTGTCATGCAGGCTGGTCAGACTGGCCTGAACTGTGCTCTATACTCCGGCGCTAGCAGAGGTCTTCGACCAACAGCCAGGGGTGAGCGCGTGCGGAATTACGACCTCGAGTTCCTGAAAAAATTCTCGATGGTGATCGGTTTACTAGTGGTGATCACCCTGGGCTTGATCGCCCTGGCAGCTTATTTGCAACGCGCTATTCCCGACGAAGTCTCGCCCACTGCTGCCAAACGCGTGCTGCAACGCATCGCGCCTGCCGGTGCGGTCTATGCGGGCGCCACTGGCGCGCCTGCCCAGGCCGCTGCCCAGGCCGCAGCGTTGGCCAAGGCCGCTTCGCAGTCCGCTTACGGCGGCACGACCGATGGCAAGACCGTCTTCCACAACCTGTGCACCGCCTGCCACACCACCGGTGTGGGCAAGGCGCCGACGCTGGACCATTTGCATTGGGACGCGCGTATCGCACAGGGCAAGGACACCTTGTACAAGCACGCCATCGAGGGCTACACCGGCCCGGATGGCGGCATCATGCCCCCCAAGGGCGGCAACCCGGGGCTGACCGAAGAGCAGGTGCGTGCCACCGTCGATTGGATGCTGGAGAATCTGAAGTAAGGCCCTGCCTGGCGAGCCGTCGGCTGCAGCTGAGGCTGCGTTGTTCCGACTGACGCGGCCCATCGCCTGCCTTGTCCGTTGTCATCGAATGCGGCGCGTGCTGATCGTGGCGCGAGCACGAATAGCGCGGCACCAACGCGATGCAGTAGCCGCATCCGGTTTTTGTAGCAGGTGCGCCTAACCGCAATTCACCGTGGTTTGTTAGTTGTCCCTGAAAAATCCCCTTCAAGCGCCCCGTGCCGTCTGTGACAGCGGCACGTGGCTAAAGGATGGCCATTCCATCGCCCGCATCCAGGCACGCAAAAACGCGATCCAGCGCAGCAGCCAGCG
>NZ_JSBW02000043.1:2500-6068 GCF_000772705.2 Xanthomonas vasicola
TGGTCAAGCGAATAAGCGCACACGGTGGATGCCTAGGCGGTCAGAGGCGATGAAGGACGTGGTAGCCTGCGAAAAGTGTCGGGGAGCTGGCAACAAGCTTTGATCCGGCAATATCCGAATGGGGAAACCCACTGCTTCGGCAGTATCCTGCAGTGAATTCATAGCTGCTGGAAGCGAACCCGGTGAACTGAAATATCTAAGTAACCGGAGGAAAAGAAATCAACCGAGATTCCCTAAGTAGTGACGAGCGAACGGGGAGCAGCCCTTAAGCTGGAATGGCTTTAGAAAAACAATCTGGAAAGATTGGCCATAGAAGGTGATAGCCCTGTATTTAAAAGGGCCACTCCAGTGAAGACGAGTAGGGCGGGGCACGTGAAACCCTGTCTGAATATGGGGGGACCATCCTCCAAGGCTAAATACTCCTGACCGACCGATAGTGAACCAGTACCGTGAGGGAAAGGCGAAAAGAACCCCGGAGAGGGGAGTGAAATAGATCCTGAAACCGTGTGCGTACAAGCAGTAGGAGCTCGCAAGAGTGACTGCGTACCTTTTGTATAATGGGTCAGCGACTTACTGTTCGTGGCAAGCTTAACCGTATAGGGGAGGCGAAGGGAAACCGAGTCTGATAAGGGCGCATAGTCGCGGGCAGTAGACCCGAAACCGGGTGATCTAGTCATGGCCAGGGTGAAGGTGCCGTAACAGGTACTGGAGGCCCGAACCCACGTCTGTTGCAAAAGACGGGGATGAGCTGTGATTAGGAGTGAAAAGCTAATCGAACCCGGAGATAGCTGGTTCTCCTCGAAAGCTATTTAGGTAGCGCCTCGGACGAATACTACTGGGGGTAGAGCACTGTTATGGCTAGGGGGTCATCGCGACTTACCAAACCATTGCAAACTCCGAATACCAGTACGTACTATCCGGGAGACACACGGCGGGTGCTAACGTCCGTCGTGAAAAGGGAAACAACCCAGACCCACAGCTAAGGTCCCAAATTCACTGCTAAGTGGAAAACGATGTGGAAAGGCATAGACAGCCAGGAGGTTGGCTTAGAAGCAGCCACCCTTTAAAGAAAGCGTAATAGCTCACTGGTCGAGTCGGTCTGCGCGGAAGATTTAACGGGGCTAAGCAGTGAACCGAAGCTTGGGGTGCATAAAACTTGTTTTATGCGCGGTAGAGGAGCGTTCCGTAAGCCTGCGAAGGTGGATTGAGAAGTCTGCTGGAGGTATCGGAAGTGCGAATGCTGACATGAGTAACGATAATGCGGGTGAAAAGCCCGCACGCCGAAAGCCCAAGGTTTCCTTGCGCAACGTTAATCGACGCAGGGTTAGTCGGTCCCTAAGGCGAGGGCGAAAGCCGTAGTCGATGGGAAGCAGGTTAATATTCCTGCACCTCGCGTGAGTGCGATGGAGGGACGGAGAAGGTTAGGTGTACCGGGCGTTGGTTGTCCCGGGGAAAGGCGGTAGGTTTGGATCTTTGGCAAATCCGGGATCCTTTAAGACCGAGCACCGAGACGAGCCTTTATGGCGAAGTCACTGATACCACGCTTCCAGGAAAAGCTCCTAAGCTTCAGCTCACGAAGACCGTACCGTAAACCGACACAGGTGGGTAGGATGAGAATTCTCAGGCGCTTGAGAGAACTCGGGTGAAGGAACTAGGCAACATGGCACCGTAACTTCGGGAGAAGGTGCACCCTTTTTGGTGGCTCATGCGAGCTATAGCTGAAGAGGGTCGCAGAAACCAGGCCGCTGCGACTGTTTATCAAAAACACAGCACTCTGCAAACACGAAAGTGGACGTATAGGGTGTGACGCCTGCCCGGTGCTGGAAGGTTAATTGATGGGGTCAGCCGCAAGGCGAAGCTCTTGATCGAAGCCCCAGTAAACGGCGGCCGTAACTATAACGGTCCTAAGGTAGCGAAATTCCTTGTCGGGTAAGTTCCGACCTGCACGAATGGCGTAACGACAGCGGCGCTGTCTCCACCCGAGACTCAGTGAAATTGAAATCGCTGTGAAGATGCAGCGTTCCCGTGGCAAGACGGAAAGACCCCGTGAACCTTTACTATAGCTTTACACTGAACGTTGAGTTCGTCTGTGTAGGATAGGTGGGAGGCTATGAAACTGTGGCGCTAGCTGCAGTGGAGCCATCCTTGAAATACCACCCTGTCGTGCTTGACGTTCTAACCTAGGTCCGTTATCCGGATCAGGGACCGTGTATGGTGGGTAGTTTGACTGGGGCGGTCTCCTCCTAAAGAGTAACGGAGGAGCACGAAGGTACGCTCAGCGCGGTCGGACATCGCGCACTGTGTGCAAAGGCATAAGCGTGCTTGACTGCAAGATCGACGGATCAAGCAGGTACGAAAGTAGGTCTTAGTGATCCGGTGGTTCTGTATGGAAGGGCCATCGCTCAACGGATAAAAGGTACTCCGGGGATAACAGGCTGATACCGCCCAAGAGTTCATATCGACGGCGGTGTTTGGCACCTCGATGTCGGCTCATCACATCCTGGGGCTGTAGTCGGTCCCAAGGGTATGGCTGTTCGCCATTTAAAGTGGTACGCGAGCTGGGTTCAGAACGTCGTGAGACAGTTCGGTCCCTATCTGCCATGGGCGTTGGAAGTTTGAGAGGGGCTGCTCCTAGTACGAGAGGACCGGAGTGGACGAACCTCTGGTGTTCCGGTTGTCACGCCAGTGGCATTGCCGGGTAGCTATGTTCGGAAGCGATAACCGCTGAAAGCATCTAAGCGGGAAGCGCGCCTCAAGATGAGACTTCCCGGGGCACAAGCCCCCTAAAGGAACCATGTAGACTACGTGGTTGATAGGTCAGGTGTGTAAGTACAGCAATGTATTGAGCTAACTGATACTAATGATCCGTGCGGCTTGACCATATAACCTCAAGTCGCCTTGGTCCCAACGAACGTTGGTAGATCATCAAATGCAAGCTACGTCACAAGTTAACTATGCGAGACGAGCGCCGTAGGTGCTTCTTCAGCAAATGTTTGCACTTGCTTGTGCACACGTTTGACGAAAAGCCCCAACTGGCGACGCTCCAACCGTCTCCCTGGTGAAATTAGCGCTGTGGAACCACCCGATCCCATCCCGAACTCGGAAGTGAAACGCAGCTGCGCCGATGGTAGTGTGGCTCAAGCCATGCGAGAGTAGGTCATCGCCAGGGGCTTTACCCGAAACCCTCTATCCGAATGGATGGAGGGTTTCTTTTTGCGCGCGATGTGAGGAAAATGTGCACCGCCTCTCGCTGCATAGGCGCTGGCTTCACCCAGCACAACCAACCCATCTTGAGGTCGCGTCTTGGACACGGCTGCAGGTGACGTGCTGTGCGAATTGCAGGAGTAAATGCCGGCAGCTGACTTGCCACAGCAGCGGCAGCACATCGCCATAAGTCTCCGAACATCCCTACGGCGGGCGCTGCTGCGTACTCATTACTGTCTCAGGTGTAAGCAGTGGGTGCAGTGGGTGCAGAGTATCTGCAGAAACGTGCCGATTGCATTCGAGCTCATCGGCCTCCCTATGCTGCTTTGCCGGTGCGTAACCGGCAGTTCTTTGGATGCGCTAA
>NZ_JSBW02000044.1 GCF_000772705.2 Xanthomonas vasicola
CCGGTCAGGTCTACGCGTTCGTAGGTGTCAAACGTCATTGTCCAGTCCGCTTCCTGTGGAGGGACCAGCAGTGATAGGCCGCCAGGGCGCACAGGAGCGTCAATGTAGCGACTTCGCATAATGTATAGAGGGTCGGTTATTACTAGCGGTGAAAGGGCCGTCAGCAGCGCCTCATGCGCCCCTGCGTGCATGCCTACTGCCACCAGTGCGAGCCCCCCGATCACCGTAGTGACCGGGGACAGTCTGTCCCACAGCGCACTCCACGCCTTCTTTTCTGCCGGCGATGCTGCCTCTTCCTGGCGCACCTTCACGGCCAACGCCGGATCGGCCTGTGCCAGTTCAATGAGCGCCATCAGGTGTGTGTCTGTGATCTTGCCTCCTTTGCGCCACACCGAAACCGAATTCCGCGACACGCCAAGCGACAGCGCAACGCTGTTGTCTGAGTCGCGCGAGCATGCTTTCCGCGCCGTGTCAAGTAATTTATTTATGGTGTCCACGTCATATACCGTTTGACAGAAGTGTCCTTTCTCATGTTACATGCACCTCGTGTCCTACGCCGTATGACACCGCGCACCCCCGGCTCCCCTCCGGGGTCCGCGTCAAGGGGCAGGGGATAGGGGCTTCATGGACACCAACGCACTTGCATTGCTCGGCGCTTCCGCGCTGACCGTGATCGTCGGCCTCGCCCGATTGGTCGCCTGGATTCTTGACCGTCTCGCCGAAGCTGCGCTGCGCGCACACCGCGAACAGGTCTTCATTATCCAAAGCTACGCCGATCTGGTCGCATCGTCTTTGGCGGTGCACTACGTTGATCCGTGCGTAGTTGCTGCTGAGGAACGCGCCGAACTTATGGCGGATGTGGAGTTCTACGCGCATGGCTGACGGCTCGCGTGATCTGGGACTCCCCTCGTCTAACAGGGGAGTCAGTGAATTCAGGAATGCCGATGGCACCCTGACGGTCGCCATTGACTGGTTTTCCGCCTCTGTGGACTTGCGTGCCGTCCTCGGCGAAGCCGGTGTGTTCGTCAACGACGACCCCGAAGAGGTCCGCGAATGGATGGACGTCACCGCCGAGAACGCCCGTGCGGTCGCATTGCAAGTGTTCTGCTGGTTCTTCGCCGGCTTGGGCTTGGAACTTGACGAAAAGGCCGGGCCGGGGCGGTTTTATCTGTGGCGCGTGCGTATCACCGACCGCGACGGCCAGCACGTCGGGTTGATCGAGTTGGGCGGTGAGCACTGCCGCCGTGCAGATGGCACCTACACCGCGCGTATCGAGTTGACCGGCACCGGGTGTGGAGTGTTGAGCGCAGCGCGCTGCGGCCATGCGAAGCGGTGGCTGGAGCTTCGAGCGAAGCTCGAAAGCTGCGCTGGACGATTGACCCGTGTGGACGTTGCCGCCGATGACCTGTTGGGCAAATACCCCTTGAAGTTGGCGCAAAGCTGGTATGCGTCGGGCGAGTTCGACAATCGTGGACAGCGCCCCAAGGCGCAGACCGTGGATGATCACGATAGCGGCGACGGCAAGACCTTCTATGTCGGTGGCAAGAAGTCCGAAAAGCAGCTGCGCGTGTATGAGAAGGGTAGGGAGCAAGGCGACAAGGCTTCCGAATGGGTGCGCTATGAAGCGCAATTCCGCGCCACCAACCGCAAGGAATTGCCGTTGGATTTGCTGCGCGATCCTGCTGGCTATCTTCTCGGTGCCTATCCCGTTCTCAAGTTCCTGCACTGCGTCGCCACGCGCATCGACATTACGAAAGCTGCTGTTGATGCCACTTGGAAAAGTGCGCGCCGGCACCTCAAGCGCCAATACGGCGCAACCCTCAATTTCATCGTGCGGCATTGCCCAACGCCAGACGCGTTGCATGCCGTCATCAGCACCTGCACGTCGCATCGGCTACCGGCGTGGGCAACAGCAGACGTAGCCAATCAATGGCCCGAAATCGCGGGCATCAATCAAACCTTAGAAGGGGTTACACCATGAGCGTAATCAAAGTCACTGTGTTGAGCGCCGAAGTCGATGAGCGTGCTGGCACGTTCAAGGATGACGAGGGCAAGGATCGGGAATACACCACCCGCAAGCAGAAAGCCAAGCTGGAAGCAGGCGGGTTTGCATATCCCCTGGATGTGCGTTTGGAGAAGGGTCAGCCTCCGTATCAGCCTGGTGATTATGAGCTCGATATCGAAGCCATGGTGACGGTCAACAAGGGCGCGATCAATTACAGCAAATTTCAGGTGTTGCGCGCTGTCAAAGCCCCTGCACGCGTGGCGGCTTAAGCCATGGCCGTGTGCGTAGCCTTGCAGGCGGATGGCACGTTGGTGCCCACCGGTCAATCGGTCGGAGAGTGCAGCGGCTACGTGCTCGTCAGTGGTAGCGAATACGGCGTGTATACGCTGGTGCAAGAAGCGTTCGCGATGCCCAGCAAGGAGGACGCCGTAGCGTGGTCCACCGGCTGCTGCGGTGTGGTGATCGTGTGGTTCGTCCTGGGACGCCTCGCCGGCAGCGTCGCGGGCATGTTCAATGACCGGTAAATCAATCAATCAACGAGGAGAGAAAACATGGGTGACATTCTGTCGGGTCTGAGTGCGGCTGACGCCGTGACCGCTGTTGTTGGTGCTGCCGCGCTGATCGCGCTGGTCGGCTTCACCAAGTGGGGTGCAAAGAAGGTGGCCGGCTTCTTCGGCTAATGGCGGTGAGGGTAGGGCGGCGCTTCTGTGTCGCCCTCTCTCTTTCAGGGGGGCACGATGATCGTTCTACTGTTCTGTGCATTCATGGGTGCCCTTTGCGGTTGGGCTGCTGTCAAGGGATTGGACACGTGATGTTTCGCGCATTGTGGCTATGTGTTTTCCTTTGCTCCATTTTGGGTGTGTCAGAAGTCGTTGCGCAGGATATGACCTGTTCTACTAGCATTTCTGTCATTACCTCGCAGTGTCCTGACCAGGGGGCGGCATACGCTGCTGCAAGTGTTGTGGCGGCTGCACAAGCGGCCAAGAGTAACTCCGGCTCATCTGGTTGGTGTCCGGGTGTCGTTAAAAATCCTGGGTCGTCCTACGAAGCGTATGTCACGCCTTGTCATTCGCCTGGGCCTCGCTATGAAACAAGGACGCGTCTATATGTGGAAGGCGCGACGTGTGCTTCTCGGCCGTCGTCAACATCCGGTTGGTCAGCATTGGGTAATGGTGCAAGTTGCAATGCTGGCTGTGCCATGGGGCCTGCTACCTCCGCTGATACGTTTAGCGCGGGCGGCAAAACCTATTTCAGTTTGGCCGGTGCCAAGCCTACTGGTGCAACGTGTAGCTACGGCGATGGGACAGGGCAGGGTGTGAAGGATCAGGATTGCGTGCAGTCCGGTACCTTGACCATGTGCATTCGAAGTGATGGCAAGCAGTGTGCGACCGCATCCACCGGCAAACAGTTCTGTTGGTCTCCCGGTGAGTCGGGTGTCAAGAAGGCTGATAACAACAATCAGGCCGCAACCAAGTCGCCGGAGAACGCGGCCATCAATGCCCCTAAGGATGCCCCTTCGAACGGCGGCGACTGGAAGGTCACAGGGCAGGGCACTTCCTCGGAGACGAGAGGCGGCGTGACCACCAATTCCAACGTCACCACGTTTGATAGCACCTATGGCAAGGACGGTTCTGGCAAGGGTGATGGCACCGGTTCTGGGACTGATTCCGGTGGTGGTGGTGATGGTGATGGTGACGGCGATGATCCTGGCGCGGGTGCACCGATGGGTGATCTGTACACCAAGAGCGATAAGACAGTGGAGTCGGTCGTGTCCAAGTTCGCGGCCCAAGTGCGCTCTACGCCCATAGCTGGGGGTATCGCCAGTTTTATGACGGTTCCGTCTGGCGGATCGTGTCCGGTGTTTAGCCTGGGTGCGTCCAAGTGGTGGAGTGCCATGACGATTGATTTCCACTGTAGCGGTACGTTTCTTGGCTTCCTGCGTGCGTGTGGGTGGGTCATTTTTGCGATTGCCGCGTATGCGGCTATGCGCATCGCTGTGACATAAGGGGCACGGTATGCAAGTTGGTTGGTTGAGTGATCTAACTGCATGGATTTGGAAGGCTGTCAAATTGATCTGGCAGGCGTTCGCCGATTTCATTGGCGACCTGTTTGTGATGTGGCTCGATCAGACGCTCTCGGCGGTTCTCTACGTCATGAATCTGTTGCCGATGCCGGATTTTATGAAAGGCCAGAGCATTGGTGGCATGTTGGGAAATGCAGGTAGCACCATCCTTTGGTTCGCTGACGTTTTCATGATTGGGCCATCGCTCGTTGCCGTTGGCGCGGCGATGATTTTCTACTTGTTGCGTCGTGTGTTGACGCTCGGGATTTGGTGACATGCTGGTCTTCAACGAAGGTGTGCCGCGCGCCGGTAAGAGCTACGACGCTGTAAAGAATCACATTCTCCCCGCCATCAAGAAGGGGCGGCGTGTGTTCGCTCGCCTCAATGGGTTGCGTCACGACCGCATCGCCAAGCACCTGGGCATGCAGGAAAAGGACGTGTTCGATCTGCTCGTGCTTGTCGATACCAAGGACGTTGCCAAGCTGTTCGCCTGCACGCAGGATGCTTCCGGCAAATGGTGCATTCCGGATGACTTCAAGGATGCACTTGTGGTGATCGATGAGGTCCACGAGTTCTACGTCAACGAGCGCAAGCCGCTTGAGCCGGCTGTCGAGAATTTTTGGGCGCTTCTTGGTCAGAACGGTGGCGATGCGGTCATCATGACGCAGTGGATCAACCGTCTACACTCGGCGGTTAAAGCACGTATCGAGAAGAAAAATACGTTTCAGAAGCTCACAGCGGTCGGCATGAAAAGCCGGTACCGCGTGACTTATTTCCACACCACCTCACCGGGCAAATTTGAGAAGGTCGGCGGCCAGACGCTCAAGTACGATCCGGTGATTTTTCCCCTCTACGATGGGTACGCGCCTGGTGCGGAGAACACGGAGGTCTATGAGGAAGGCGGCAAGAACGTGTGGGCCGCCATGGCGGTGCGTGCCCTGATTTTTCTGGTCGTTGGCGGCGTCGGGCTTTATTTCTTCGCCAGCTACTTCAACAAGGGCAAACAGCCACCGCATGCCGCTGCTGCTGGTCCGTCATCGACGCCAGCGGTCGGGCAGGTGTTTAAGCCTGGTGAGTTGGTGTCTGCACCTGGCCAGCAAGCGGTCGCCGCTGTGGTCGCTGATCCTCTTGCGGACCTGACGCCGGAACAGCGCTACGTGATCGAGCTCGCTGCTAAGGGGCGCATCCGTGTTGCCGCCATTGCCCAGGTTGGCGGCCAGGATCGTGCATGGCTTCAATGGATCGACACTTCGAATATCGTACTTGAGCAACTGGACCTTGTTCAGCTTCGCGCATTGGGATTCGATGCCACGGTGCATCCATATGGTGTGCGGCTTGTTGCGGGCAAGCACACTGTTGTCGCTACGGCTTGGCCTTGGCGCGAGCCAGTGCGCGAGCAGGACCCACGCCTCTATAACACCTCGCCTGATGGCAAGAGCGACGGCGCTGCTGGCGTTGCGACCGCAGGGAGTGACGCCGGTGGCGCTGATCGCGATCACCAAAGAAGTGTCGTGATTGGGCATGTTCCGCGCAGCCTGGGCACGTTCCCCGAGAGCAAGCCGTATCAGACGACCACAAGCACGCCGGCTACCACGTTGGACATGTAGTTTCGTGACCCGTCACGATTCAGCACGGATCGTGCGGCAACTCTTGCCAGCCATTGGACAGGCGCCGGAACCGCTTGTGTTGAATGCATCTTTCGTCCGATTCCAGCTGCCGTAGTTGCACTGGTGTCGGGTCTGTTTGCTGGGAGCGCGGTGTGTAAAGCCGTTGCGGTAGTGGTGTCGGCAGTCCTGCGTCGAAGCTGCGTATGGTGAAGTAGCCCAGGCACAGAGCTACCACGCCGGCTAGCGCTGCGGTCATCAGCTGGCCAACGAAGATGCCCAGGGCGATTTCCCACCAAAGCCCGTCGTGGTTGTTCTGCGGTCTGTAGCTCATATGGCCCCCATGAAGGTGAGCCGGCATTGTAGGGGTGTAGGGGCAGCGCCCCTACGGATAACGCCTCACCCGCGCCGTGGAGTTCGAGGCCCACGCGTCCTACGCACCACCGTCGATCGATCGGCGGACCTGGCGTCATCCACCACTGATAACCGCATTTCACGCCTGCGCCGGAGCACGTCTCGTAGGTAGATCACCTGGGCCGGTCTGGCATGCCACACGCGCTCGCGTTCCTCGGCCATCATCAGCGCCCACTCGCGGGCGATGTTGCATGTGAGCGACCAGTACCGCATTCCCACCGGGTCGATATCTCGGCCTTCGGGAGTGAAAAACCGATGCCCCTGAAAACCAAAACCGGCCCAAGGGCCGGTTAGGTCTACGCGATCGTAGGTGTCTAGCGTCATTGTCCGGTCCGCTTCCTGTGGAGGGACCAGCATTGATAGGCCGCCAGGGCGCACAGGAGCGTCAACACGCCACTTCGCATAATGTATAGAAGGTTGGCGTTATGGCGATGGGGGAGAGGGCCGTCAGCAGCGCCTCATGCGCTCCTGTGTGCACCGCCAGGACCAGCAGCGCGACCACCGCGGCGGCCGCGCTTAGCCTGTCCAACACCGATCTCCATAACGCTCGCTCTGCTGGCGTTGCTGCTCGCTCCGCGTGAATTCGCGCCATCCACGCGCCGCCATCCAGCTTTGCCATCGCGCACAGTTGCGCAATTCGTTCATCTGACAGCGGCTTGTCGCCCATTCGCGCTTTCGAAAGTAGCTGGCGCTGAATTCCCAATTTGGTCGCCAAAGCCATATCTGACGGGAGAGAGCAACTCTGTTTCACTTTGTCAAGTAGCTCGTCTACGGCTGCCATGGTGTCCTCGTGGTTGACAAGATGTGGTCCAATTAGATTACATGCCCTGGTGTCGTCCTAGTGGACCACACCGCGCACCCCGGCTCCCCTCCGGGGTCCGCGTCAAGGGGCAGGGGATAGGGGCTTCATGGACACCAACACACTGGCACTGCTCGGCGCTTCCGCGCTGACCGTGATCGTCGGCCTCGCCCGATTGGTCGCTTGGATTCTTGACCGTCGCGCCGAAGCTGCGCTGCGCGCACACCGCGAGCAGGTCTTCATTATCGAAAGCTACGCCGATCTGGTCGCATCGTCTTTGGCGGTGGACTACGTTGATCCGTGTGTAGCTGCTGCTGAGGAACGCGCCGAACTCATGGCGGATGCCACCTCTGGTTATTGGTATGGACGGTCCGTCGCATGAAGGAGTTCGCAAAGTGCATCGGCTACGTGTGGGCGCTCGCTGCCTTCATCTCCCTTTTCATCATCGGTGCCTACTACCTGCCTGAGCCGTGGACATGGGTTTGTGGCGTGTTCTTGTTTCTGACGCCTGCCGGTCTGATCGCCTATTTCAGCGGGGTTGGTCATGACTGACCTGTTCGAAATCCCCGGCATGAAGTTGCACACCCTGTTTGACCTGGTCAGCTGGTCGCGTCAGTGCGGCAATGCC
>NZ_JSBW02000045.1 GCF_000772705.2 Xanthomonas vasicola
TGTGCCTGTAACCCAGGCAACACCCCGCAAACGGCCGAAACCGGCAAAAAATCGGCGATTTGAGCGCCCTCAGCGCGGCGGATGCGGTTGCTTCGTTTTCCGGTCGCGTTGATCAGACCATCCTTAATGGCAAACGCCGCGAGCAACAACGTCGCAGGATCCGAAGTGATGCGTTCGCATCCGACTTCAGTAACCACCGGGTAGCGGCCGCCCTGCTATAAGCAGGAAGAATTCAACTAGACCCCGGAGCAATGCAGTGAAGGCAACTCTCTTCACCAGTCTGCTAATGATGGCCAGCATGAGCGCTCATGCGGACGGACTGACGACATCCCACGATGGCAAGACGCTGTCGGTGAGTTTCGGAGCACCGACCTTCAAGCAGGTGCTTCACTACAACAAGATGTACGAGAAGAAGCCGTTCCCCGATGCGGAAATCTATTATTTCAGCAACGGCATGTACAAGATCATTTCGCAAGGCGAAAACCATTACGGCGTCTATGTTATGCAGGGGACGTTCGACGACCAGACCTACACGATCCGTTTCATCTCCCTGCCCTCGGAAGACTGGGGCAACAAGACCGCGTTTCATCAGCTGACCTTCGTGCGCGGCGACAAGCAGAATGTCTTCATCCAGAACGCCATCGTCGACACCGGCGAAGCAATCGCGCAGCAGAACGGAACCTACACGCTGGAGAAAAACACCGTGTCCAATCCGGTTCCCACATCCTGGAAGCACGACTAAGCGTTGCACCAACGCCCAGCGTCTGGCCCAAACGCAAGCGCCCTCCCGCCAGGCGACAGGGCGCGGTCGATCAGCGCCTTGTTACGTACTGCAAATAGCTGGGTGAACTAAGGTGTTCAGTCCCGGCATTAGGTGGATCGGGTTGACCTTGAACCGCTCGGGTTCGGATGTCCACTGTTCGCAGATAAATTCGTACGGTGTCAGACCTTCCAACGCTGTGAGCCTGCGACCGAAGTTGTAGGCGTCGATGAACATGGTCC
>NZ_JSBW02000046.1 GCF_000772705.2 Xanthomonas vasicola
ACCTCACGCCGCGTCCGCTTGCGCTTGCCGTTGTACTCCGCATCGCCGAAGGTCAGTTGCATCGTCGTTGTCCGTTGCGTCTGTGTGATTGTCGCAGGATCAAGGGGAGTTGTTCAGAGTTTCCCTAAGAGAAACGGCCAACGACGGTATGGCATAAATAAAAGCGACGCAGCTCTCAGGCCAGCCGGCAGGTACCATTGATCAACAGACAGATGCCAGACAAGCAGATAGACAACGCAATATCCCAGACTTAGCAGAAGCCCTTCAGCCAGCTCTCTTGCACCTGCCATACAACCACTCCCTGGTTCGTCGACCATTTTGTCTAGTGTGAAGCGATTTGCCATACCGCGTATAGCTGAAGCGCACAGATCGCGAGAGATAAGTAAGGGCAACAGCCCTTATGCCATCCCCGGGAAATGTTCTTGCACTTCAGTGGTGCAATGGTGGCTGTCGTCACTTTGCCCGTTACTTAACTCATTCAACGAAAAAAGCCGCGCAATGCGCGGCCTTCTTCATTTTTGATACCGATATCTGCACAACCGGGGTCATCAGCCCTCCATCTGCTCCAGCTCTTTGCCCTTGGTCTCATAAACGTATTTGAGTACGAAGAACACCGAGATGAAGGCGGCGACGGTGTAGATGCCGTAGGCACCAGCCAGACCGATGCTGCCGAGCAGGATTGGAAAGCTGACGGTGATGGCGAAGTTGGAGGTCCACTGCGCGGCACCGGCAATGGCCAGGCCCGAGCCGCGGATCTGGTTGGGGAACATTTCGCCCAGCATTACCCACATCACCGGGCCCCACGAGGCGTTGAAGAACACCACGTAGACGTTAGCGGCGACCAGCGCGAGCATGCCCATGGCGTCGGACATGGCGAGCTTGCCATTGGGGTCCAGCGAGGCGGTGGCGAATGCATAAGTCACCAGGGCCAGCGAGACGGCCATGCCAGCCGAGCCGATCCACAACAGCGGCTTACGACCGATCTTGTCCACCAGCATCACCGTGACCAGGCAGGCGCCGATGCTGAGGCCGCCGGACAGCACGTTGATCAACAGCGCATCCTGTTCGGAGAAGCCGACTGCCTGCCACAGCACCGCGCCGTAGTAGAACACCACATTGATGCCGACCAGCTGCTGGAAGACCGCCAGTCCAATCCCGATCCAGACAATCGGGCGAACCTTGCCGGTGGCCTTGTTGATCAGGTCGGAGAACTTGGGCTTGTGCTGATCGGCAGACATCGAGGCGGAAATCTCGCCCAGCTTGGTCTGCGCGGCGGCGTTGCCGTACAAGCGCTTGAGCACCACCAGCGCCTGCTCGCGGCGGCCCTTGACCACCAGGTAGCGCGGGCTCTCGGGGATGACCAGTAACAACAGCAGGAACAGCAGCGACGGAATCGCCTGCATCCAGAACATCCAGCGCCAGGCGGCCTGCCCGGCCCAGAGCGGCTCGGTGGAAGCGCCGGCGGCGTTGGCCAGCAGGTAGTTGCTCAAAAACGCGCAGAACAGCCCGCTGATGATGGCGATCTGCTGCATCGTGGCGAGCCGGCCGCGATAGCGTGCGGAGGCCACCTCGGCAATGTAGGCCGGCGAAATGACACTGGCCGCGCCAACCGCAAAACCGCCCATCACGCGGGCGAAGATGAAAAAGCCGGAACTGTGCGAAGCACCGGCGCCGATGGCCGAGAGCAGGAACAGCGCAGCGGAAATGATCAGGACCGCGCGGCGTCCCCAACGGTCGGCCAGGCGGCCGGCAAAGAAGGCGCCGATGGCGCAGCCCAGCAGCATCGAGGCGACTTCGAAACCGGTCTCGGCGGCGGTGGACTGGAAGGTCTGTTTCAGGCCATCGACGGTGCCATTGATCACGCCGCTGTCGAAGCCGAACAGGAAGCCGCCGATCGTGGCTACACAGCTGATCAGGATGATGAAACGGGTGTTCTCGCCGGCATCGGGGGCGCCGTTGATGGAAACACTGGACATGGGTTCACCTGGGAACATGCAAGGGAGCGTCCACGGGGGTGGCCGCCATCGGCCGGCGACGCAATGCGCCGCCGGCCACGGGACATCAACGCGTCAGATACTGATTGATCAGGTTTTCGTACGCTTCCTGGCGGCCGCTGATCTGCTTGGGCACATTGCCGGTGGCATGCTTGGCCAGGTCGGCCAGCGTGATCTTGCCAGAGGCGGTAG
>NZ_JSBW02000047.1 GCF_000772705.2 Xanthomonas vasicola
CTGTGCCTGTAACCCAGGCAACACCCCGCAAACGGCCGAAACCGGCAAAAAATCGGCGATTTGAGCGCCCTCAGCGCGGCGGATGCGGTTGCTTCGTTTTCCGGTCGCGTTGATCAGACCATCCTTAGACGTAAGTTGGTACCTGTCAGTTAGAGGGTTTCGTCATATGCTGACGGTTATCTTGTTGACGACCTTGCTCACCGCTAGTCTAGTTGTCCTAAGCTATCGCACGTCATTTGTCGCTTTGTTTGAAATCGCTAAATATGTAGCCATCATCGGTGCTGTTTTGCATTTCGTCGTGGTTTCGATGCTGGTGGGGCTTATAGCGCACGCACTTATTGTCTGGAAGAAGCTGCGAGTAGAAGAAAAAAAAACCTATGAATTAAAACAGCTGCGTCAGGGCATCGTCAGTGCAGCCGGGGTGACGGCGTTGATGTTTCTTCTAGCAGTGGGAGCAGCGTGCGTCCCAGCAGTGATGAAGATAATCAGGGAAATCCCAGAGTTCGGTATGGTATTCGCTCTTATGATCATTGCCTTGCTGATACATGGCATCAACATCAACCGTACCTGTCGACGACTGGCCGACTCAGTCACGGCGGCGCAGCGTGCTGCACAACGCACGATGGCGGCATGAACGGGTATCTGAGGATCAAGATTGTCGGTTGGTTTTTTCTATTTCTCTTAGCAGGATGCAACCCCATGAATGCTTCCTCTGAAAGACACGACACCGACGCGACCACCACCGACGGCGATCCGATCTACCGCAAGAACCCGCATCCGACACAGGCGTACCGGATCACAATGACCATTGAGGATGCGCCCGGGCCGTTTGAGTGGGTGACGGGGACAGCGTTCTACGAAATGACCAACCACAAGCAATGCACGCCAATCGAGCCTATTGCAGGTGTCTGGAGCAAATCTAAAGAAGATGGAATACCCATCCGTTTTAAGAAAATCAACGAATCTACATATGTGGCGACGATCTACGCAGATGGAATGGTGGATTCGGACTACTACGGCAAGGGCGTCTGCCGATGGGAGCTAACTAGCGCAGATGTTTCGTTAAGAGCTACCGGCAAGCATGAAGAAACACGATTTCAGCCAGGGATTTATAAAGATAAATTACTTAGTGGCGAGCCGGTGGTGACATATTTCTGGTCTGGCGGATATCCGAAAGATGAAATGGATAACTATCCCGACTCTGGCCATTCGGACCCCACTCAGTTCAAGGAAAGTTTGCGCAACCAGTTGTTCAAAGTGACCCTGCTTTCCACCAAGGAAAAGCCATGACTCTGACTGCGCAAGAATATGCTGCATTGGCGAGCGATGTTTATGACGAGCCACGCGAAACTGGTGAAAATAGTCGAACGGTAGATATCGGTGGTGCTCCATACAAGCGGCTTGAATACGTTGATAGGCCTTCTGGCTATCAGGGCATGATCTACAGGAGGGTCGACACAGGCGAACTTGTTGTCGCCCATCGCGGCACCGAGTTTGAGCGGCAACTCCAGCAGGATGGTGTGTCCGCGGATGGCGGGATGGTCGCAGCACGTCACAACAACCAGTCAGACGATGCAATTGAATTGACCCGCCATGCACTGGAGACAGCTGAGCGACTAGGCAAGCGTGACGGGCACAAACCCGATGTCTTTGTCACCGGCCATTCCCTGGGTGGCAACCTAGCCCAGGTCACCGCCCACCACTTCGAACTCAGGGGCGAGACCTTCAACGCCTACGGCTCGGTGGGCCTGGATCGGCGGATCCCAGAGGGCGGCACCGACGTTATCAACCACGTGATGGCTGGCGATGCCGTCAGCGCTGCCAGCAAGCACTACGGCCAGGTCAAGGTGTACGCCACATCACAGGAGATTGCCACTCTGGAACAGGCTGGTTACGCCAATACAAGCAGTGTTCTCGATGCGCGCAATCCGTTTGTTGCCATCCCCCTGGGCGATTCGCACCGCATCCACAACTTCCTCCCAGGGGACGGCAACGGCAATCCAGATCGCTCGGTGTTGGAAGACCCTAAAGCGCAGCAGTTGGCGCAAAAGTATTCACCGATGATCCATAAGTACCGCGACGATATAGCGTCGATGCGCCTCGGTGCCACGCTCGGTACACGCAGCATGCAGGCAATGACCTTGGCCGATGGCATCGATCGGTTGCGCGGCACGCTCGCACCCGGCGCAGGGCGCGCGGACATTGCAGCGGCACGCTGGGAGGAGGTACAGCAGCGCATGCAGAGCGAGCATGCGCCGACATATATCCCGCCAGGCTGGAAGATACCTTTGGGCCCATCTGGCGGCGAAGTGGATTCACCGGCAGCGCCGCGTGGTCGGTTCGGTGAGCCTGTATCCGCATCGGTTCCCAACGATCCGCTTTATCAGGCCATCCACAGCAAGCTCCCCGCCGGCACCTCGCCGGCCGAGGCCATGCATGCCACGGTCGAAGCCAAGCGTGTGGGTATCCTGAGTGTCCATCAGCTGCAAAGCGTGACCGCGCATCAGGACGCTGTGTGGATCGTCGGTCAAACCCCGGGCTTCCGAGTCAAGGTGGACTTGTCCGAGGGAGTGCCTCCGTTGCAGGAGAGCATCCGCCAATCGCAGGCTCTAGACGCGCAACGCGCCCAGCCGGACATGACCCCGCCAGCGCGGGTGCTGTAAAAAATAGTTCATAGAGCACTATCACGTCAGACCTGATGAAATAGGCTGGCCGCCTCTTGCCGTAATCGGCTTCAAGCTCATGAGCCATGGCATAAATTGGTATCCACGATCACTTTATCAGTAACCATATTGCGGATCTGGACGAGACCGAGGTCTGTGTGTTAAAGAGGGCGATGTACTTCAGATGAATTAATTTATATTTAGGTCATGCATCTATGAGGCTTTGTGTTCTTTTGGTTTTTCCAACTTTATATCTTCCTATAACTGCTTGGGCTCAAGGCTGTCCGCCAGGGCAGTATCAAATTGGTGGGCAGGGAGCTATCGCATGTGCACCTATTCCCCAAGGAAGCTCTCAAGAGACTGCACCATCACCTCGGCCGCTGGGAAAATGGATCAAAACCTGGGGGGCTATTGCCATTGGATGGGTAGGCCCTATTCCTTATTATGGTGTGCCTGTAGGAAAGCTTTCCAAATCCGATGCTGAATCGGGTGCTCTAGAGCGCTGCGCCAAGAAAGGCCCTAAAAACTGCGCAATAAAGCTGACTTATTTTAATCAATGCAGCGCTATAGCCGAACCTCAAAAAGTCGAAAACTTGATACCTGGCGGTAGTACCACAGTTTTTGTCGGCAATGCCTCTTTAGAAGGTGCAGCCAATCAAGCAGCGGAAGAATGTAAAGCTAAAAACAAAAACTTTGACGTAGCATGCAAGGTCATTTACAACGCCTGCTCGAATCAATTATTTCAAAAATTTTAGGGCGGGCCGCCAAAAGTATAATCTGCCGCCTATGTAAGATTTTAAAACGTGAGGGCCATGAATAAACGTGGATTGTTTGTGGCGTTCCTGTGGTATGCCATAGCCCACTATCTCCAGCTAAGTATGCTGGCTGCTATGAATTTATACCTTATTACAACAACGCTCCATTTACCTCTTACACAGTCGGTGTTCCTACGGATTGCTGGATGCCTGTAAATCCTGCAACAGGTACTTAATTTGTAACCTATCCCAATTGCGTCAACCCCGGATCAGCACAGATGTTCGCACGCGGTTACCCAAAAGCGTTTCCAACAGGCATCCCTCAAAGCTGGCCCCGTACGCCTGACCACGTTCGCCGTTAGTTCAATAGAGCTCGTAGGAGCGATGTAATGGATAGCGTGTTTCCCTCCCCAAAAGCACATTGGTACCGGTCACCCAAGGGCGTCCGGCGTATGTTGACTATCTTGCTGATGTCGACCTTACTGACCGCAAGTTTGGTTGTCCTGGCCCATCGAACTACGTTCACGATCCTGCTGGAGATTGCACAGTATGCGGCCTTAATCTGTGCTTTGTTACACTTCGCTATAGTTGCAATGCTGCTGGGTCTCATTGCAGGCGCTCTGACAGTTTGGAGGAAGCTGCAAGCAGAGGGAAAACATACCGAAGAACTAAAACAGCTGCGCCAGGTTATTGTCAGTGCGACTGCAATGACGCTACTAATGCTCATGCTTGCAGTAGCAGCAGCTTGCATACCCTTTGTGATGGATATAATCAGGGATATTCCTGAGTTCGGTGTGGTCTTCGCGGTCATGCTCATTGCCTTGTTGATACATCGCGTCAACATTAACCGCATCTGTGGACGGCTGACAGACTCGATCACGGCCGCAAAGCGTGCTGCCCGACGCACGGTGGCGGCATGAAAAGGAAGCTGGGAATTAAAATTTCTAGCTCTCTTGTCTTGGTTTTCTTGGCAGGATGTAACCCCATGAATACTGGCTCTGAAAGACACGGTGCTGACGCGATCACCACCGACGGTGATCCGGTCTACCGCAAGAACCCGCATCCGACACAGGCGTACCGAATCACGATGACCATCGAGGATGCGCCGGGGCCCTTTGAGTGGATATCAGGAACTGCGTTCTATGAAATGACGAATCGCGATGCGTGCACACCCATCGATCGCTCACTGGGCATGTCGACAAAGCAGAAAGAAGATGGGATCCCCATCAATTTCGAAAAGGTCAACGACACCACATACGTGGCGAAGATTTATGCCGATGGCATGGTCGATGCGGATTATTACGGGAAAGGCACTTGTCACTGGGAACTAACCAGTGCGGATGTATCTTTAAAAGCGACGGGCAAGCATGAAGAAACCAGGTTCCAGCCTGGCTTGTATAAAGATAATATATTAAAATCAATTCCTGGGGTAACTTACTTCTGGAAAGGGCGCTACCCAAGGGAAGATATAGAGAATTTCCCGGATAGCGGCAGAGTCAGTGTTGACCAATTCAATGATAATGCTCGCGACAATATCTTCAAAGTCACCCTGACTGCTGAAAAGGTGGTCCCATGAGCCTCACAAGCCAACAATACGCAGCGCTTGCAAAAGATAGTTATGACAAGCCGCCTGAGACAGGTGAAAACAGTCGAACCGTCGTGATAGGTGATGTTTCATACAAGCGCCTTGAGTACATAGATAGTCCTTCTGGCTATCAAGGAATTATTTACCGAAGGATCGATACCAACGAGATCGTTGTCGCCCATCGCGGCACCGAGACTGAGCGTGAGCTCAAGCAGGATGGTGTCTACACCGATGGCGGCATGGTCGCAGCACGTCACAACCGCCAGGCTGCCGAAGCAACTGAGTTGACCAGACATGCGTTGGTCTATTCACAAAAAATCGGTAAGGACGGCAAAGCACCCGAAGTCACCGTCACCGGCCATTCCCTCGGCGGCAACCTGGCCCAGGTCACCGCCCACCACTTCGGCCTCAAGGGCGAGACGTTCAACGCCTACGGTGCGGTCAGCCTGGACCGGCGCATCCCCGAAGGCGGCACCGATGTGATCAATCACGTCATGGCCGGCGATGCGGTCAGTGCTGCGAGCAAGCACTACGGGCAGGTCAAGGTCTATGCCACGCCGCAGGAAATTGCCCTGCTGCAACAGGCCGGTTACGACAATATCCACAGCATCCTGGATGACCGCAACCCGCTTGTAGCTGTCGCACTGGGCGACTCGCACCGCATCCACAATTTCCTGCCCGTCGATGGCAACGGCAAGCCGGATCGCTCGGCTCTGGAAGACCCCCAGGCGCAGCAGTTGGCCAAGCAGTACGCGCCGATGATCGAAAAGTACCGCAACGATGTCTCCCTGATGCGCGGCGGCCTGACCCTCACCTCCCGCAGCCTCCAGTCGATGAATCTGGTCGACGGCATCGATCACTTGCGCGGCCCATTGGCTCCCGGTGCCGGCATGGCGGAGATGGCAGCGCAGCGGTGGGCAGAAACTCAGGAGCGCATGCAGCGTGAGGACAGGCAAGTCTATGTGCCGCCCGGCTGGAAGATGCCGCTGGGTCCGTCGCCGGAGCGCTGTGTCGATCCGGGCGCTGCTTCCGTCTCAAACGAGCCGCTGTATTGGGCCATCCACAGCAACCTGCCAGCAGGCACTTCCGATGCTGTGACGATGCACGCCATCGTCGAGGCCAAGCGCATGGGCATCGTGCATCCAGATCAATTGCAGAGCGTGACAGCGAATCAGGACGCGATCTGGATCCTCGGGCACACGCCCGGCTACCGGGTCAAGGTGGATCTGGCCGAGACCATTCCTCCCGTGCAGGAAAGCATCCGCCAGTCGCAAGCGCTGGATGCGCAGCGCTCGCCGCCAGACTTCACGCCATCGCCATCGCCATCGCCAACGCGAGTAATGTGATGCGATGAGTGCGCAGATGACAGCCATCACCGCCAACCAGATCACGCGGCGGCACAGTCATCGCGCTACGAGCGGGCTACAGCTGGCGGTGGATGACAACCTGGGCGACTTCGTTTTCTTTAAACTGGTCAACGACTACTTCAGCAACGAGATCCAGGCGTTCGGCCTGGAGTTGATGAGCCGCGCTATGCGGTGGGTCCGACGCCCAGCATGTTTGAGTGGTCTATCCGGTTGGAGTCAATTTCCTACCCTGGTGCCAAGGCTGCCAACAAGCCGCGTGCTGCATTGAAACGGTCGGCGCCTTCGGGCATCGGCAGTTTGATGCGCAGCTTGTCCGGGCCATCCATTGTGTAGATCTTCGGCTGTTTCTGGATCATCTGGATGATGGTCATCGGGTCGATCGCCGGCTTGGCCTCGAACACCAACCGCCCGCCGTTTTCGCCCAGATCCAGCTTGCGCACGCCCAACGCGTTGGCCTGCAGCTTGAGCTCGGCGATGGCGAACAGATGCTTGACCGGATCCGGCAGCAAGCCGAAGCGGTCGATCATCTCCACCTGCAATTCGCGTAGCGCTTCCGGATCGCGTGCGCTGGAAATGCGCTTGTACAAGGTCAGGCGCGTATGCACATCGGGCAAGTAATCCTCGGGAATCAGCGAGGCCACATGCAATTCGACGTCGGCGCCGCGCACTTCTTCGCCGGCATCCAGATCGGGCAACTTGCCCTGGCGGATGCTGCGCACCGCGCGTTCCAACAACTCGGTATAGAGGCTGAAACCGACCTCGGCCATCTGCCCGCTCTGGTCTTCGCCCAACAACTCACCGGAACCGCGGATCTCCAGATCGTGCGTGGCCAGGGTGAAGCCGGCGCCGAGCTCGTCCATGGAGGCGATCGCCTCCAGACGCTTTTCTGCATCGGAGGTCATCGAACGGCGGTCCGGCACTACAAGGTACGCATAGGCGCGGTGATGCGAGCGACCAACGCGGCCACGCAACTGATGCAACTGCGCCAAGCCAAAGCGGTCGGCGCGATTGATGATGATGGTGTTGGCGTTGGGAATGTCGATGCCCGATTCGATGATCGTGGTCGACAGCAACACGTTGAAGCGCTGCTTCTGGAAATCCAGCATCACCCGTTCCAGCTCACGCTCGGGCATCTGCCCATGCGCGATGCCGATGCGCGCTTCCGGCACCAGTTCCGACAGATCGCGCTGCATGCGCACGATGCTTTCGACATCGTTATGCAGGAAATACAGCTGACCACCGCGGCTGAGTTCGCGCTGGAAGGCTTCGCGCAGCAGCGTGTTGTCCCAGGCAGTAATAAAGGTCTGCACTGCCAGGCGGTTTGGCGGCGGGGTGGCAATGATCGATAGATCGCGCAGGCCGGCCATGGCCATATTGAGCGTGCGCGGAATCGGTGTGGCGGTGAGGGTGAGCAGATGCACGTTAGCGCGCATCGCCTTGAGCGCTTCTTTTTGCCGCACGCCGAAGCGCTGTTCTTCGTCGACGACGACCAAGCCGAGATCCTTGAACTTCACGTCCGGCTGCAGCAGGCGATGCGTGCCGATGATCACGTCGATATCGCCGCTGGCGACTTTCTCCAGCTCGGCCTTGATCTCCTTGGTGCTCTTGAAGCGCGAGAGCACTTCCACCTTTATCGGGTAATCGGCGAAACGGTCGCGGAAATTGCGGTAATGCTGTTCGGCCAGCAACGTGGTGGGCACCAGCACGGCGACCTGCTTGCCGGCACTGGCGGCGGCGAACGCTGCACGCACCGCCACTTCGGTCTTGCCGAAGCCGACATCGCCGCAAACCACGCGGTCCATCGGTTGGCTGCTGCCGAGGTCGCGCAGCGTTGCATCGATGGCGGCGAGCTGATCAGGCGTTTCTTCGAACGGGAAGCCGGCTGCGAAGGGTTCGTACATCGCACGGTCCACCTGCAATGCCAGGCCTGCACGTGCGCGTCGGCGCGCCTGGATTTCCAGCAATTCGGCAGCGACATCGCGGACCTTTTCGGCCGCCTTGCGCTTGGCCTTGGTCCATTGCTCACCGCCCAGCGAATGCAGCGGCGCAGTTTCGGCCGAGGCGCCCGAGTAGCGGCTGATCAGATGCAGCTGCGCCACCGGCACATACAGCCGGTCGCCCTTGGCGTATTCGATCTCCAGGAACTCGCCGGGCATGCCGCCGGCATCGAGCACGATCAGGCCGCGGTAACGGCCCACACCGTGGTCTTCATGCACGATCGGCGCGCCTTCTGACAGCTCGCCAAGATCGCGGATGATCGCTTCCGGCTCGCGTCCGACCCGGCGCGTGCGGCGCGGCTGGTTGGCCCGTTCCGGAAATAGCTGGCGCTCGGTGAGCAGCGCAATCTGCGGTTGATCCAGCGCAAAGCCATCTTCCAGCGGCGCCACGGTAATGCCGAAACGCAGCTTGCCCGCCAGGAATGCAGGCACGTCGGCGACTACCTCCGGCTTCAATTGCGCGGCGGCCAGCACTTCCATCAAGGCTTCGCGGCGGCCAGCCGAATCGGCAGCCACCAGCACGCGGCCCCGGTAATGGCTCAGGAAGGAGGCCAGCGCCTGGCCGGCAGGTGCGTCCTTCGCAGCCACCGGCAGCGGCGGCAACGGTTGGTCGCCGAGCGGGGCGGCTTCCTCAATGCGCGCATGATCGCTGGCCCACACTTCGATGCGCGCCAGCTTGTTGAGCCGCTCGCGCAGCGCGTCCGGCGATTGATACAACGCGTCCGGCGGCAGCAACGGGCGCTCGACATCGTGGCGGCGCTGTTCGTAGCGGTTCTGCGCTTGCGTCCAGAAGGTATCGGCGGCGTTGGACACGCCGGTGGCGATCACCGGCAATACGCGCTCGTCCAGATAATCGAACAGGGTTGCGGTCTTGGCGAAGAACATCGGCAGGTAATACTCGATGCCCGATGGCGCCAGCCCGGATTTGAGATCCTGATACAGCGCGCTGCGCCGGGTATCCACGTCGAAGCGTTCGCGCAGGCAGGCCAGCACGCGTTCGACGCTGGCATCGTCCATCGGCACTTCGCGGCCGGGCAGCATCTTGACCGCGTCCACTTTGTCCAGCGAGCGCTGCGATTCCGGGTCGAACACGCGAATGGAATCGATATCTTCATCCAGCAACTCGACTCGCAATGGCGTGTCTGCGCCCATCGGGAAGACGTCGAGCAGGCCGCCGCGCACCGCAAAATCGCCCGGGTCCATCACCTGCGGCACGTTGCGGTAGCCGGCACTTTCCAGACGGCGTTTTTCCGCATCCAGATCCAGCCGTTGGCCGACGGTGAGATCGAAACTGCCGCCGACGATGTAACTCAGTGGCGCCAGCTGCTGCAGCAAGGTCTGCACCGGCACGATCACCACGCCGCGGGTCAGGCCGGGCAGGCGGTGCAGGGCAGCCAGACGCTGGCTGATGATTTCCGGGTGCGGGCTGAACTGGTCGTAGGGCAGGGTTTCCCAATCGGGAAACGGCACCACCGACAGCGCGGCGTGTTCGCCGCCCAATGCATGCAGATCGGCTTCGATCTGGTGCGCGCTCTGGTTATCGCGTGCGATCACCAGCAGCGGGCCGGCATGCGCCTCGGCTGCCCGCGCGATCGACCACGCCAGCGCAGTCGGAGAGGACGGGGCGCGCCAGTAGGCGCGGAGCTGGCCGGATTTGGGCAGCGGCGGGGAGGGGAAGGTAGGCGACGGCATCAGCCCGCAATTTTATCAGAGCCCCTGCCTGGGCCGGTCCATCTGACGTGAAAGGCGGCGGGGCCGCGCAGGTTGACCTGGGGGGCGGCTGGCGTGACGTAAGCACGGAGCGAAGTCAGGACGTCCAAAGCCGGCGCGGGTCGATTGCGCGTTGCCCTCACCGCTCGCGGGACACGCCGTGAGCCGGTCCTTGGGGCTCGCTAGCGGCATCCGCCAGCGGTCCTGCAATCGGCGAGGACACCGCACCAGACAGTTGGCCGGTGGCCAAATGAGAGCGGCTCGTTGCACCTACTAATGCAGCATTTGCAGCGTGCCCTGCGATGGTGGGCGGGCAAGGACCGCAGCAAACACGTCAGCCAAGCCGCTTTTAGGAATCCCAAGTCCCGAATCACCAATCCCAGCAACTCAGGCATCCAGCTCCAGCACCATCCGCACCAGCTCCGGTGAATCCGGGTGCGCCTGCGGTTTGAAGCCCAGCGACTCGGCCAGCTGCAGCATCGGCAGGTTGCTCTGCAGGACATCGCCGAACAGGCAATCCAGATACTTGCGCCTTGCCCATTTGACCAACTTGCGCATCAGCTGCCGCCCCAGTCCCTGACCGGCGACGAAGCTGCTGACCAGGATGGTGTATTCGGCCTGGCGGGTGCCCGGTACCAACGCGGCGCGCGCTACCGCGCCTACCAACGCTTCACCTGGCGGCAGCTGCTCGGCGGCGACCAGCACGATCTCGCTCTTCGGGTTGGGGTGGGTCAGGCGCTGCACCATCTCCGGGGTGATTTCGGCGGAGGAGCGCACGAAGCGCGCGCGAATTTCTTCCGGTCCCAACAGGCTGAAAGCCCCCTGCAGCGGCGGACCATCCTCGGGACGGATCGGGCGGAGCAGAAGGGTGCGGCCATTGGGCAGACTGAAGTTTTCATGCCAGGGAGGCATGCGATTGCGAATGGCCATGACCGGTGTTCCTTAAAGATCGGAAGATTCTGGCACCAGCCCGGCGCGCAACCGTGAATGAATCCGATGTGCCGCCGGGGGCCGACAGGAGATGGCAGTGCTTCCCACGCAACTTTAACGAGCGTAGCCGTGAGCCGGTCGTGAGCGTGGGGCGGCGCAACGCCGCCAAGTGACTGGCCTGAGTCCTTGCTGGCCGGGAGGCCTGTGTAAGAGGAAGAGGGTGTCGTTCCCTGGGCACGTGCAGGAATGGAATCCTGCGTCCGTGGGTACAGCGCCCGCTTGCATACCTTGCGCCCCCCATGCCCGCGGTAACTCACAGGTGGGCTACACGGAGCGCGCGGCCTGTGTCACTGCACCGTTCACCGACAACGCCGCCGGACCGTGGCACCACAGCCGCAGCAACGGGCGCACTTCGGTATGCCGACTCAGCCGTCCTGGCGCAGCCACTCCAGCCGGGTCGAGGCGCCGGGCTCGCCGAGATGCTTTTTAAGGGCCGGCAACGCGGGCGCCAGCACCTGGTCGAACTGCCAGGGCGCATTGACGATCAGCAGCCCGCTACCGGTCAGGCGCAGCGGCGAGTCGTCCGGCCGCACCTGCAGCTCGGCCACCAGCACCGACTTGGCCGGCAGCGTGGCAGCTTTGCGCATGAACGGCTGCAGGCTGCGGCGCAGCTTGATCGGGTACCACACCATGCAGATCGCCTGCGGCCAGCGCGCCAGCGCCTCGCGCACGCTGTGGATGATCTGCTGGTATTCGGCATCCTGCGATTCGTAGGGCGGGTCGATCAGCACCAGCCCGCGGCCGATCTTGGTTTCGCCGGCACGCGGCGGCAGGAAGGCGCGGATCGCCGCATAGCCGTCGCCGGCATGCACGCGCACCCGGCTGTCCTTGGCGAACAAGCCCTTGAGCGCTTCGGCTTCGTCCGGCTGCAGTTCGCAGAACGCCATGCGGTCTTGCTCGCGCAGCGCCTGCGCGGTCAGCAGCGGTGAGCCGGGGTAGTAATTGAGCTGGATGCCGGCCGTGGTGCGCGTGGGCTTGTGACCGGGCGTGGCCGGGCGGGCGACGGACTGGTTGTCGGCCTGCACCGCGCGCAGGTAGCGCTCGATGACCTCGGGCAAGGTCGCTTCGGCCATTAGCCGCATCACGCCGGCATCGGCTTCGTTGGTCTTGCGGCTCTCTTCGCCACCGAGTTGGTAGCGCCCGCGCCCGGCGTGGGTATCGAGCACGAAGAACGGAGTGTCCTTGCGCTTGAGGGTGTCGATCAGGGCAAGCAGGGCGATGTGCTTGAGCACGTCGGCATGGTTGCCGGCATGGAAGGCATGGCGATAGTTCATCGCGGCAGTGTAGAGGCTGCGGCGCAGTTTGTTGCAGGCCATCGCGGGGTAAGCCGGCGCAGGCGCACCGTGGCGGCAGCGGGACGCTGCGCGATGTGGCAAGCGCGGTGCGGTCGCGCCTCGCGCCCTGCGCGGAACACCTCGGTCGGTAGGTGGTGCCCGCATGCCGTTATGCTGCGCGGCATGTCCGAGTCTCCTGCCCGCGTGCTCGTCGTCGAAGACGAAGCCGCCATTGCCGATACCGTGCTCTACGCGCTGCGCAGCGAGGGCTATGCGCCTGAGCACTGCCTGCTGGGCCGCGATGCGCTGGCGCGGCTGCGTGCCGACCCGGCCGATGTGGTGGTGCTCGATGTGGGCTTGCCGGACATCAATGGCTTTGAGGTGTGCCGCACGCTGCGCAGTTTCAGCGAGGTGCCGGTGATCTTTCTGACCGCGCGCAACGACGAGATCGACCGCGTGCTCGGGCTGGAGCTGGGCGCCGACGATTACATGGCCAAGCCGTTCTCGCCACGCGAACTGGTGGCGCGCGTGCGCGCACGCCTGCGTCGACGCAACGCGGGCGCGGTGGTCGAATCGGGCTGGCAGCCGCACGGCGTGTTTGCCATCGACCGCGACGGCAGCCGCATCCGCTATGGTGAGACCTTGCTGCCGCTGACCCGCTACGAATACGCGCTGCTGGCGGCGTTGCTGCAGCGCCCCGGCGCGATCCTGAGCCGTGCACAGCTGATGGACCGCGGCTGGGATGCCAGCGCCGACAGTGCCGACCGCACCGTGGACACCCACATCAAGACGCTCCGCGGCAAGTTGCGCCTGGCCGGCGTGCCGGCCGACCCCATCCGCACCCACCGTGGCCTTGGCTACGCGCTGGAGCTGTAGGCATGCGCCGGCACCTGTTTGGAGGGGCTGACAAAAGGACTGCGCAGCTGCCGGCCTGGCGCGGCAGTTGCTCGGACTCGGCATGTGCCACGCGCACATCGCAGTTCCTGTGTGGCGGCCTTATCCACCTGAAGACTTCCCGCTACGTGTTGTCAGCCGCTCTCAGTGATCTGAGCGAGGCCACGCGCTGACATGCGGCTGGGTCTCAAGCTGTTTCTGGGCTTTTTCCTGATCGTGGGTCTGGCCGCGTTCTTCGTGATGCGGGTGTTCGTCAACGAGGTCAAGCCAGGCGTGCGCCAGGCGATGGAATCCACGCTGGTGGATGCGGCCAATGTGCTGGCGGAAATGGCCAGTGGCGAGTTGGCTGCCGGCACGCTTGCCGATGGCCGTTTCGCGCGCAACGTGGCCAGGGCCCAGCAGCGCGACCCCAAGGCGTGGGTATGGCGTTTTCGCAAGAACACGGTGGATTACCGCGTGACCGTCACCGATGCGCGCGGCGTGGTGGTGTTCGATTCGCTGGGCCGCGACGTGGGTCGCGACAACTCGCGCTGGAACGATGTCTACCGCACGCTGCGCGGCGAATATGGCGCGCGTTCCAGCCCGGACATCGATGGCGACCCCACCGCCACGGTGATGCATGTGGCCGCGCCGATCTACGCACCGGACGACCCCGGCAAACTGATCGGCGTGCTGACCCTGGCGCAGCCCAATCGCAGCATCGACCCGTTTATCGAAGCCAGCCAGCGCAACATCCTGCAGCGCGGCGCGTGGTTGATCGGCATTTCTGCGTTGATCGGTATGTTGATGACCTGGTGGTTGATGCGCGGCATCGGCCGGCTCAATCGCTATGCGCAGGCGGTGAGCGCCGGCATCCCGGTGCCGCCACCCAAACCGCGTGGCGATGAAATCGGCGATCTGGGCCAGGCGCTGGAATCCATGCGCCGCAAGCTGGAAGGCAAGGCCTACGTGGAGCAATACGTGCAGTCGTTGACGCACGAAATGAAGAGCCCGCTGGCGGCGATTCGCGGTGCATCGGAGTTGCTGGCCGAGCCATTGCCCGAAGCCGATCGCCAGCATTTCGTGGCCAGTATTCGCGCGCAGGAACAGCGGCTCACTGAAACCATCGACAAGCTGCTGGCGCTGGCCGAAGTCGAGCAGCACGGCTGGCTGCAGACGCGCGAGCGCATTGGTATCAGTGGGCTGCTGCAGGCTGCTGCGGAGGCGGTATCGCTGCGCGCTGCGGCGGTGGGCGTGGCGGTGGAAGTGGATGCAAGTGCTGTGACCTCAGTCGACCACCACGTACTCGGCGATGGTTTTTTGTTGCGCCAGGCATTGATCAATCTGCTTGAGAACGCCCTCGCGTTCTCGCCGCAGGACAGCCGCGTGCGCCTGCATGCGCAGCTGCGCGATGGACGTTGGGAGTTGGCGATCGAAGACCGCGGCAGCGGCGTGCCGGATTACGCGATCGAGCGCGTTTTCGAGCGCTTCTATTCGCTGGCACGTCCGCAGACCGGGCAGCGCAGCTCCGGGCTCGGCCTGCCGTTCGTGCGCGAGGTTGCGCGCCTGCATCGCGGGGACGTGGTGCTGGGCAATCGTGATGGTGGCGGTGCGCGAGCGGTGTTGTGCCTGCCGATCGGCTGAGTCGCCTGGCAGGCAGTTGTCGTGGTTGGCTGGCGCCGGTGGCAGCCATGCGTTCAAGGTTGCGGCATGCGCCAGAGCACATGCCGCAACCGTTTCAATCGCCCCGCAAGGCGCGTGGTCGCTGGGTGTTAGTACACCACGTCGGCGCCGATCACATCCTTGGCGACCACCGACCAGGACAGCTTGGCAAAGCCCTTATTGCCCCATTCGGTACCCCAGCTGTTTTCCACGATCAGTCCTTCGCGGTCGTAGCCCAGCGCGATGACGGCATGCCCGCCCAGAATTGGCGTCGTGATGTCGTAATCGACCTGATTTTTAGGTGTCAGTTCTTCAAAGCCCTGGCGCACATAGAAGCCGATCGCCACCGGCGTGGAAGAGGCAAGGGCGAGCTTGATCTGTTCGATCAAGGCGCGTCCCCCGTTTCCGTCGCCCGAAAACAGCACGGTGTAGTGGCGATACGGCGTCGGGTTCCTGGCAGCGTTGGCACGGTCGGCGGCAGTTGGCTGGTGTTTCCAGTCGTAGTTGCCCCACGAATAGTGCTGCTCGGTGTCGATGCCCTGCGCCAGCGCGATCTCCAGCGGCGCTTCCAGGGTGGAGCCTTCATCCACGCCGCCGTTGACCTGGCTGTACAGGTACATCGGCGCAAAGCGCGTCTGGGCCTGTTTGTTGGCGTTGGCATACCAACCGGTCAGGGTGTGAGCGGCCGCCCACGACGCGCATGATCCGACCCGGCCCTGGTCGCCCGGCGTGATCGCCCACGCGGTCAAGTCGACACTGGCAGGCAGCGGCTCGCTAACGCTTTCGGTACCGAACAGCGGGGTGACCGGCTGCTTCAATGACGACGGTTTCAGGCCCATTCCGTGCACTGCAGCCTGTGCGGCGGCAGTGGTCAGGCTCAAGGTGGCGAGCAGGCAAAGGGCAAGCGAACGTTGCGTGTTCATGCAGGGCAGACTCCAGGCGATAGAGGAATGCAGTCGTGCGCAGTTCTACAACCCCAGCCGAGCAGGTACGCAGCCGCGATGGCGCTGAGGCAGCACACGTGGCTAAACGTCATTGAAGAACGGCGGAACGGGAAATCTGCACTCACATAAGCAGGGGTGGTCGAGGACTGCGCAACTGCCCATGCATCGTTACGCCTGGCGACGCTGCGTGTGGCGAAGATGCGAAGCGATGCCGACCGAATGGAAGTCTGTTTTGGGCATGTATTGCACTTTTGGAATCTGACACCTGCATTTACTCGTTGCGTCACAGTGCCGTCCGGCAGGCACGCGATGCACCCACTTCACGTTCGCTTCAAATTCGCCTCAAACGCCCGCCACCGGCGCATCGCACGCTGGCCACCTCCCAAGATGAGGATGGCCGATGAAATCCCTGAAACTGTTATTGCGCTTCGCCACCGTCGGCGGGCTGATCCTGCTGTTGCTGATTCCCTTATTGCTGATCCGTGGCGCGGTGCAGGACCGCGCGCGCTACCGCGACGAGGCGGTTGAGCGGGTGGCGCAGAGCAAGGCCGGCGAGCAGCAGTTCATCGCGCCGGTGCGGGTGCTGCCGTATACCGAAGACGTGCAGGTCACCGAGCCGGACGAGCAGGGCAACCAGCGCAAGGTCTGGCGCAAGCGCGAAGGTACGCTGCTGCAAACGCCGCGTCGCCTGAAACTCAGCGGCGAAATGGTGCCCTCGGTGCGCGAGGTGGGCTTGTACCGCGTGCAGGTGTATTCCTGGAAGGCCACCTTGCATGCCGAATACGACCCCTTCGACTACGCGGCTGCGCCGACCCGTGTGTATGGCCAGCCGTATCTGGCAATCGGTATTTCCGACGTGCGCGGCTTGGTCGGCACGCCGCGCTTGCAGGTCGATGGCCGCGCGCTGGCGCTGGAGAGCGGCGCAGGCGCACTGGCCGACCGTTCGGCGGGCATCCATGCCCAATTGGGTCCGCTGGCCGACCCGCTCGCCGGCCGGCTGCAGGACGGCAACGTGGTGGACATGCAGTTCGTGCTGGACGGCACGCGCCGGCTGGCCATCGCGCCGATCGCCGACAACAACGACATCGCCCTGCGCTCGGACTGGCAGCACCCGTCCTTCGGTGGCCGCTTCCTGCCGAATGCGCCGAGCATCGGGCCGAAGGGCTTCGATGCGAGCTGGTCGCTGTCGTCGCTGGCCACCGGTGCGCAGACCCAGTTGCAGTCCAGCCATGCGGCGCTGGATACGCTGGAAGTGCGCCTGGTCGACCCGGTGGACGTGTATACCCAGGCCGACCACGCCAGCAAGTACGGCATCTTGTTCGTGGTGCTGACCTTCGTGGCCTTCGTGCTGTTCGAGCTGATCAAGCGCCTGCCCATCCATCCGTTGCAGTACCTGCTGGTGGGCCTGGCGCTGGCGATCTTCTTCCTGCTGCTGCTCAGCCTTTCCGAGCACATCGCGTTCTGGCAGGCCTATCTGGTGTCGGCGGCGGCGTGTATCGGCCTGCAGTTCTTCTATCTGTCCGGCGTGTTGCGCAGTTGGGTCCGTGCGGCTGGCTTCTCGGTGATGCTCACCGCCTTGTACGCGGTGCTTTACAGCCTGTTGATCTCCGAGGACAACGCGCTGCTGATGGGATCGTTGCTGCTGTTCGGCATCCTGGCCAGCATCATGTGGGTCACCCGCAAGCTCGATTGGTACGAGCTTGGCAATAGCCTGCGCTGAGCCCGGCATGCTGACGCAGGCACACTTGCACCGGCGCGCGCAGCGTTTGCTGCCCGCCGGTATCGACACGGTGGCGCTGCTTCCCGCAGCGCTGCCGCACGTTTGGGAGAGCTCGGCGCTGTCGGCCTTGCCGCTGAACCGCGACAGGCGCCGCGGGGTGGTGGGCCTGCAGCTGCACGCACGCACCGCGCAGCAACTGCGCAGCAGCGGGCATGCGTTCTTGCAGGCGGCAGCGCAGCAGCACACCCACACCGGCAACGCCCGGGCACCCAGCTATGGGCTGTGGCAACGGCTGAGCAGTGGCAGCTACTGGGCACGCAGCACCGATGCGCTACTTGGGGTACTGCTGGCCACCGACGAAGCGGCGGTGTGGTTGCTGTGGCAACAACCGCAGACCCGCGTTTGGAACCATGGTCATTGGCTGCGTTGAAGCATCGCATTGCAGCCACGCCTTGCTGGCTTACCATGGCGGCATGGCTGGCTCCTCGTTAATGGTGCAAACGGTGCGCGGCACGCAGGTGCTGCCGCATCTGGATGCGGTGGCGCAGCTGCGCATCAGCGTGTTCGGCGCATGGCCGTATCTGTACCAAGGCGATGCCGCGTACGAGCGCGACTATCTGGCGGCCTACGCGGCATCGCCGGACAGCGTCTTCGTGCTGGCGCGCGATGGCGATGCGGTGATCGGTGCATCGACCGGTTTGCCGCTGCTCGATGACAGCGACGCGTTCCACGCACCGTTCCGTGCGGCAGGCATCGATCCGGCCGGCGTGTTCTATTTCGGCGAATCGGTGCTGCTGCCGGCGTATCGCGGGCAGGGTATCGGTCATGCATTTTTCGACCGGCGCGAAGCGCATGCACGCGCGTTGGGCCGCTTTGCATTGACCGCGTTCTGTTCGGTGGAACGCGCGCCCGACGACCCGCGCCAACCAGCCGATTACCGCCCCAACGATGCGTTCTGGCGCAAACGTGGCTACGCCCCGCAGCCGGGCATGCGCGTGCACCTGCAATGGGCGGAGTTGCAACATGGCCAGATCGACCACAGCTTGGCTGTGTGGACACGTGCGTTGTCGCAGTGAGTGCGGCCAGCGCCCAATAGCCACCGACAAGCATCACGAGCGGTCTGCAAGGTCGCTGCACAATGCGTTGGCGAGCTGGTCTGATTGCTTCGCCGCTTCGATCCACACCCCAAAGGCCACCAGATGAAAATTGCCGTTGCCAAATACCCCATCGGCAAGCCAGTCGACTTCGCCGCGTTTGCGGCGCGCCAGTCGGCTCTGATCGCCGAAGCCGCCGCTGCCGGTGCGCGGGTGGTGGTGCTGCCCGAATATCTGTCGCTGGAACTGGGCGCAACGTTCGACACGCAGATTTCTGCCGGCCTGCCCGAATCGCTGGCGGCCATCCAGGCGCTGCGCGCGCCGTGGCTGGAACTGTTTGCCGGCCTGGCGCGGGAACATCGGCTGCACCTGATTGCCGGCAGTTTTCTGCTGGATCTGGGGCAGGGCCGCTACCGCAATCGCAGCGACTGGTTCACCCCGGAGGGCCTGCACGGCTGGCAGGACAAGCTGCAGCTCACCGGCTTCGAAAAGGCCACCGGGCTGATCGAGCCGGGCGAGGAACTGAAGGTGTTCGAACTGGACGGCATTCGCGCCGCGATCGCGATCTGCTACGACAGCGAGTTCCCGCTGCCGGTGCGTGCGCAATACGAGGCCGGTGCACGGTTGTTGATCGTGCCCAGCTGCACCGACACCGCCGCCGGCGCCATGCGCGTGCGCATCGGCTGCCTGGCGCGCGCGCTGGAAAACCGCGTGTTCGTCGCGCAATCGGTGACCGCAGGCCAAGCGCCGTGGAGCCCGGCGTTGGACATCAATACCGGCGAGGCGGCGGTGTTTGCGCCGATGGATGTCGGCTTCCCCGCCGACGGCGTGCTGGCGCAGACCCAGGGCGAGACGGTGTGGGCACTGGCCGAGTTGGACTTCGCTGCGTTCGAGGCCAGCCGCGCGCAGGCGCAGGTGGCCAACGACCGCGATTGGCCGGGGCAGTTGGCGGCCGATGTCACGCGTGCCAAGCTGGCTGCGTTCGGTTGATTCATCACCCACAGGTTCCCAATGGCCAAGAAAACCCTGATTCCGCATAGCGTCCGGCTCGAATTCGCGCCCGGCGCGCTGGTGCACAGCAATCTGTCCGGCGCCGCCTTCACCGACGATTGGCTGTGGGTGGCCGGCGATGAAGCCTGCGCGGTGGATCGGCTGCGCAAGCTCGATCCGGTACAGCGGCAGACGCTGCGCTTCGGCGAAGGGCAGAGTTTTCCGTTGGCGGACCTGCTGGATCTGCCGGGCGAAGACGGCGAGGAAGCCGACCTGGAAGGCATGGGCCTGTCGGACGGATTCTTGTGGGTCGTCGGTTCGCACGGCAGCAAGCGCAAGAACGCCAAGCGCGGACGCGACGACGCCGAAAACGCCAAGCGCCTGACCAAGTTGAAGCTCGATGGCAACCGCCGCTTGCTTGCCTGCCTGCCGATCGAGCAGGCGCAAGACGGCAGCCCGCAGCTGGTACGCGAAGCCGCCGACGGCCGCCGCGCACTTCGCCTCAAGGGCGATGCCAAGCGCAACCAACTCACCGACCTGCTGGCCGACGACCCGCATTTCGGCCTGTTCCTGAAGATTCCCGGCAAGGACAACGGCTTCGATATCGAAGGCATCGTGGTCGATGGCCAGCGCTTGCTGCTGGGCCTGCGCGGTCCGGTGCTGCGTGGCTGGTCGGCGATGCTGGAGATCCAGGTGGAAGCGCATGGCGACCATCTGCGCCTGGCACCGCTGGACGAAGACGGCACCCTGCTGCGCAAGCACTTCCTGCAACTGGGCGGGCTGGGCATTCGCGACCTGCATTATTCCGGCGACGATCTGTACCTGCTTGCCGGGCCGACAATGGTGCTGAATGGCGAGATTCGCCTGTTCAAATGGCCGGATGCGCGCACCGTGCTGGCCGCCAACCGCGCACCGGTGCGCTTCCAGCACGACCTGCTGGAAGCGGCAGTGCTGCCGCATGGCAAGGACTGCGACCGCGCCGAGGCCATCTGCAACCTGCCCAGGCACCTGGCCGGCAAGATTCCCACCTGGCTGGTGCTGTACGACGCGCCGGGCACGGCCCGCAGCGACGGCGAGTGCGTGGTGTACGGCGACCTGCTGCGCAACCGCTGAGCCACGGGCCGGGCAGGGCCACGTCGCGCAAGGTAAAATCGGCCGACTCCCGTCCGCCGAGCGCTCCATGACCTGCCGCACCCGTTTTGCCCCCAGCCCCACCGGTTACCTGCACATCGGCGGCGCGCGCACCGCGCTGTATTGCTGGCTGGAGGCACGTCACCGCGGCGGGCAGTTCGTGCTGCGCATTGAAGACACCGACCGCGAGCGCAGCACCCAGGCGGCCATCGACGCCATCCTGGAAGCGATGGAATGGCTAGGCCTGAATTACGACGAAGGCCCGATCTACCAAACCCAGCGCATTGCCCGCTATCAAGAGGTTGCCGAGCAGTTGCTGGCGCAGGGCAAGGCGTATTACGCCTATGAAACCCGCGAAGAGCTCGACGCCATGCGCGAGGCCGCCATGGCCAAGCAGGAGAAGCCGCGCTACAACGGCGCTGCCCGCGAGCAGAACCTGCCGTATCGCGACGATCCCAATCGCGTCATCCGCTTCAAGAATCCCATCGGCGGTACGGTGGTGTTCGACGACCTGATCAAGGGGCGTATCGAGATCGCCAACAGCGAGCTCGACGACATGGTGATCTTTCGCCCGGACGGCTTCCCTACCTACAACTTTGCGGTGGTGGTGGACGACTGGGACATGGGCATCACCGAGGTGATCCGCGGCGACGACCACATCAATAACACGCCGCGCCAGATCAATATCTACGAAGCGTTGGGCGCCCCGGTGCCCAAGTTCGCGCATATGCCGATGATCCTGGACGAGCAGGGCGCCAAGCTGTCCAAGCGCACTGGCGCGGCCGACGTCATGCAGTACAAGGACGCCGGCTATCTGCCGCACGCATTGATCAATTACCTGGCACGCCTGGGCTGGTCGCATGGCGACCAGGAGCTGTTCACGCCGCAGGAATTGCTGGACCTGTTCGACGTCAAAGACGTCAATTCCAAGGCAGCGCGGCTGGACATGGCCAAGCTCGCCTGGGTCAATCAGCATTATCTGAAGACCGACGACCCGGCCAGCATCGCTCCGCAGCTGGAATATCAGCTCGTCAAGCTCGGTGTGGATCTTGCCGCCGGCCCGGCTGCTGCCGACGTGGTGGTGGCATTGCGCGAGCGCGTGCACACGTTGAAGGAAATGGCCGAAAAAGCCGTGGTCTGGTATCAGCCGCTGGAAACCTACGACGAAGCGGCGGTGATGAAGCACCTCAAGCTGGGTGCCGAGGTGCCGCTGGGCAAGGCGCGCGAGCTGTTGGCTGCAGTGGACCAGTGGAGCGTGGAGAGCGTCTCGGCCGCGCTGCACGATGCAGCCGCCGCGCTGGAATTGGGCATGGGCAAGGTTGCCCAGCCGCTGCGCGTGGCCATCACCGGCACGCAGGTCAGCCCGGACATTTCGCAAACGGTGTACCTGGCCGGACGCGAGGGTGCCTTGAAACGCATCGATGCGGCACTCATCAAGATTGGAGCGGCCTGACGCCGGAGCCTGTATGACCAAGCACACCCACGCACCAGACCTCGCCTGCACCGCACCGCATCACCACGTCGACGACGCCAACGGCTTCGTGCGCGCGGTGGAGCGTGCCTGCAGCGAACGCGGCCTTCGCCTGACGCCCATCCGCGCCAACGTGCTGCGGCTGATCGCCGACGCCGGCAAACCGGTCAAGGCCTATGAACTGCTGGACTGGGTGCGCGAAGGCAAGGGCGTCGGCGCCGACGCACCTCCCACGGTGTACCGCGCGCTGGATTTCCTGATGGCAAATGGGTTCGTGCACAAGCTCGAATCGGTCAACGCCTTCGTCGCCTGCCACCACCCCAACAGCGCCCAGCACTCGGTGCCGTTCCTGATCTGCGACCGCTGCCATAGCGCGGTGGAACTGGAAGACCGCGACGTCGTGTCGCAACTGGAAGCCCGCGCCAAGGCGCTGGGGTTCCAGCCGCAGGCCCAGACACTGGAAGTGCATGGTTTGTGTGCTAAGTGCGCGGTGGCGGAGTAATCAGTCGCAAGGTCGTGTGCAGAGCGCGGCCTATTCAAGGCGCGCGCCCCTGTTTCTGGCGGGCCACGCCAACCTGATTTTTTGAGCGCCCGCTCCAGCAGGCTCGTCCCTTCATCGTCCACTTCGCTCCACTTGGCAAAGTGGGAATGCACCGTGCGCCATTTCGGAAAGTCACTGGGCAACGCACGCCACTGGCAACCTGTTGGCAGTAGATACAGCACTGCGCACCACACCTCGTACATATCTGCCGTCGCAGGCTTCGTGCGTTTGCGGGCTTGTTCCAGAATCGGACGGGTGTGCTCGAACCGCTCACGGCGCATGTCACTTGGGTAGTCTTCTCGCGCATTCGTGCAGTTTGCACGGCTTGAAAAAGATCGTGAACAGGTTCTTAGGAATGGACCACCGCAGAGAATCGCCAGTTCCACGCCACAATCGCAAGAGCGGCATCATCTGGCAATAGCATGGATGTATCAAGGCAAAGATGGCTGTCCGCTTGGATCGCGAGCGTATATGCGCATTGCTGCAGGATGACTGCAAGTTCACTGCTGCTGTTCACCTTTCCGAAAGCGCGTCTGTCGATGTTTTCGACTCTGTCCAGAAGCTGCCTGCGCTGCGCTGTGAGCTGAACAAAGTGCGGTGTCACGAGATGATCTGCGCAGAGCGTCTTCAGCGCGTCGATGTACCAGTCGTCCTCAGGGCCGCCGTAGCAGAACGTCGTAATAATGGTGCGGGAGTCGGACCTAAACAGGAGCGCCAGTACATGGAGCCTGAGTTTGCACGCAAACTGTCTGCGCGCGTCGAAATCGCTATCGGCACCTAGTAGCTCGATGGCGAGATCGTAGGTCAGGTGATTGTGAAACAGGCATGCGGAAAGCCGATTCGCTAGCGCCTTCCCAACGGTCAATTTGCCGACGGCTGGCGGGCCATAGAGGATGACCAACTGTCTATCGTGGTGGAACAAGGGCATCCTCGCGTCATTGGGCTGTGCTTGTGGTCCCGGGCGCATAGTAGGTGACATTGAGCGTGTTGCGAGTGACGCTGCCCGTGGTGCACAGCCGCGTCACTTCGTGCCACGTGTCTTCGTAGGCCCCATCGCGAATGATCACTGTTGCGTTTCCGACAATGGGGAGCACAACGTGGCGCACGTCATGGTGATTGCGTGGATGAAGAATACGAAGCAGCCCGCCCCAGTCGCGCTCCCAGTGGGCGTTGAAGTAAATGATCAGGCGAAATCCCTTGCACAACGATGCATCGACGTGGGGCAGGTAGTGGGTGTCCTGCCCTCCACGAAACGCAACGGCCTCCATCGGGAATTCGCTCAGGTCCGTTCCGCAAAAGTCGGACATCGCGGACCTGAAGTCCTCCGACACGAGCTCGCCGCACATCGCCTGCCACGCATCCGTTAGCGCCGCTGGCTGGTCGACGCCGGACGAGCCCAGAGGGACGATCGTGCGTCGATAAAAATGCCCGCCGTTGCGTTTCCGGAAGTTGAATCCCTCTGTCGGAAATTCATCTGCGAGTTTGTGGGCCAACGCGTCGTTTTGCCATATGCACTGCAGTTCTCCCCATTGGAACGGCGCGTCGTGGCGTGTTCCTCCTGCAATCTGCCTGAGCGCGAAGTATGCGGACGTCATGTTCTCCCTCGTACGAAAAGAAAGCGTCAGTAATGCGATGGGTTGTCTATCGCATGGCTCAATCGTTGCGCCAACTCGTCGATCTCGGCATCATCGATCATGAACGACGGCGCGAGCTTGAGATGTCGATCCGCAGCGCCAATGAACAGACCGTGTCGACGCGCGTCGTGTTGCGCTTGGCTACATGCCGCTGGCGACGAAAAGGTGATCGACAACATCAGTCCTTTTCCTTGCACACTCACGACATCGTCGGTGGCGGGTATACGGTCACGAATTGCCTGCAGCAAGCGCATGCCCTTTGCTTTGACCCGTTCGTAGCAATCCTCGGCATCCAGGTGCTCAAGAATGAATAAAGCTGCGCGGCAACCCAGCAGGTTGCCGGATTGGGTGTGGCCGTGGCGGAAAAGCGGGAGCGGCTGTGTGGCGAAGACATCGGCGATCTTGGCGGTCGTCATGACGGCGGTGATCGGGAAGCCGCCACCGAGACATTTGCTGAAGATCACAATGTCCGGACTCGCGCCCTGGGAGACTGACTCGCACAGGACGCCGGTGCGTCCGATGCCACAATACACTTCGTCGAAGATCAGGGGGATATCGTAGGCCCTGGCGAGCGACGACAGGGCTCGCAAGAAGCCAGCTGGAAACTGCCGGGTTCCCGCCATCGCCATCACCGGTTCGATGATGATCGCCGCTACGGTCGATCCATGCTCGGCAAGAAGCGCTTCCCAGTCTGCCACCTCGTCAATGCTCTGCGGCAATGGCATCGTCATTGAGCAATCTGCGACAAGCGCCAAGGAGCCTTCGTTGATGAAGGGGCGTCGTGTCGCGAGCATCGCGCCAAGCGTGCAGCCGTGATATGCACCGTCGATGGCAACGACTTTCACCCGCTGTGGCTGCCCGCGACCGCGTTGATACTGCCAAGCCATCTTCATTGCGGCTTCGACTCCCTCGCTGCCGCTTCCTACCAGGAACGTTTGTACGAGTCCGGCTGGCGCCAATACCTCGCTTAGCCGCTCCGCAAGCGCATCGGGTAGGAGCGTACTCGTTCCGATGTTGCATGCGTGCACCAGGCTGTCCATCTGCCGTTTGACGGCGTCGATCAGTGCCGGGTGAGAATGACCGAGGCAATGATTGTAGCTGCCGGAGATGCCGTCCAGATAGGGCTTGCCCGCATCATCGTAGAGATAAATTCCTGCGCCGCGCACGATCCTAGGCCGACAATCCTCAAGGGTCATTGGCGTATACGGCGGCCAATAAGCGCGCCGCCTAGATGTAGCGTTCATAGGGTGTCCCTCTAATCGAACATCTCAGTTGCGCGTCGTTTTCAACGATCGACGAGATTGACGCAGTTTCCTTTTTTCCGGTTCCCGGTTCCAGTCGCACGACCGATACTCCCAGGAACGCGAGTAGCTCGGCATGTGTGCTCTCAGGGTTGTCCAGCAGTTGCTCGTATTCGATGGAGAGGATGTCGTGGTGGCCGAAGCGTTCGCAGAACGCGGCGCGATTGGCAAGGTCGTGATCGATGAAATCTACGAGTTCATTCTGCGCTACGGACAGCCGGACATCCCCACGCGCACGTTTATCGTCCCTGCCGACATACCAGACATGATCTAGCAGGCTTTTCCTCAGAGAAACCATGCGCTCAAGGCGATTGCGTCGATCCAGCAGAATGATCTTCAGCTCAGGCAAGCCAGCCAAGATCTCCCAGACATTGACGCCTCCCCATTGCGAGTCGAGATCGCGGAAGAGGACGAACCCGACAGCCTGCACGTACTCAAAGTACGGGCGAAACAGATGTTTCTCGAGGATGTGTTGCGCAGTGGTGTCCTGTACGGTATAGGGCAGCAAGTGCTGGCTAAACCGATTGAATGCTTCGCCATGCATCTCGATGCATGGGTGGGAGCCGAGCAGCGTGCGCAATAGGTGCGTCCCGGAACGGGGCGTCGAGATGATGACGAATTTCGTGTACTGCTTCTGCGCCGCGGCAACCGTGCCGTTCAGGCTGCCACCCACCCATTTGTTGTGCTGCGCCTGGGCAACCTTCAAGCGGAAGAGATCAAAGACCACTGGCGAGTGCTTTGCCAGACCGAGCAACGGTGCGATCACCTCGTCACCCCGTAGCCCTTTGCTGCTCCAGTTTTTTCCGCCGTTCCGGTACTCGCGAACAAACTCGACGATCGCCGCGGTCATGGACGGGTCGATCGGATGTCCTGCAAGATCGCTGCCAATGCGTGCCTCAAGTCCGCTGGTTGGGTGTGACATCCACAAGGACCATTGGGACGCAAACAGGGGCGGCGTTGTCTCAGCCATTCGAGCGGCTCCTGCTGTCAGGGGCCTTCGACCGACGCGCGGACCGTATCTGCACAGCGCATGCGCCAGGGGCGGAGAGGAACAAGCCTCGCAGCAGAATACGCGGGTTGCCCGGATCTTCGACGTAGGCGCTTCGTCCGTGCGAGAGTTGGTCATTGCGCATGATCAATGCTTGCCCCTTTCGCAGCGGAAAACTCAATGTGTAGCCGCTGTCCGGCTTGGTGAGACGCGTCAAGTAAGCAGCCGCATCGAGCACTCTCGGGTCCATGCGCCGGGAATAGTCCCAGTCTGCCGTCACGTCCAGGGTAAACCCACCAACCATTGCGCCGTCTTCTTCTGCGAGGAAGATCGGGCCAACGTGCTCGTACTGCCTATCTAGCCGCGGATCGGTAGACCTGCGTCGGAAGGCCTTTGGGGCCAGTAGGCATTGGGCGAGATCCGGGTGATGGTGAGCAAGCGTCTGAAATGCCGACACGCTGTCGAACAGGATCGATTCGCCGCCACGCAGCGCGTGCTGCTTGCAAAGGAGGATCGAGGTCTTGATCGTGCCGATGGGCAGATACGAACCGTCAGTGTGCAATGCCGCGCTTGACGTGCTGTTGAAGACATCATGCGCACCTGTAGTCAAGCCACCGACTTGGTTCATGCCTGACGGTAACATGCCTTCCGAGTGCAAGCGACGATTGAAGTCAGGCTGATACATCGGGCCAAGATAATAGCGTGCCGACATCTTATTGAAATCGGAAGCATCGAACCGCCATTGATCCCTGACGATCGCGAATCCATATCTGCCGACGTCACGCATGACTGCTGTGACATCTTCCGCATCGAGCACCTGTGCAGACCAACCGCTGAAGCGACTTTGCATACCATTCTCTGATAAGGATTAAGGTTAGCGCGTGACGCCCTGAGGAGAGTCTAGGCTTCAGGTTTTCACGAAGGTACGGCGCGATCGCTCACCGACTTCATATCTATAAATTTACTTATTTTCTATCGATGATACTTGCCGTTTTATATGGTGTGTCTACAAGAGTGTCTGATGGTCGCGTCGTAACAGCGCATGTCGTTAATACACGGCCATGCGCTGTCACGCTCCAGTAGCAGTCTGCTTACGAATCACTCATCGCTTGTCGGCCTAAAGTCAGCTGCGATGGGCATGGTGATATTTAATGCTCTGGTCTGGTCGGCTTCGTCTACATCCCCGCACGGGTTGTCATTGCATAATGTGATATGTGGATTGGCGAAGTATGGAACCCTCTCCTGATCGTCGGCGGCATAAGCCATGATGGTATTGAAACTGCCCTCATCCAACGTCTGCCGCCATCCGTAAGCATAAGTGAACGCACCAGGGCCGGAATCGGCTTTGTCGTGAGCCAGACCCAGATTATGGCCAATTTCATGCGCGAAGGTAATATCTTCGCAGTAATTTCCGGCTTCTTCGTCAGTACCGTCACTCACTGCGGAGTAGCCCGATCCCTGCATATTGCTATTGTACGATTGAAGCCCGCCACCGTTCAGCCAAGCCATGCCGCAAGCGCCTTGATTTGCGCTGTAGGGGCGTAGCAAGGTGACAAGATCGGCACCCTGGGTGTCACGCGTGCTGTGCAGTGCCGCTAATGAAGAGCTACCTGAGGCTTCGGTCAGGTCCTGAAGTGCGGCAACATCCGTGGTGGAATCGGTGTAATTAACCTGCTGCGTACCGATCAGGCGCAGGCGTCCATTCACTTGGCTATCCATGTAGGCACGGTTGGTAACGGCGACCAGATAGTTGATGCGTGTGTTAACGGCATCCACCGATCCTAACTCGCGGACCAAGCCTGGGGTATAACCTACAAGCACGTCGACCACTGCCGGGGTCGTTGCGCTGGCCGCCTGCTTCACTAGTGCAAGGGTGTGTTGTAAATCTTGCTGGCTTAACGGTTGCTTTGGCGGAATCAGGTAGTCGGACGCCATGGAACTATCATTGCTCTTGAGGCGATTAATAGCAATGTTTTTTGGTAGGCGTTCTGCGATATAAAGCTTTCCGCCCCGGGTGACGATACGAAGCGATGTGTTATTGCCAGCCGGAAATGATCCGAATACTGCGTTGCGCCCAAAAGTGATCACTACACTTTGCTTTTCTGAGGGTAGGGCGCCGACAAAGGTCCAATGATCTTTGTCTTGGGTGTTCTGAGAGATGGTTTTTGCATAGATGCGTCGGCCGTCAGGCAGCGGTAGCCAAAGCCCACCGGCAGCCGCATCATCGTAGGCTTGCGATTCGCTGATTTTGATCGGGCTTAGCCTTTCCGTTGAAGTGATACTAGTCTTCTGTTGGTTTGAAAATGAAAGCCATTGGTCTGCTGCCAATGCCATGGAGGTAGCGGAGCAGCTAAGTCCAAAAAATATCGTCGCTGCTAAAAAATTTATTTTCATTTCAACTTTTTGTTTGGGTAATTAATTAAATGGTACGGAGCGAAATGCGCCGTTGCGAAATCATATTTGCAGCGCTACGCGTAGAAAATCATGCCGGCCTGCGGTTAACTATGCTGAAGAGATCAAATAAATTCAACGCCTCTCTAGCTGGCCTGTGATGTAATTGTGATGAATTGTGCTTTTCTTTGTGGCATCCGTCATAAGTGCATTTAATGCACCTGAAAAATTTATGAGGGCATGTATACGAAAATCATTAGAGGTCTGGATATGAGACTTTTTATGGAAATTAATAAGTGCCATGTCGCAACGTTCCCGATTTTGAGCTGCGCGACGTCGGTTGCTCTTAAGGAAACTCTAAACAACTCCCCCTGGTCCTGCGACAATCCCACAGATGCAACGGGACGACGACGATGCAACTGACCTTCGGCGACGCGGAGTACAACGGCAAGCGCAAGCGGACGCGGCGTGAAGTGTTCTTGGCCGAGATGGACCAGGTCGTGCCGTGGAAGGACCTGCTGGCGCTGATCGAGCCGCACTACCCGACGTCGGGGAAGCCCCGGCGCCAGCCGTATCGGTTGGAAGCGCTGCGCCCAGCTCGGCCAAGAACAAGGAGGGCGAGCGCGATCCGGACTTCACCAGACCAAGAAGGGCAACCAGTACTCCTTCGGGATGAAGGCGCACATCGGGGTGGACGACGACTCCGGGCTGTTGCACCACGTCGCATGCACGGCGGCCAACGTGGCCGATGTGACGCAAGCGCACAAGCTGCTGCACGGCAAGGAAGACGGTGTGCGGGGACAGCGGCTACACCGGGCTTGAGAAGCGCGATGAGATGAAGGGCAAGCGCACGCTGCGCTACCTGATCGAGGAGAAGCCCTCGACGCTGAAGCAGATCAAGAACAAGCGCGAACTGAAGTTGGCCAAGCGCTGGGAGCACACCAAAGCCAGCCTGCGTGCGAAGGTGGAACACCCGTTTCGGGTGATCAAGCGCCAGTTTGGCTACGCCAAGGTGCGCTATCGCGGTTTGGCGAAGACCACCGCACAGGTGCTGACGCTGTTTGCACCGTCGAATCTGTGGCTGACGCGCAATCAGTTAATGCCTGCTGCGGGGAAGGTGTGCCTGCAACCCGGGCAACACCCCGCAAACGCGCCGAAAGCGGCAACAAATCAGGGATTTGAGCGCCCCTTGGCGCGGTTGATGTAGCTTGCTTCGTTTTCCGGCCCCGTTGATCAGACCATCCTTAGGGTGAGCAAGGCGGGCGGGGCGCCATCGGCTGTGGGGGTCACCCGAGCATTTCACCGGCAAGATGCGCATCGACGCACCTTTCCAGGCCGACGCACCGGCGCGGGTAGGCGGTGCCACCGTCACCTTCGAACCGGGCGCGTGCACTGCATGGCACACCCATCCGCTGGGCCAGACCCTAATCCTCGCTACCGGCGCCGGGCGCGTGCACGAGTGGGGCAAACCGGCGCAGCAGATCCGCCCAGGCGACATCGCTTGGATTCCGCCGGGCGCCAAGCATTGGCACGGTGCGAACGCCAACGTGGCGATGACGCATATCGCGATTGCCGAATCGCAGGACGGCTTGCCGGTGACCTGGCTGGAGCAGGTGAGCGAGGCGCAATACGCCGCTGAGTAACAGCGTTGATGCTCATGCGGTGGAAGTGCCGCGTTGGCGGACTCTGCGGCGATGTGCTGGTTCGCTGTGGTGCCTGCGCCGCGTACACCAGGCATCACGCCGCTTCGGTTGCATCCTGCGCAGTGGCGCGCAGCCGTTGCGCATCGCGTGCGGGCGGGATGCCGAGAATGCGTGCGTAGTCGCGACTGAACTGCGATGCGCTCTCGTAGCCAACGCGGAAGCCGGCGTCGGCAGCGGTGAGCGCCTCGGCCACCATCAGGCGACGCGCTTCGTGCACACGCAGCTGCGAGCGGTATTCCAGCGGAGTCATCGTGGTGACTGCCTTGAAATGCGCATGAAAGGTGGAGCGGCTCATTGCCGAGAGATCGGCGATCTGCTCGATGCTGAAACGCTGCGCGTAGTGTTCGCGCAACCACACGATGGCCTTGGAAATCTGGTTGAGCCGGCTGTCGGCGATGGCCATCTGGCGCACCGCCGCATTGGCCGGGTCGGCCATCAGGCGATACAACAGTTCGCGTACGATCAAGGGAGCGAGCGCGGCAATTTCATGCGGTTGGTCGAGCAGGCGCGTCAGCCGCAGCGCGGCGTCCTGTAGTTGTGGCGTGCTGCGATTGAGCAGCAGCCCAGCCGATGCCGCATCGCGCTGCGTCTCCACCAGTTCCGGATGCTTGATCGCCAGCTCGCTGAGTAACGCGGTGTCCAGGTCCAGGCAGAAGCATAGATACGGCTGCGCGTCGCTGGCTTCGATCACCGAGCCGACGATGGGTAAATCCACCGACGCCACCAGATACATCCGCGGATGATAGACGTACGCCTGCGCGCCCAGCATGGCTTGCTTGCGACCCTGCGCCACCAGACACAGCATGGGCGTATAGACGGTCGGCATGGACACGCTGGGCGAGGCGCTGCGCATGATCTGCAGCCCGGCGATCGGGGTGGTATGCATGCCGTCGCGGGGGGCATGACGCAGCAATAGCGTGCTCAATTCGGTCAGCGAAGACATGCGAAAACCCGTCGACGATGCAATGCGGCCCGGCCGCGAGAGCGCCGATCGTACAAGAGTGCAGGTGGTGTCGGCGGCAAGGCATGCAGCGTGTAGGGCCGCGTCCGCTGGAAAAGGCGGCTGCAGTTGCAGCTGGCCTTGAGCGGAGACAGCTTCGGCACTGATAGGTCACTCACGTGCCGGCCGTATCATGTGCGCGTCTCCCGCATCTTTGGCATGCCATGCCCGCAAAACGTCCCAGCTTCCCGACCCCGACCAGTCCCGCCGAGTGGAAGCGGCTGGAGGCCGCTGCCGCAGCAGAGCTGGACCGGCGCACTGCGCAGGCGCATCTGCAGATCCTCGGGCTGTTGCGTACGCATGGGCATTTGTTGAGCGACGCGCAGCGCCGCAGCCTGCACAAGCGCCTGCTGCGCGGCGAGCGTTGATCTGCGCAAGCACGACCAGTGCGGTTGTTCCGGAGCAGTTGAACACACCTTGCGATACCGCGCCTCAGCGGTGAGCTGACTGATGCAGCGAGTTGGCCCGGTGCGCCACCAGGCCAATGGCTGCGCTGTGCAGACTGCCATCAGATTCACGCAGTCAGCGGGTGATACGCAGCTTGCAGGTTCTCGATGCCGTCGTTTCCAGTGGCAATGACATGTCGCAGACACCCACCCTGCGCCAGTTCGCAGGACCGGCACCCGCGTTTCAGCGGTGCCATCGTCACCATAACCACCAACGCCGCTTGCGCATCCCCCCGGCAAGCGAGCGCTACGTCGCCACTCCCCAAGGCGGCTGCTCGCCCAGCCGCTCCAGCAGAAAATCCACAAACGCGCGCACGCGCGGCGGTTGCAGCTGACGCGCCGGCATCACTGCGCTGATCTGCGAGGTGGGCGGCGGGTAGTCGCGCATCACTTCGACCAGACGGCCGCTGCGCAATTCATCGGCGATATGCCAGTACGAATGCACTGCAATACCCTGGCCGGCGATTACCGCATCGCGTATCAGCTCGCCGAAGTTGCTCTCGAAGCGGCTCTGCATGCGCACGCGCACCAGCCCGCCCTGGGGCGTCTGCAGGGTCCACACGTCCTGGCGGCCATCACGCCCCATCAGCAGCACGCCGGCGTGCTGAGCGAGTTCGTCCGGTGTGCGCGGCGTGCCGTGACGTTGCAGGTAATCGGGCGAGGCCGCCAGGGTGCGGCGGTTGTCGGCGATGCGCCGGGCCACTAGCCCGGAGTCGTCCAGCGGGCCGATGCGGATCGCCAGATCGAAGCCTTGTTTGACCAGATCCACCAGGTCGTCGCTCAGGTGCGCGCTGATACGCAGGCGCGGATGACGGGCCTGAAATTCCGGAAGCAGCGGCGAGACGTATTGGCGCCCGAATGAGGCGGACATGGTCATGCGCAGCACGCCACCCACATCGTGCGCGCTTTCGCGCAGATCTTCGGCCAGCGCGTCCAGATCTTCCACCAGCACGCGGCCACGTTCGGCCAGCCGCTGCCCTTCGGCAGTGGGATGCAGGCGGCGCGTGGTCCGGTGCAGCAGGCGCACGCCCAATTCGCGTTCCAGGCGCTTGAGACGCTGGCTGGCCACCGCCACCGACAGATCCAGGCTGCGCGCGCCCGCGGTGATCGAGCCCAGGTCGAGTACGCGCAGGAACAGGGCAATGTCGCCAAGACGGTCCACGCGATTCTCAATGATTGATTGAAGGTGAATCAGGATAGCAGGGGTTTTTGCGAACAACTGCCAAGCGCAGGCTGTGCGCAGTCTTCCTTGGTCCATCCCCATGTCTAGCCTCACATCCACGCGTTCGTCGCGCTTTCCGCCAGCGTTGCTGGCATTGACCATCGGTGCCTTCGGCATCGGTACCACCGAGTTCGTGATCATGGGATTGCTGCAGCAGGTGGCCACCGATCTGGGCGTTTCGCTCAGCGCGGCGGGCCTGTTGATCAGCGGTTATGCGCTGGGTGTGTTCGTCGGTGCGCCGGTGCTGACCCTGGCCAGCGCACGCCTGCCGCGCAAGGCGGTGCTGGTCGGGCTGATGTTGATCTTCACCGTCGGAAACGTGGCCTGCGCGCTGGCGCCGGACTACACCAGCCTGATGGTCGCGCGGGTGCTGACGTCGCTGGCGCACGGCACGTTTTTCGGCGTCGGGGCAGTGGTGGCCACCTCGCTGGTGCCGGCCGAACGCCGTGCATCGGCCATCTCGCTGATGTTCGCCGGGCTGACCGTGGCCACCTTGCTCGGCGTGCCGGCGGGTGCCTGGCTGGGCCTGCAACTGGGCTGGCGCGCCACATTCTGGGCGGTGGCAGCGATCGGCGTGCTGGCCACTGCCGCGGTTGCGTTGTGGGTGCCGGCGGCTGCCGGTGCTGCCACTCCGGTGTCCTGGCGGCAGGAACTGGCGGTGCTGCGGCGCGGCCAGGTGCTGCTGGCCCTGGCGATCACGGTGGTGGGCTACGCCGGCGTGTTTGCGGTGTTCACCTACATCCAGCCGCTGCTGCTGCAGGTCACCGGGTTTACGCAGTCGGCGGTGTCGCCGGTGCTGCTGGTGTTTGGCGTGGGCATGATCGTCGGCAATCTGCTCGGCGGGCGGCTGACCGACCGTCGTCCCACGTCGGCGTTGCTGGGCAGCCTGGCTGCATTGGTGGTGGTCCTGGGCGCGCTGGGATTGGCGCTGCACAGCAAGGCCGCGATGGTGATTTTTGTCGGGCTGCTGGGCGTGGCCGCCTTCGCCACCGTAGCGCCGTTGCAGTTGCGCGTGCTGGAACATGCGCGTGGCGCCGGCCAGAACCTGGCGTCCAGCCTGAATATCGCCGCCTTCAACCTGGGCAATGCGCTGGGCGCGTGGCTGGGTGGCGTGGTGATCGCCACGCAGGCCGGTCTGGTCGCAACGCCGTGGGTGGCTGCGCTGTTGAGCGCTGTCGGCCTGGGTCTGGCGCTGTGGAGCGTGCAGTTGCAACGCTGCCGCACTGCATCGCCGTCGGTGTGCGCGCAGGTGGGTTGAGTTCGTTGCCCGCTGGTCATTGGCCGTGGTGGCGCAGTGTGCGTCCGGCGGATTTCGATGTGCTGCACAAACGCTGGTTTCGCTGCCAGCAAATGCTGTCGCGAGCATGAGCGACGACGCAGCGCATCTCTCATTCAACGTTGCAAGGAGTCATTCGATGGAAACCCGTCTACTCGGCCGTTCCGGTTTCAAGGTGCCCGTGCTCGGTTTGGGTGCCGGCACGTTCGGCGGCAAGGGGCCGTTGTTTTTCGCATGGGGCGACACCGATGTGGCGCAGGCGCGGCGCATGATCGACCTGTGCCTTGAGGCTGGGCTGAACCTGTTCGACACCGCCGATGTGTATTCCGATGGCGCGTCCGAAGACATCCTTGGTCAGGCGCTGCAAGGCCGCCGCGATCAGGTGATTCTCTCGACCAAGACCGGCCTGCGCCTGGGCAATGGCCCCAACGATGCCGGCGCGTCGCGCTTCCGCTTGCTGCGTGCGGTGGATGCATCATTGCGGCGCTTGCGCACCGACTACATCGATCTGCTGCAGCTGCACGCCTTCGATGCGATGACGCCGATGGAAGAAACCCTGTCCACGCTCGACGGCCTGGTGCGCGCAGGCAAGGTGCGTTATCTGGGCGCTTCCAACTACGCCGGATGGCAGCTAATGAAATCGCAGGCGGTGGCCGATGCGCACGGCTGGAGCCGCTTCGTCGCCAACCAGACCTATTACTCGCTGGCCGGGCGTGACTACGAGTGGGAACTGATGCCGCTGGGCATCGACCAGGGCATTGGTGCGGTGGTGTGGAGCCCGCTCGGTTGGGGAAGACTCACCGGCAAGGTCCGCCGCGGCCAGCCATTGCCGCAACACAGCCGGCTGCATGCCACCGCCGCCGCTGGCCCGGCGATCGACGATGCGCGCTTGTTCGACATCGTCGATGTGCTCGACGCCATTGCCGCAGAGACCGGCCGCAGCGTGCCGCAGATCGCCATCAACTGGTTGTTGCAGCGGCCGACCGTGAGCACGGTGCTGATTGGTGCGCGCGATGAAGTGCAGCTGCGCGAAAACCTGGGTGCGGTGGGCTGGTCGTTGACCGATGATCAGCGTGCGCGTCTGGATCAGGTGAGCGCAGTAGAACCGCCGTATCCCTATTACCCCTATTGGCGCGGGCAGTTTGCAGAGCGCAGCCCGCTGCCGGTGTAAGGCGGGCCGCACCAGCGCGCCACGCTGCAACCCAATGCCGCAGCGTGGCACGCGTGACTGCCGACGTTCTAGCGCAGTCGCGTCACAGTGGCCGTGCCGCCGGGCCGATCACTTCCGGCTTGATCGCTCCTACGCCGTTGCTGCCTTGCAGCTGTCGGCAATGGTCCAATGCCGTCATCGCCGAGTCGTAGCCGATCATCGCGCTGCCGTCGATGGCCGATGCATAGAGCAAGTTGCCGCCTGTACGCGTGGCCAATGCACGCGCGATGGCTGGCGTGGTATCGAACAATTTGATCGAAGCACCGAGTAATGCCAGCTGGCCGCTACGCGTTTCCAGCGCGGCCAGCACGGTCGCCGATGGTTGGCTACGCGTGGTGCGCGCGACCGCCTTAACAGCGCTGGTGTTGTCGAGATAGATCGCATAGCGATCGACGCGGCCCATGGGTGCATTCGCGCTGGTCTGCGCGCTTCCTCGCGATTGCGCGGCGGCAATGCTGCGCGTGGTGTCGGCCAGCTGTACCACTGCTGCTGGAATCAGCCGGAAACTGGCACGGTCCACCACAACGGTTTGCCCGGTTGCGGCAGCACGCAGGCGGGCGCGATCGAACACCTGTGCCGAGACGGGTGCAGACATGCCGGCGGCAACGACGCACAGCAGTGTGATCAGAGAAGTTTTCATGTCAGTGGCCCACCACGCGCATTTCGAATTCCTGCAGTTGTTCCTTGCCGTTGTCGGCGAGCATGTCGTCCACCTCCAATGTCCAGCGACCGGCTGCCTCCTCGTCCAGGAAGGCATTGCTGGAGGTCAGGAACACCACGAAGCCATCACCCGGGTCGAGCGTGGAAAACGGCGTCATCACGGTGCTGCGGGTGCCGCTTGGCGATACCAGCACGACGCGCAGTTCACGAGGATTCTTGTGCGTTCCTCCGAAGAACAGCTGTACGCCTTCCACCTTGAAGGACTGCTTGATGTCGATCGCCAATCGCGCCGGCGAGCCGATGCCGCCGATGGTGCTGCTTTTGCCGTCGTAGACGGTCCATTCGGTGTCTTGCATTGCCGGCAGCGGGGTGAAATGCACGGCGCGCTCCACCGCCGCTGCTGCATCCACCAAGCCGAAGCCATACCAGTTGCTGAAACGGTGGCCGGCCGCGTTGGTGATCCAGGCGGGCTCGATCACGGCGTCCTTGTAGAACACCTTGGCTTGATGGGGATCGACCTGCACCGCCGTCGTTGCCAGGATGTATTTGACATCGCGCAGCGTCAACCGCGGGTTGGCGCTCAGCATCAGCGCTGCGACGCCTGCAACCGTCGGTGTCGAGGCAGAGGTGCCATTCATGCGTGCGTTGTAGTTACACGAGGCATCGATGTTGGAGTGGCTGGTATCCAGCGCATTCTGCGGCGCGCGTGCGCGATCGCGATTATTGCCTGCAGCGCATCCACTCAGGTCGGTGGTGACGATCGCCGGTGAGAAGAATGGCTGCGGGCCTTGCGCAGCGATCAGTGTATAGAACGGACTGAAAGTCTCCGGATGCGGGTCGAAGCGGTGCTGGAAGCCATATTCGCCAGACAGCCCGGATACCCACAACGCGGATCCGGGCGATGAATAACTCGCGCGCACGCCGTTGGCGTTGACCGCACCCACCACAATCATGGTGGTCAGGCTGTTGAGGTTGTCCATATTGGCGCTGCTGCAGGCGACGCCAAGCTGCCGGGTCTGGTCGCTGCAGCGATCGATCAGCCTGCCCTGTGCATCCACGTCGAGCAGCGTATTGAAATCATTGCCAGCTGCCTTGACGTAGATGCCGCCCTTGCCACCACGCTGGGCACGCATCATTTTTTCCAGAGAGCGCTGCTCGTCGAGATCGCTGAATGGATAGACCGCTGTCAAGACGCCGAAGCTGTTGTTGTACACGTCCATCGCACGGGCTTCTGGGCCATCGCCCCAGGAGTAACGGATATCGACGTACTGCTTGCTGCCATCGAGTATGGAAAGTGCGTTGAAGCCAGCCACATTCGCTTCCGGCGCAACGCCACGTCCACCCAGACCATTCCATCCACGTGCCGCGATGATGCCGGCGACCGCGGTGCCATGGCCATTGTCGATTTCATCCGCAGGCGGCGTCGGGTCGTTGGAACCATTCAAGAAGTTATGCGAGCCGCCGACAATCATGTTATCGACGAGATCCTCATGGGCAATCTCAAGCCCGCCATCGATGACCGCCACATTGACTCCGGCTCCGCGAATGCCAAGCGTGTGCAGGACGTCCACATCCAGATCGACGCCTGGCCGTGGACGTTGGTCGCCGAACACCGGCTGGCCTTGATTGAGCAGATGCCATTGGTAGCGAAACAACGGGTCGGTGCCGGTGGATTTTGCGGTGGCGCTGTGTGTCGCGCTGGTGCTTGCAGTAGCGTTTGCAATGGGCGTGGCAGCGACGGCCGGTGTTGCAGCCAGCGCCGAATGTGGCGCGCTTCCGATCAGCAGCGCGCCGATCAGCGACGTGAGCGGGCGCCTGCGAAAAGAGTGCATTACTGCGAAACAGCGAGCAGCAGGAGTCATGTCGGTTTATCTCGGGACGGCTAAAAAGCGCATTTCTCTTTATGGAATAAAATGCGATCAGGTCGTGCCTCGGCCCCCCTGTGCGTGTCGACGCAGCCGATGTTGGCAGTGCGTCTGCACCGGCAACAGTCAGAGTTAAGCGTGGGAGCTCAGTGCCTGCAATGCCTGCGACCGATGGTGCCTGCGTGACCCGCCGCACAATTTGCGACGTGTTTGTCCAGTTGCGTCTTGCACGCGAAATTTTCTGCAGAAAATTTTCTGCGGAATTCGGCAGCAGAGGTGATTTTGATTGAAATAACCCATCACGATGCGTCGCGTTTCTTCGCATCTGGTGCTGCTTTCAATTGCGTGCGTCTGGCTATTCCCACCGCATGCCGCGCATGGGGAAGGTGTCTACGTCGTTGCCGCGCAGCGTTTTGCAATGCATGACATGACTGGCAGGCGCGCCCGCGCCGCGACCATGTAAAACGGCGCGCTGTCGTTTGCAAGGTTCCGCGCAGCAGTCCCGCTGCTGCGCGGCTCGATATGCTGCGCCGATCTACCAGCGGTACGCTACCGACATTTGATACTGCCGCCCGGCAATCGGCCGGCCCATGAACACACCACCGGTGGCCGCACCAGGCACGCGCACGTTGCCTTCGGTCAGGCCGAGCGTGTCGGTGACGTTGCTCCCGCTGGCGGTCACTTCCCAATGCTCGCCCACATGCAGGTTGGCGCCGATATCCAGCATGTCGTACGAGGGCAGGCGCTGGCTGTTGGCCAGATCCGCGAAGCGCTCGCCGATGTACGAATAGGTGGCAAACAGCTTGAGATCGCCGAACGGTAGCATCCAGTAATAGCTCGGCGTGATGCGGAACTGGCGCTTGGGCTGGCGCATTACCTGGTTGCCAGTGAACTCGCGATAGTTGCGGTATTTCGCATCCAGCCACACCCCGGTGCCAGCCAGCTCGAAACCGCCGAACGGCCGGATCGCGCCTTCCACTTCCAGGCCGCGTGCGCGCGAATCGCCCACCGCGGTGAAATTCTGCCCATTGGCCAGAAACGCCTGGAACGGCGAATTCTTGAAGGTGTTGTAAAAGGCGGTGAGATACAGGTCGTACGCACTGGTGCCGGATTTCAAGCCCAGCTCGTATTGATCCACGTCCTGCACGCGGTTCTGGCCATCGCGCAGGTTGTCGAAACCAGGAAACTTCACTCCGGAGTTGACCCGGGCGAACAGGCTGTTGTTCTGATCGAGCGTGAAGTTCAAGCCGGCGGTCCACGAGAACGCTTCATCGTCCTGATCGATGCGCCGCGTGGTTGCCAATGCCAATGAGGTGGCGTTGTCGTACAGCGTGGCCGGGTTGCCATCCAGATCCACGGTCGTGGTGTCGTGCACATCCCCGGTCACGCGCTGGCGCTCGTAGCGCGCACCTAGATCCAGGCGCAGACGCTCGCTCAGTTCCCACTCGTCGGCAACTAAAGCGGCGATGTTTTCACCGTTGTACTTGGCGCGCAGGTTGAGGAAGGCAGTGCTGGTAAAGCCCTGGCGCGTGGGCTGGCGGCCATCGTCCAATGCCACATCGATGCGGCGCGCGTTGTTTTGCGCAGTGAGCAGCATGGTGTTGCCCAGGTACCAGATGTCGGCAGAGGAATACTTGGCGTAATACGCACCTACGGTGAGTGTGTTGCCGGCAAACAACTCGCGACTCAGGCGCAGGTCGTTGGTGAAGGAATTCAACCGTTTGTCCACCGACCACCAACCGGCCTCGAGCACCTGCTGATTGGGGTCCACCGCACCGCCGCCATTGGTGTAACTGGCGCTACCGCTGCTGCCGTAACTGGCAATGAAATCGCCCAGGCGTTGCGGCGCATCGCCGGTAAATAGCGCAGAGGTCGGCGCGCTGCCGCTCATCACGTTGAAGCGGTCGGCAACGGTCCAGCCGCCGCTCTCCCAGTTCCATTCGCCACCGAACACATCGATGTCGACGCCGCGCCCGTCGGCCAGATCGCGTCGCAGTGTCTGGCCATTGGGGCCGACCAACAGATCCACATTGCGGAAGTCGCGGCCAAGCAGGGTGCCAGTCTGCGCGTTCAAGCCGGGAAAACTGGAAAGATCGGCGCCGTTGTTGCGCGACAGCAGCGGAATCGCGGTGTAAAACGCATTGTTATCGTCGGTGTGGCGCGCGTAAAACGACAACTCGCCGCTGTCCCAACGCTTGCTCAAGGTGGCGCTGAACTGGCCGCCTTTGTCGGCGGAAAACTGCGGGTCGCGCACGCCGTCGGTTTCGCGGAAGAAGCCGCCCACGCTGTAGTACCAGCCATTGCCCATCGGCCCGCTGTTGAACACATCGATGCGGCGCAATGCGTTGTTGCCTCCGGTCAGGCGCACGCTGCCTTCGGGTTCGTCCTGGCCTTTTTTCTGGATGAAATTGACGGTGAGGCCGGGCTGGCCGTTGGAAAAGATCGGGCTGGAACCACCGCGCAACACTTCCATGCGCTCAACCGTATCGTCGACGCGGAATAGCGTGGAATTCTCCAGGAACGACAAGGTCGGCGGCGGGAACAGCGGCGAGCCATCCAGTTGCATGGTCACGAACGGCGCATCGCCTTCCGAAGGCATACCACGCACGAAGATATTGGCACCGGTCCCGCCGCCGCTGGGCTCAGACTACACGCCAGGCACGATCTTGAGCAGGTCGGCGGTGCTCTGTGGGACCGCTTGCTGGATCTGTTCCGGGCTGGCCGTGGTGATCGAAAAACTGGCATCGCGTTTGGCCAGTCCTTTGAAGCGCGCGGTGCCGCTGACGATGACCGCATCCAGCGTGGTGGCGTCCTGATTGCCCGCTGCAGGCGTAGCGGTCTGCGTGCGGCCATTCGGTGCCAGCAGCACCGCAGCGACGGCGAGCGAAAGGGTGTAGCGGGGTGATGAAAAACGCATGCGCAAGGCTCCTTGTCTTAAGTGCAAGAACGCTGTCGAGTCACGCAGTGGTGTGCATGCATCGCCAGTCAGTGCACGCGCGCGCCCGCGCTATCGCGTCGCTTGCGCCCCCTGTCGGCGCAGTGCTAATGAAGTTTTAACCCCAGATGCGCCACAGCCCGTTGTGCGACGCAGCAGCTGCGGTCTGCACTTGTTGTTTGACGGTACGGCTGTGTTTGCCTGTGCTGTGGCGGCGATCACATCTTGTGCGTTGGGTTGACGCACGCAGCGACGAATACGATTACGGGCCTCAAGCAGCAGCGATGCAGCCCACGCTGCCGCGTGAGGTCTGCAACGCAAATAAAAGGCCGCCCGAAGGCGGCCTCGCTTCCAGTCGGCGGGGGGAGAGTCCGCTGTCAGAAGAACAAGCGCACGCCGAACGACGCGCTGCGGCCAGGCAGCATCACGTCATCCTTGAGGAAGGAGGTGTGCACGCGTGCGTCCTGGTTGGTCAGGTTGTTGCCGTCAAGGAACACTTCCCACGCATTGCTGCCGCGATCCACGTGATACGCCAGATGCGCATCGACGAAGGTGTAGCCGTCGGTCGGGGTTTCGTTCACTGCCACCTTGTCCTGCTTCATGGTGCGTGTGGCACCGAGTGATGCGCGCCACTGCTGCGCATTCCAGCGCAGCTGCGCACCGAAACGGCCCGGCGCGATACGCGGCAGGTTGCCGCCATCGTTCAAACGTGCACGCACTGTGTCGCCGAAGATGCGCAGGTCCCACGCGCCGTTGTCGTTGTTGGCCAGATGGAAGGTGGCCTCGCCTTCGAAGCCGTGGAAGGTCGCATCGGCCTGCGTCCACTGGCGGATCGGCAGGAAGTCATTGTCTTCTTCGTTGAACCACTGGCCGCCGGTGTCGACGATGTAGATGAAGTCGTTGTAGCGGTTGTAGTACGCAGCCACCTTGGCATCCACCCAGTCGTTCTGGAAATTCAATCCCAACTCGGCCTGATTGGCCTTCTCGGTCTTCAGATCGGCGCCGCCGACTTCGAAGGCGAGCGTGGCGATGTGCGGGCCGTTGGCGAACAGTTCTTCTTCGGCCGGCGCGCGTTCGGCGTGGTCAAGATTTGCGGTCAGGCGCCATTGCTCGTTAAAGCGGAAACCACCGCTGGCCGAGACGCTGGTCGGGGTGAAATCGCGGTCCACACCGATATCGGTCTGGTACTTGACTTTGTCCACACGCGCGCCGAATTCGGCGGTGACTCGTTCCCAGTTGTTGCGTGCCACGGCGAATGCGCCGAGCGAGCGCGTATCGGTCTTGGGTACGAAGGATTCTTCGCCCACTGCCTGGAAGGTGCTGTCGCTGCCCTGCAGGCCGAATGCGGTCTGCCAGCCGCCGCCCAACGTAAACGAGGCCTCCACGCGGCCTTCGTTGGCGCGCTTGGTGAACACGGTGCCGACTTCTTCGCCTTCGAACTCGGTATGTGCGTAATCGGTATGGCCGAAGCTGTAACGCAGCGCGCTGCCTTCGCCCCACGGATCGGTCAGCCCGCCCTTGAGGTCGTAGCGGTCCTGCTGCAGTTTCAGCGAGACGCCGCGCTCGCCGATGGACGGGTCGCCCGGCTCGCCGGGGTTGCCGTAATTGTCGCGGAAGCGCGACGCCGACAGGCCGACAAAGCCCCAGTCGCCGGACAGCGACGCACCGATCGAGCCCACCTTGGAATCGACCCAGCTGTTGAGCTGACGGCCCTGCGGCGTGTCGTAGTCGTTCTGGTTGCGATACACGCCATCGGCATGGATCGACAGCCCGCTGCCATTGCCGGCATCAACGCGGAACATGTCGGTGTTGCCGTCCTTGTCGCCGCCGTCAACGCGCACTTCGGCGCGCCCGCTGAAACCGTCCACCGGCGTTTCGGCAATGCGCCCGTCGACCACGTTGACCACGCCGCCGATCGCGCCGGAGCCGTACAGCAGCGTCGATGGGCCTTTCAGCACTTCGATCTGGTTGGCCAGGAACGGCTCAATCGCCGGGGAATGGTCCTGGCTGACGGTGGACACGTCTTGGGTAGACAGGCCGTCGCGCAACACCGCCACGCGCGGGCCGTCCAGGCCGCGGATGATCGGCCGGCCCACGCCGGGGCCGAAGTTGGAACTCTGCACGCCGGGCAGGCTGGCCACGGTTTCGCCCAGGCTCGAACTGCGCACCTCGTCCAGGCGCTCGCCGGCCAGCACTTCCACCGGGCGGCTCAACGCACCGGCCGCATCGCGCAGCGGGCTGGCGGTGACCACCACCTTGTCCAGATCCTTGATATGCCGGCCGCTGGAAGGGCTGGCAGCGTGGCGCGTGTCCGAACTGGGCGGGGTCTGTGCATCGGCAACGAGCGGAGCGTCCTCGGCCATGGCCAGGGCAGGGGTCAGCAGACTGGTCAGTGCCAGCGAGAGCGCGGAGCGGCGGAACGAGAGATCGAAACGTGCAGGCATGGTGGGCGGGACTCTGTAGTTGTTACTGTGTATCAGTGATAAGGCGCAGCTTGCCTGCTGCGCCGGCGGCGAGCCTCACCGCTGCGCGATGCAGTGGTGCGGGGCTGGAGTAGTAAGATGTTATATTATTCCACGTCGCCACGAGCACCTGCTGGACCTCATGCCCCTACCAACCCTTCGCCATCTTCTCGACCGCTTCGGCGCTACCGGGTCGCTGCTGTGCGCCGTGCACTGCGCGGTATTGCCGCTGGTGCTGGCCCTGGCGCCTTCGCTGGGCCTGTCGTTCTGGCTGGGCGATGGGGTGGAACTGACCATCGTGGTGTTCGTGACGCTGCTGGGCCTTTTTAGCCTGGTGCTCGGGTATCGCCGGCACAAAGCGCTGCACGCGCTGGCATTGCTGCTGCCTGGCCTGGCGCTGCTATGGGTGGGCCTGTTGTACGACCCGCTGCATCACTCGGTGATGCCGCATGCAGTGGTGATGACGCTGGGCGGCGCCCTGGTCGGCATCGCGCACTTGGTCAATCTGCGCCTGAATCACGGGCACGGCCATGTCCACGACGCCAGCTGCGCGCACTAGGTATCTGTAGCGAGGCGGTTGCGTCGCCGCCAGGCCGATGCGTACAGCGGAGGTCAGCGACGTCTGCCACCCGCACCGTCGGGCTGCTCTGCGGCTTCCACCCGCAGCCGATCACAGTCCACAACTGCGTGCATCGCTCTGGAGTCGATCAGCTCCGCAAGGCGGTCGGCCGCTACGCGCGCCGGGGCCGCCGTGGTAGGCTTGTCGGCCTTGCGCGAGGGCGCCGCCGGTGAAACCTCGCCAGACCCGTGCCAGCACGGGAATTTGTATTCACATTCAGGAGTCGACGAAATGGGTAAGGGTGACCGTAAGACCGCCAAGGGCAAGCGCTACAACGCCAGCTACGGCAATTCGCGTTCGCACGCGGTGAGCAAGGTTGTCGTGGGTGCAGCTGCCCCGGTTGCCAAGAAAGGCGTGGTCAAGGCCCCGGCCAAGAAGGCTGTCGCCAAAAAGACCGTCGCCAAGGCCAGCTGATCCCAGCTCGCTTCGCGACACCGAAACGCGGCGCTTGCGCCGCGTTTTTCTGTTTTGCAGAACGGTGGTTTACGCTCCCGGCCGGTCCATCAATGTGCGCCCCAGGTGTGGGGGATGCCGGCGGCGATACGCGTTAGAAGCGATCGATGACGCTGATGCCGAGGTCGCGCGTAGCGTCCATGCCGATCAGCACCGCAATGGCCTCGTCCAGGCACACCCTTCTGCCGATGAGCCGTTGTGGTGCAATCTTCCCGGCCTGGATCATCGCCAACATGGCACCGTACCGCCACGCCTGCATTCCGTGGCTGCCGTAGATCTCCAGTTCGTGGCCGATTACCTGCGCCATCGGGATCCTGGGCGTGGCGTGTTCGCCCAGCATCAGCCCCACCTGGACATGACGGCCGCGCCGCCGCAGGTTGCTGATGGAGTTGAAACAGGTCGCCGGGCTGCCGAGCGCATCGATGGAAACGTGCGCGCCACCCTTGGTGATCTCGCGAATCGCCTCCACCGTGTCGTCCGCTTTCGACGCGTTGACCGTTGCGACCGCGCCGCATTCAACGGCGAACGCCAGCTTGTCGTCGAAAATGTCCACCGCAATCACCTGCGCCCCCAGTGCCGCTGCGATCATCACTGCCGAAAGCCCGACGCCGCCGCAGCCATGGACCACGACCCATTCGCCAGGGCCGGTTCTGGCTTGATCGACCACGGCCCGAAACGAGGTGGCAAACCGGCATCCCAGGCTTGCCGCCGTCGCATCGTCGATGCTTTCCGGCAGTCTGACCAGGTTCGTCTCGGCAAAATCGATCGCGACATATTCGGCGAACGATCCCCATGCGGTGAAGCCGGGCTGGAACTGGTTCGAGCATACTTGCTGATTGCCGCCATGGCACTGCGCACAGCGCCCGCACCCGGACACGAACGGCACGGTGACCCGGGTGCCGATCGCAAAGCCCGAGATGCGTTTTCCCATGGCGACCACTTCGCCGGCGAACTCGTGTCCCGGCACGTGCGGCAATGCGATGTCCGGATCGTGCCCCATCCAGCCGTGCCAATCGCTGCGGCAGATGCCGGTGGCTGCCACTTTGATCACCACGCCGTCCTCGCTTGGGGTCGGGTCGGGGAGCTGCAGAATTTCCGGGACCTGTTCAAAACGCTCGAAGTGCATTGCACGCATACATAACCTCGGGAAGCAGCACGATGAAGAGGAGATCTGCCGCGCTGCACCGCTGGCGAGCGGTGCGGCAGCTTGTGTTCGTAGGAGCGTGGTCCTCGCCGCTGTTTCCTGACAAGGTCTGGAGCTACGACGTCGACGCGCGCTCTGCAGCGGGAGCAGCAGGCGCCGGCACGGTCAGCAACTGCTCGGCCAGGCCGCGGTAGATCGGCGTCTTGCAGACCAGCCCGGAGACTGCGCGCGCGATCAGCACGGTGGCCAGAATCGGCAGCAGCATCTGGCTGGTGTCGGTGAGTTCCAGCGAGATCACCGCCGAGGTCAGCGGCGCCTGGGTTACGCCGGTGAGATAGGCGCACATGCCCAGCAGCACGAAGGTGCGCGGGTCTACGCCGGGCATCAATACCGACAGGTTATGGCCGATGCCGGCACCTACAGCCAGCGCCGGTGAAAACAGACCGCCCGGGATGCCGGCCAGATACGAGACCAGATTGGCGATGAGTTTCATCATGCCGAACTCGTGGCCGACGACCGCATGCCCCTGCACCAGGCTGCGCGCCTGCTCGTAGCCGGTGCCGAAGGCACCTTGCCCGAACACCAGCGCAAGCCCGACCAGGGCAAGGCCGCACAACGCAGCCAGCAGCACCGGATGCCGCTGCCGCAGCGCGCCCAACCAGCGCGGTTTACCGCTGACGCTGGCCAGCACCAGCCGCGCGAACACGCCGCCGAGCAACCCTGCCACGCTGCCGCATAACGCAATCGCCAACCACGCCTGACCTAACGGCAGGGCCACCGCCACTTTGCCGAAATAGGTGTAGTTGCCCAGCAGACCCAGCGACACCACGCCACCGACGATCACGGCGGTGAGCAAGGTGCCGGAAAAGCGGTGCTCAAAGCGCCCGCTCAGTTCTTCGATCGCAAACACCACGCCGGCTAGCGGCGTATTGAATGCGGCCGCGATACCGGCGGCGCCACCGGCGAGCAGAAAGTGCGAGAGCTCGCGCGGGTCGCGAAAACCGAACCAGCGCCCGAACACATGCATCAGGCTGGCACCAACGTGCACGGTGGGCCCTTCGCGCCCCACCGATGCGCCGCCGAGCAGCGACAAGGTGGTCAGCGCGAGCTTGCCGACCGAGACGCGCAACGAAAGATTGCTGTCGCGAAACGCGGGGTCGGGATGCTCCAGCGCGGCAATCACCTGCGGGATGCCGCTGCCGCGCGTGGGCCGTAGCGCACCGGAGGTGAGCCAGGCAAGCAGGGCGAAGATGCCCGGCGTCAGCAGCAATGCCCACCAGATCGAGTGCGCGGTAATGTGCTGGAACAGGTGGAAGGCCGCGTCGCTGGCCTTGGCGAACACGATCGCCACCAGCGCTACCGCAATTGCGCCGCCCCACAGAGCAGCGCGACGACGCCAGCCTTCGCTGGATAACAGCGGCCGCAAGCGACGCGGCGGGGGATTGGAATCAGACATCGCACTATTGTCGCACTGCCTGGCGGCAACAGTGTCTGCAGCGATCCACATTCCCGTGTTGTTTCCAGCGTCTGCGCGTGCCGGCGGCAACTCGAAACAGCGTGTTTATGCGGCTATATCGACGCTGACGCGGCACTTACATGCATGCTCGTCAGCGCTGCTGAAGATGTCTGGGGTGTCTACTTGGCGCCAGCTGACGGCGGCACGCGCAAGGCCGGCAGCAAGGTCGCCGGATTGCCATCGTTGGGCGCGGCGGGGATGCCCAGCAGCCGGGTCATCAGCGCATAGACATCCACATTGTCGAACCCTGGCAGTGTCTTGCCCTGCGCCAGGTCCGGGCCTTGCGCCAGGAATACCGCGCGCATCGACGGCAACCCCGGATCGAAGCCATGCGAGCCACGCGTGTCTTCCTGCGCACGTTTGGCGAGTTTGTCGGGAAACAGCGCATCCCAGCCTTCATGCATCTGGCACACGATCGGCGGAATCCGCGGATGGCTGCCGTAATGCCAACGCGCTGGCAGTTCTGCCTTGCGCCAGCAATCGTAGTGCGTGTGTGTGCCGAGCACGCTGGCCTCGGCTGCGGCCTGCTGGCCGGGCATTGGCTGGAAACCGATCACCTGGCCGTCGGTGACGGCGGTGGCGATCCGTGGCGGTGCGATCTCTTCCACGCTGATCGCATGCCCCGGCGCAACCTCGGCCATGCCGTGATCGGAGACCACGATAATGTTGGTGCGCGCGCGGGTGCCGTCGCGCTGCATGCCATCCAGCAACTTGCCGATGGCCGCATCCACTGCGCGCGCAGCGTCGGCGTATTCGCGCGATTCGGGGCCGTGGTCGTGGCCGGCTTCGTCCACGTGTTCGAAGTACAGCGTGACCAGGCGATTGCGCTGGGCGCCGTCTGTCTTCAACCAGTTCCGCACCGCAGCCACGCGCGTGTCCAGGCTCACGCCTTCTTCGTAATGGCGCCACTGCGACGGGCGCACGCCGTTGATCGCCGCCTCGCTACCTGGCCACGACCAGGTCGCCGCATGCTGGCCGGTCTTTTCCACGCCCACCCATACCGGTTCGCCACCCCACCAGCGTGCGTCGCCCACCGCGTCGGGTTTGCTCAACCAAAAATCTCCAAGCGCCGGGTCGCGCATGCTGTTGTGCACGATGCCGTGGTGATCCGGGCGCAGGCCGGTGACCAAGGTGTAGTGATTGGGGAATGTCAGCGACGGATACGAGGGCGTCATCCAGCGCGCACGTACGCCCGCATGCGCCAGTTGCGACAGATTGGGCGTGATGCCGCGATCGAGCATGTCGGCGCGCAGGCCGTCGATGGAGATCAGCAACAAGGTATGCGGCGCGCTGGCCGATGCGGTGTTCGCCGCAGCAGTTGGCAACTGCGTGGGCGCGCTGCGCGAGGATGGCTGGCTGCTACAGGCCGCAAGCAGGGCAAACGCCGCTGCGGCAATTCCAAATCGTCGGTCGATCATGGCGGTAGTTTACGGCGCAGTGGTGATGCCGCGAAGTCAGCCAGTGCGTAGTACCGATATAGGGGCGAACAGATCGTCGGCGCGCGCGGCGCTATGCGGCGACCAACCTTCCAGCTGCAACAACGCCTGCTTGGTCGGCAGGCCGCCGCCGAAGCCGGTCAACGCACCATTGGCACCGATCACGCGATGGCAGGGCAGCACGATCGGCAGCGGATTGCGCCCGTTGGCCGCACCCACTGCGCGGCTCGCGGCGGGCTTGCCCACTGCCTGCGCAAGTTGCGCGTAGCTCCAGGTCTGCCCGAACGGAATCTGCGCCAGCGTGCGCCAGACCGTCAGCTGAAATGGCGTGCCTGCAGGCGCCAGCGGCAGATCGAAACTGCGTCGCCCGCCATGCAGGTAATCAAGTAACTGTTCGCGTGCTTCGCGCACCAGCGGCGCATCGGGGGCGTGCAACCAGCGCGCACGGCCGATGGCGTCGTAGCGGTTCTGCGCGAACAGGATGTGGTGCACGCCGGTGTCGTCGGCGGCCACGCTGAGCGCGCCAATTGGTGAGGGAAAGGTGTCGTAGTGCAGTGTGCTCATGCGCGGGTGTCCTTACGGTCGTTGGCCAGATGCCACAGGTGCAGCACGGCATAGGCGCGCCACGGGCGCCACGCCTGCGAGCGCGCATCGGTGGCGCGTTCGCTCAGGCGCCCGGGCGCCCCGAGCACCTGCTGCAGGATCAAATCGCCAGCCGGAAACGCATCCGGGTGCGACAACGCACGCATAGCCACGTAATGGGCGGTCCATGGACCGATCCCGGGTAGCGCGGTGAAGGCGGCGATGAAGTCGGGCAGGCGCTGCCCGGCACCGAAGTGCAGCCGGCCTTGCGCGCAAGCCGATGCCAGCGCACGTAGCGTGGCGGCGCGCGCATGCGGCAGCCCAAGCTGTTCCAGCGGCGCGTCGGCAAGCTGTTCGGGTGTGGGGAAACTACGATTCAATCCGGGCGGCATGTCGGCATGATGGCCGCCGTGACGGTCGACCAGCCGCGCCGCGAGCGTCGCTGCGCCAGCCACGCTGATCTGCTGGCCCAGCACCGCACGCACCGCCACTTCGAAGCCGTCCCAGCCACCGGGCACGCGCAGGCCGGGTCGGCGCGCGATTGCCTCGGCCAGCAGTGGTTCCGGCGCGAGTGTGGCGTGCACGGCTTGCAGGTCTGCATCCAGATCGAACAGCCGGCGCACGCGCCGCACGATCTGCGGAATCTGGCGCGGGTCGGTGGCGCCGATGCGCAGCAGCAGTTCCGCGCGCTGCGCCGCCGCGCTGACTTCGATCACGCTGGCACTGCCCGGCGGGCCGATCACGCGACGGTAGCCGCTGGCATCGACTTGCTCGATCCCCGCGATCGCGCGGCGCTGCAAAAACGCCAGCATCGCCGGCAGATCCAGCGGCGGGCGATAGCCCAGGCGCAGTGTCAGTTCGCCGCCCGGAACCTCGGCGCGCTGCTTGCGCAAGGCCGACGGCGGCATGCCGCAACCCTGCAGAAACGCTGCGTTAAAACGCCGCAAGCTATTGAAGCCAGCAGCGAGCGCGACTTCGGTGATCGGCAAAGCGGTTTCGGTGAGCAATTGCTTGGCCAGCAGCAAGCGATGCGTGCCGTGCACCTGGATCGGCGTGGCACCCAATTGCTGCACGAATTGCCGCTGCAGCTGGCGCGCACTCAAGCCCACCGCATCGGCCAGCGTCTGCACCGGCTGCTCCTGCAGCGCGCCGTCGGCAATCATCGCCAGCGCACGCTGCACGCTCTCTTCGCCCAGATGCTGCTGCGCCTGCGGCGACAGCTCGGGCCGGCAGCGCAGGCATGGCCGGTAGCCGGCAGCGCTGGCCGCCGCGGCAGTGGGGTAGTAACTGATATTGGCCGGCTTCGGCGGCGGCGCCGGACACACCGGGCGGCAATAGATGCCAGTGCTGCGCACGGCAGTGAAAAACAGCCCGTCGAAGCGCGCATCGCGCGCCAGGCGGGCGCGATCGCACTGGGTTCGGTCGGGCGTTGCGGTCTGCATGGCACCAGTCTATGCGCTCGCCACCGCACCGGCTGGCCGTTTTCGGACAGGGTTGCGGCGGGCCTGCGCGTTCATGGCTGGGTCAACCCATTGGCCCATCCAGCCATAGACTGCGGGTGATCTCCGTCGCGGTCAGTGCCCCACATCATGTTGAAATTGGTTTGCCTGTCACTTGCCTGTTTGCTGCTGCTGGCCGCCTGCGATCGCTCGGCGACCTCCGCCGATGCGGCAGTTGCGCAGCAGAACGGTGCAGGGCAGGCGGGCGATGGCGACCATATGGTGTCGGTGGATACGCCCGACCCGATACCGCCGCCGCGCCCGCGTGCGCATGCCGGCGAGGCGGGATGGCCGCAGGCGGAGCTGGAGTCGGGCCAGGCCTGGATCAGCTGTGCGACCGATTACAGCCGCGAAGCCGGCGACGGCACGCTGCTGCCGGCACTGGACCGGGCCAGCGTGGAAGCGGCGCTGGCGCCATGCCGCGAGACCGGGCTGGTACGGGTGCGCTACGCCGGCAAGATCAACGCCGGGTTTGCAGCGCTGGTATGGCGGCTGGCCTCGGTGGCTGAGCAGTGGAAGTTGCCGCATCGCATCCTGGATCTGGATTCCAGCGGCGGGCAGGTGGAGGCGGCGATCCGCGCCGGCGACACCATCGGCGAATCCAACTGGACCATCTGGGTGCGCGAAGGCTCGATCTGCCATAGCGCCTGTGTGTTCGTGCTGGCAGCGGGCGACAACCGGCTAGTGGCCGGCAAGGTCGGCATCCACCGCATGATGCGGATCAGCTCCAGGGCCACCTCGCGCGCCGAGCTCAATCGTGAGCTGCGCGAGGTCTACGGCAACGTCAAGGATTATCTGGAGCGCAACGGCGTTGCAGTGGCGGTGGCCGACTTGATGATGACCGTGCCCAACCGCAGCCTGCGCCTGCTCACGATGGAAGAACTGCGCGAATATGGCCTGGATGGCACCAACGCCGTGCAGGACGATCTGGAACGCATCCGCCAGATGCGCAAGTGCGGCGATGCCTTCGTGCGGCGCAAGGACGCGTTTCTGGTCGCCTTCGATCAGAAGTGCAAGGGCGAGGGTGCGGACCTGGACGCAGTCAATGCCTGTGGGTTGGCGCTGAAGCAGCGCTTCGGCTTTCCGGATGCGGCCTGCCCGGACGAAAGCCCGCTGGCCGAAACCGATGCCGCTGCCCTGCCGCCGGCCAGCCCGGCGGCCGAGACGCCGACCGGTGAGGCGGAGAACGGCAAGGTGCAGGCTGGCCAGGTGCAGAGCGGTCAAGCGCCGGCGAGCGATGCCCAGAACGTTGCCGCAGGCAGTGGTGCGCCCACTGCCGAGCCGGACGCCGCGCCAGCCCAGGATGCCGCCCAGGCCGACCCGCAGCCAGCGACCCACCCCGAAGGCTGAATGCAGTGACGGGCTTCACGCGTATCGCACTACGCGCTGCCTATCGTCGCTGCATCACAACCGAGCCGGGGGGACGTATGCGAGGCAAGACCAAGGGTGTGTTACTGGCATATCTACCGTCGGCGCTGTTGGTGCTGGTCGGCTTCGGTGTAGCCGAGTTACTGCGTCTGGCCGCTGCCGCCATGCACGAACAATGGCCGGCGACAGTGGCAAGCTGGCTGAGTCTGGTCGCGCTGATTGCCGCAATTGCGCGTGCTTTTTGGGTTAGCTGGCGTCTGTGGCGGCCGCGTACTGTGGCGGCCATGCCACCGGCTCCGGGAGGCGAGGTCTAAGTTCAATTAGAAAACGGCTATTGTGGTTGCCGACGGCGGAATGGCGCCGCCCGGGATCAGTGCGTGGCACTTCCATAACTTTGCCGCATGGGCGTCAATCCATTTGAAGCGGCTATCCACAGCGTACGGGCGACTCCAAGCAGAAAGGATAAAAGCGCCGCTGCCAGACCTGATTGCTTCTAGGGCATGAGTCTGTAGCCAGGATTCAACGCTCGCCGCTTGCGCTCTCGATAAACGCATCGTCCACCAGCTCCTCGTCACCGCTCGCCATGTTTTGCCGCCCCCGTCCTCCCGCGCTGCGCTCGGGACTTGTGTTGCGCGGGGCGCACCCTAGACTGCGCTACGCACCGCAAGGTATGCGGCGCTTCTCCTTCCACCCGATCCGTACAAGGTCTTCGTCCCATGCTTCGTTCTCGTCTGGTTATCGCGTTGGCACTGGCTCCAGCGCTGGCGTTCGCTCAACAACCGCAGGCCGCCAGTCGCGCCGCGAGCCCGGCCGCCGCACAGCCAGCACCTGCAGCGCCCGCAGGCCAGCCGGCGCTCAGCACTGCGCAGCAAGCGCAGCTGACCAAGCAGAACACCGAAATGACCCAGGCGGCCCTGCGCGTGGCGCAGATGGTGGACGGCAACCAGATCGCTTCCTTGTGGGATGGCGCGTCCAAAGTGGCCAAGACTGCCGTCAAGCGCGATGTCTTCGTCAGCCAGATCGGCACCGAACGCGCGCGGCTGGGTGCGATGGTCGGGCGCGGGCAGGGATCGGTGACACGCGTCAAGTACGGCCCCGGCGCGCAGGTGCCCGAAGGCCTCTACGTCAACGTCAGCTTCCCGACCCGCTTTGCCAAGGCACAGCAGCCGGTGCGCGAGCTGGTGTCGTTCCGTCTGGACGAAGACAAGACCTGGCGTCTGGCCGGTTACAGCCTGCGCACGGCGGTGAAGTGATGTTTCCATCGGCCGGGAGGCACGTATGCAACTGACGATCGAGCTGCAGACGCTGGGCTGGGCGATGGTGCTCGGGTTGGTGCAATTGCTGGCTGCCTCGGCCAGCATGACTGCCCAGCGCGGCACCAAGTGGAATGCCAGCGCACGCGATGGCGAGGCCAAGCCGCTCACCGGCGTGGCCGCGCGGCTGGACCGTGCGTTCCGCAACTATCTGGAAACCTTTCCGATCTTCGCCGCCGCGGTGCTGGCGGTGAGCGTGGCGGGGCGTACCAGTGCAGAAACAGCACTCGCCGTGCAGCTCTACCTATGGGCGCGTGTGGCCTATGTGCCGGTGTATGCCGCAGGGATCCCGTACCTGCGTAGCGCCATCTGGGTGGTGTCGTTCTGGGGCATCGTCAAACTGGTGCGCGCACTGCTGGGCGTTTGATGCAGCGTTGCAGGCTGGGTGAGGCGCAATCCGGCGCTTGCGCCCGCGCCAAGATTGCATCGATTGCCGCCTGCGTATCGTCGGTACGCAGGCCTTCTTCAAGAATCGGCGCCACCCACGCGCAACCGGCCTTGGTCACATCGGCACGCCAGTCGCCGGGCCAGGCTTCCAGTTCGTGCAAGGCCAGCATGGTGCAGCCGCCTCGCTCGGCATGGCCGCCCGCGGATGGATTGCTCCAGCCAGAACGGTTTCTCCGAATCGACGGCGATCGAAAAAATGTAGACGTCGTGGGTTGGATCGTCGGCCGAAGGTGCGTGGTTGCGCTGACTGATCTCCACCACCTTCATGCGTCAGGTTCGGCGTCCGGGTCCAGTGCCAGGACGCGAATTTCCACATCGTCCAACTGCACCAGCTGGCCGGGGCGGATCTTGGCGGTCTTACGCAGCTCCTGCACACCGTCGACGCTGACCGCGCCGCTGGCGACGATGGCCTTGCCCTGGCCGCCGCTGTCGGCGATGCCGGCCAGCTTGAGCAACTGGTTGAGTTCAATGTAGTCGCCGTCCAGGTCGACTTCCAGGTATTGCATGGTGTGCTCGCGTGCAGGAAGCCGGCGATTATCCGCCTACTCGCGCTGGAAACGCGCAATCTGTTCCAGCAAGGTTTCGGTACGCGCGACGCTACGGCCGGCATGTGCGGTGTCGAGGCGTTCCAGCCACGGGGGACCCCTGCGCTGCAGCCGCCGATCACCTAGCCAGGTGCCGATGCCGCCAGGCGCGCCGACCACCAGTTGCACAGCAGCCAGGCGTTCGGCAGCGACAAGCCGGTGAGAGTGCGCCACGCAGCGTCTGCCACTGCCACCCACAGCACCCAAACACTACGCCCAGCCACGGCGCCACGCGTGTGCGCCAGCGCCGCAGCTGTGCAAGCGCGCGCTGTGTCTGTAACAGTGGCCTCGCGAAATCCAGTTGCGACAACAGCCACAGTTGCCGGACCGCCGAAGCTGCCAGCGCAACGCACCACAGCTGCAGCAGCACCCCGCCGACGACGGCTGTCGCCTGATCGGCAAACGGGAGCCAGCTGTGGGCGATGACGCCGGTTTAATGTGATGGCGCACAGCAGTTGCACCGATTGGCTCAGCCACAACAGGCGCAGTTGCGCACGTGCTGCGTGGCTGCGCATATCACCCAGCAGTTGGCTGGTGAGTGCGGTTTGTTGGTCCAGGCGTTGTTCCAGCGAACGCCAGGCGGCGGTGATGTCATCCAGTTCCATGGCGTGCTCCGGTTGCGGATCGGTGTGGGTCAAAGTTCGGCGCGCATGCGGGTTTTCAGGCGGCTGAGTTTCGTGGCGACATTGGTTTGGCTGATGCCGAGCACCTGGCCGATTTCGCGGTAGTTGTGTTCGTCCGGGTAGAGCAGCAACAGCGCGTTCCAGCGGCGGTTGTTGCGTGATGAAGGCGTACAGCGCGGCCACCCGCTGCTCGCGCACCGGGTCGTGCGCCAATGGGTCGGCGATGCGTTCGACCGCTGCGTCCAATGCGATGGGTTCGCCGGGCATGTGTCGGCGGCCGCGCAGATCGCTGATTGCAACGTTCAAGGCGATGCGGTAGATCCAGGTGGAAAACCGCCGGCTCGGGTCGTAGCTGGAAAATGCCCGCCACAGGTGCGTGGCGATTTCCTGCGCCAGCTCAGCGCGCTCGTCGCGGTCGTGGCAATAACTGGCCGCCACCTTCAGCACGATGCAGCGGTGTTGCTGCAGGAGGGTGCTGAAGCGGGCTTGCAGGTATGTGCCCAGGGACAGGGCTCCAGTCGGGCAGGTGAGCGGGTTTGCGCGCCAGGATGATTCGCGCGAACACGCAATTCCTCACAACCTGAATGGACTGTCACGAAAATTTCGACAGCAGGGGGCCTGAGAAGGCACACTATGCTGCTTTGCGCTTGCCGGCTCCGTGCGGCGCCTCCGGAGTTACCCATGACCCAAGAATCTTCCGCGCCGCTGCTGTTTGCAGACCTCGGCCTCTCAGGCGCTGTGATGAAGGCCGTTGCCAATGTTGGCTACGAGTCGCCGTCGCCGATCCAGGCTGCCACCATCCCCGCGCTGCTATCCGGCCGCGACGTGCTCGGCCAGGCCCAGACGGGCACCGGCAAGACCGCCGCGTTCGCGCTGCCGGTGCTGTCCAACGCCGATCTCAACCAGCTCAAGCCGCAGGCACTGGTGCTGGCCCCGACCCGCGAACTCGCCATCCAGGTCGCCGAGGCCTTCCAGAAATATGCCGAAGCCATTCCGGGCTTCCGCGTGTTGCCGGTCTACGGCGGCCAGCCGTATGCCCAGCAGTTGAGCGCGCTCAAGCGCGGCGTGCATGTGGTGGTGGGCACCCCCGGCCGCGTGATCGATCACCTGGACCGCGGCACGCTGGATCTGTCCCAGCTCAAGACGCTGGTGCTGGACGAAGCCGACGAAATGCTGCGCATGGGCTTCATCGACGACGTCGAAGCGGTGCTGAAGAAGTTGCCGGAGAAGCGCCAGGTGGCGTTGTTCTCGGCCACCATGCCGCCGGCGATTCGCCGTATCGCGCAGACCTATTTGAAAGATCCTGCCGAAGTCACCATTGCGGCCAAGACCACCACCTCGGCCAACATCCGCCAGCGCTACTGGTGGGTAAGCGGGCTGCACAAGCTGGATGCGCTGACCCGCATCCTCGAGGTCGAACCGTTCGACGGCATGATCATCTTCGCGCGCACCAAGGCCGGTACCGAAGAACTGGCGCAGAAGCTGCAGGCACGCGGTCTGGCTGCGGCCGCCATCAATGGCGATATGCAGCAGGCGGCACGTGAGAAGACTATTGCCCAGCTCAAGGACGGCAAGCTGGACATCCTGGTCGCCACCGACGTGGCCGCACGCGGTCTGGACGTGGAGCGCGTCAGCCATGTGCTGAACTACGACATTCCGTATGACACCGAAAGCTACGTGCACCGCATCGGCCGTACCGGCCGTGCCGGCCGCAACGGCGACGCGATCCTGTTCGTGACGCCGCGCGAAAAGGGCATGCTGCGTTCGATCGAACGCGCCACCCGCCAGCCGATCGAAGAGATGCAGCTGCCGAGCGTGGATGCGGTTAACGACACCCGCGTGGCACGCTTCATGACCCGCATCACCGAGAGCCTGGCCGGCGGCCAGATCGACATGTACCGCGATCTGCTGCAGCGCTACGAGACCGAAAACAACGTGCCGGCGATCGATATCGCCGCTGCCATGGCCAAGCTGCTGCAGGGCGACTCGCCGTTCCTGCTGACCCCGCCGGTGCGTGGTGCGCGCGAAGAGTTCGCCCCGCGCGAGCGCAACGAGCGTGCCGACCGCGGTGATCGCAATGACCGTGGCGAGCGCCCGCGGTTCGAGCCCAAGTTCGAGCGTGGCCCGCGTGCCGACGGTGAGCGCGCTGGGCGTCCGCCGCGTGGCGACGATGCCGGTGGCGAGCGTCCGCGTCGCGACCCGGTCGCCCCGCGCGGCGAGCCGGAATTCGGCATGGAGAGCTACCGCATCGAAGTGGGTCATACCCATGGCGTGAAGCCGGCCAATATCGTCGGCGCGATCGCCAACGAAGCCGGGCTGGAAAGCCGCTATATTGGCCGGATCGACATCCAGGACGATTATTCGATCCTGGATCTGCCGGCCGACATGCCGCGCGAACTGCTCACCCACCTGAAGAAAGTCTGGGTGTCCGGTCAGCAGCTCAACATGCGCAAGCTGGAAGAGGGCGAGGCGGCCGCGTCGCCGTCCAAGCCACGCTTCCCGCGTGGCGGCAAGCCTTCCGGTCGTCCGAACGGCCCGGGCCGTCCGATGGACCGCGCTGGCGCACCGCACCGCAAGGGCCCGCCGAAGCCGCGCGGCGAGTAAGCGCGGTCGGCACCGCCCGCAGGTTCACCCTGCAGGCGGTGTGGTTGCCTAGTATTGCTATGCGTAAATTCGCATAGCGAGCCGGTGAAGCGTTCCGGCGCCTCGCTGCGCCGGCGATCAGGCTGACCTAGCCAGCGTCGCTAACCCGACTTGCCTCACGCCAAGCGGGTATTGCCATACAGACTGGGCCGTTGCGGCCGTTACTATCTTCAGGCGCCCACTGGGCGCCTGAGTCGCACTGGGCGGCGAAGGACAGACGGCGATGGCGCAGGCAGTACGCGGCAAGGGCGTTGGACAGACCATGCACCTGGTGCGTGGCTGGCTGACGCTTCCTCTGGCGCTCTTGATCGGGATCGCTGTCTGTATGGCGGTGATCTCGGCGCTGGTGATTGAAATCCAATCCGGCGCCACCGCCTGGATCGTTGGCCTAAGCCATTGGTCCAATGCCCAGCAGGAATCGGTGTACTGGATGGAGCGCTACCTGGGCAGCGGCGATGCAGCCGATCTGCAGGCCGCTTGCCGCGCGCTGGAAGTGCCGCTGGGCGACCGCGCGGCGCGCGTGGCGATCGAACAGCCGGTGATCGATTGGGACGCGGTCTACGCTGGCCTGGGCGCTGGCCGAAACGCTCGTGAGGACATGCCGCAAATGGTGCGGCTGTACCGCTATGGGCACCAATTTCCCTACCTTGGCGACGCCATTGCGCTGTGGAAGCGTAGCGACGCCGGCATCCTGCAAATGAGCGGCCTGGCTGACCGTGCCGCCTCGGTGCAGGCCGCCAACCATCCCGACCCGCGCGCGCTGCAGGCACTGAGCGATGAGCTGCATCTGCTGGACGGCCGCATGCGCCGCGACGCTTCCGAATTCCTGGGCGACCTGACCCGCTGCGCGCGGCTGCTGCACGATGTCATGGTGGTCTGCAGCCTGGCCACCTTGCTGCTGGTGTTGATCACCTGCGTGCTGGCAATGCGGCGCATCCGCGATTACCTGCTCTCGCACGAGGGCCGCTTCCGCACCGCGTTTCAGCAGGCGGCACTGGGTATGGTCAAGTTCGATCTGCGCGGCAACGTGCTTGATGCGAACGCCTCGATGGCCAACGTCCTGTTCTACCGGCCGGAAGAGCTGCAGGCCTGCACCCTGGCCGAGGTGATGCACCCGGAAGACATCAAGCTGGACAGCCGCGGCATGATCGATTGGCCAAAGCTGCTGCAGTCCGGCGAGCTGCGCTTTTTGCGTGCCGACGGCGGGGTGATGTGGGGCCGCTGGAGCGCCTCGCTGGTGGAGCCAGGTCCGGAAGAGCCGACCCTGGTGCTGGCGGTGATCGAAGATGTGTCGCACGCACATGAGCTGGCCGACGAAGTGGCCTTCCATGCGCGACACGATGCGATGACCGGACTGATCAATCGGCATGAAATCGAACGCCGGCTGCTACGCCTGATCGAACTGCCGCAATCGCCGCAGATGTGCCACGCGCTGTGTTTCGTCGACCTGGATCATTTCAAGCTGGTGAACGACACCTTCGGGCATGCGGTCGGCGACAGATTCCTGTGCCACTTCGCCGATGTGATCACAATGCAATTGCGTCCCGGCGATTGGCTGGGACGTTTGGGGGGCGATGAATTCGCCATCCTGTTGGCCAATACCGATCTGGCGCAGGCGCAGATCGTGCTGGAACGCATGCACGGCACGCTCGGGCAACCGTGGAGCCATCAAGGCGGGCGACCGCTGACGCCCAGTTGCAGTTTTGGCGTGGTGGAGATTCGCCAGGGCGTCAGCGACCTCAATGCCTTGATGACTGCCGCCGATCTGGCCTGTCATGCGGCCAAGGAAGAAGGGCGCAACCGCATTCGCTGCTTCAACGAAAACGATCTGGCGCTGGCGCAGCGCCGCCACGATGGTGGCTGGATCAGTGCGGTGCAACAGGCGATCGCCGAAGAGCGTTTGCTGTTGTATGCGCAGAAAATCCAGGTGCTGAACGACCCAGGACGCCTGCAGTACGAGGTATTGGTACGCATGCGCGCCAGCGACGGGCGGGTACTGAGTCCGGGTGAATTCTTGCCGGCAGTGGAGCGTTACGGCCTGGGGCGCATGGTCGATACCTATGTGCTGGAAGCGCTGTGCGCGCAGTTGTCGGCCAACCCGATGCATGTGGCGACGCTGGATCTGTGCCACGTCAATCTGTCTGCGCAATCGATCGCGCAACCGGATTTTCTCGACTTCGTCTTTGCATTGTTCGAACGCTACCCGTCACTGGTGCCGAAGCTGTGCATGGAGATCACCGAGACCGCGGTCATCGGCGATCTGGAACACGCGCAGCGTTTCGTGCAGAGCGTGCGCGCGCGCAGCTGCCACGTGGCGCTGGACGATTTCGGCAGCGGCATGGCCTCGTTCGGCTACCTCAAGCAATTCACCGTAGACGTGTTGAAGATTGATTGCGGCTTCGTCCGCAACTATGCGCACGATGCGGTGGATCGCGCGGCGGTGCATTCGATCGCCCAGGTCGGGCTGGCGCTGGGGATTGAAGTGGTGGCCGAAGGGGTGGAATCGGAGGCCGACATCCCCGGGCTGCGCGAAGCCGGTGTGGGCCAGGTGCAGGGTTTCAGCCTGCATCGTCCGTGCCCGCTGGAAGACCTGGTGCACACGCCGCATTTGGTGGCCGTGCCTGGCTAAGGCGCCTGAGCAAATGTCTCTGCGCTGCATCAGACGCGCGCTGCGTGCACGCGTCTGGCGACCGCCTGCCCTCGATTGCTGCTCTGGGCAGCCGGTATGGCGCATTGCCCGCGCTAAATCGCCGATAATTGGCGGATGACAACTCGACTCAATAAATACATCGCCGAAACCGGCTTCTGCTCACGCCGCGAGGCCGATCGCCTGATCGGCGAACGGCGGGTGACCGTCAATGGCGTGTCCGCCGGCACCGGCGCGGTGGTGGGCGAGGAAGACACCGTGCTGATGGATGGCCAGCCGCTGCGCGTGCGTGAGGCCAAGAAGCTCGGCGGCCGCAAGCATGTCTACATCGCGCTCAACAAGCCGGTGGGCATCACGTGCACCACCGAGAGTTCGGTCAAGGGAAATATCGTCGAATTCGTTGGCCACGAGCAGCGCATTTTCCCGATCGGCCGGCTCGACAAGGAGTCCGAAGGGCTGATCCTGATGACCAGCAACGGCAACATCGTCAACGAGATTTTGCGCGCGGAAAACCGCCATCAAAAAGAATATCTGGTAGCGGTCAACAAGCCGGTCACCGACCAATTCCTGCGTGGCATGGCACGCGGCGTGCGCATCCACAACGAGACCACGCTGCCATGCCGCACTGCGCGCATCGCCAAATTCGGCTTCCGCATCGTGCTGGAGCAGGGCTTGAATCGGCAGATCCGCTTGATGGCTGCCGAGTTCGGCTATCGGGTCACGCAGCTGCGCCGGGTGCGCATCGACAACATCAAGCTGGCCGCGCTCAAGCCGGGCCAATGGCGCAACCTCAGCGATGCGGAATTGCGCGGCCTGCTGCCGCAATGCACTGACTGGTAAACCTGCCGACGCACCGACTGCACCGCTGTGAGGCGAGCGCAGCCGGTGTTCGGCGTCGCCACCGATCACTCGCACACTGCAGTTCCTCGGTGGCCTTGCTGTTTTATCTGGCGGCTGCTCGCCAGATGCTCGATGCCCGGGTTGTTGACCACGTCCATACCCCCGCCGCCGGCCCGAACGGTGCGCACGCGGGCTTGCGGGCTGGGGCGCTTCCCGATGGTCGCGCTTCCTGGGCTCCGGCATATTCCTCCCGCTAACAGCCAGGGAGCGGCAGTGATTAAACCGGAATTGCCGAGCAACGCGGCCGAGCGGCTGGTCGCGCTGCGCCAGTACAACGTGCTCGACTCACCTGCCGAAAGCGCGTTCGACGACCTGACCATGATTGCCTCCACGCTGTGCTAGACGCAGATGGCCGCAGTGGTGCTGGTGGACGACGACCGCCAGTGGTTCAAGGCGGCGCACGGCGTGCCGCGCAGTGAAGCACCACGTGACATTTCGTTCTGTGCGCACGCGATCCTGCGCCCGGACGAAGTACTGATGGTGGACGACACCTTCCTGGACCCGCGCTTCCACGATAACCCGATGGTGCTTGGCAGTGGCGGGGTGCGCTTTTACGCCGGCGCGCCGCTGGTGACCAGCCAAGGCAAGGCGCTGGGCTCGCTGTGCGTGTTCGATCAGACCCCGGCGCATTTGCGCGAGGACCAGCGCGAGGCTCTGCAGGCATTGTCGCGCCAGGCCTCGCATCTGCTGGAGCTGCGGTTAGCCGGCAGCAGCTGCGCCAGCAATTGAACGAGCGCGATTGGTACGAGCAGCAGATGGCCGGCGATTACACCGCAATGGATGCCTTGAATGCCGATCTGGTCGAGCAGACCCGTACCGACCCGCTGACCGGCCTGCCGAACCGGCGCGCGTTTGCGGTGGCATTGGCGGCGGCCACCGAGCAGACGCGTGCAGCTGGCCAGCCGTTGTCGATGGCGCTGCTGGACGTGGACCATTTCAAGACCGTCAACGATGTGCATGGGCATGACCAGGGCGATGTGGTGCTACGCGAACTTTCCACATTGTTGCGGGCGCATGTGGGCGGTGTCGGCACCATCGCCCGCTATGGTGGCGAAGAGTTCGTGTTGCTGCTCCCCAATGCGGATCTGCTGCAGGCACGCGTGCAATGCGAACATCTACGCCAACGCGTGGCAGTGATGACCATCGCGCTGCCGGTGACAGTGAGCATCGGTGTGGCGACATTGCATCCGCAGGAAAACGTGGAGGCAGTCATCAAGCGCGCCGACCAGGCCTTATATGCAGCCAAGCGCGGAGGGCGCGATCTGGTGCTGGCGCTGGAGTAGGGTTGGTGTGTTGTGTGTGTTTGTGTGCCTGCCGATTACGCCGAACTGACGGCCGCGCGACAATTCGCATTGCGTTGTGCACCTCAGTCGACGATGTTCTTCGCTTCGGCTGTGCCCAGCAATTCCGGATGCACCACCTTGCGCCGACGTTCCAGCACCGGATGCAGGAATACCGCGCCAAGAATGATCGCCACGCCGAGATAGAACTGCAGGGTGAGCTCGCGTTGTTCGCCCAGCAGCGCGATCGCCAGCACGATGGCGTAGACCGGTTCGAGATTGGTCACCAGCTGCACCGAATAGGCGCTGAGATGGCGCAGCGCCACCAACGCCAGCGCGAACGGCAGCAAGGTGCAGGCCAATGACAGTGCCAGCAGCAATACGCCATCGTGCAGGCTGGGCACGACCAGCAGATCGCCATGCAACGCCGGCAGCAACAGCGGCATCGCTGGTGCGAGCAGGGTCAAGGTGAGCGTGCCGGCGCCCAGTTCCAGCGCGGTGACGGTGAGCGGGTCGGCATGCGCCACCATGCGCTTGTTGAGCGAGCCGAATAACCCGACGAATACTGCCGAGATCGCGCCCACCACCACGCCGGCCCGCATGCCATCCGGCACCCCGCCAACAACGAGCGCCACGCCAGGCAACACGGCCAGCCCGAACAGCAATTCGCGCGGGCGGAACGGGCGTTTGGTCACCCATGGCTCGATCACCGCGGTAAAGACCGGCGCCAGTGCGATGCAGGTCGCTGCCACCGACGCATTGGCCAGCTTGATCGCGCCGTAGAAGGTGAGCCAGTGCAGGGCGACCAGCGCGCCGATGCCGCAATAGCCCAGCACCACACGCCCGGACAAGCCACCTAGCCCGCGCCACACGCGCGGCCACAAGGCTAGCGCTACCACCACGATCAACATGCGCCACCACACCAGCGGCAATGCCTGCAGCGTGATCAGCTTGCCCAGGATCGCGGTGATGCCCCAAAGCAGCACGCAGAAATGGATTTGCAGTTGCGCCTTGCGCAGGTCGGTCGTGGGCATGCGCCATTGTCGCCGAAAACGGGCTGATCGGCGCTGCGAGTGACGCGACGTCTGGGCGCAGAGGTGGGTTAAGGGGACGGCTAGCGTGACTGCTAAACAGTGATCGCGCGACCTGTTAAGCATCGACCAACCGCATCGCGGCAAGCTAATCGGCGAGCGACTTAGCGCATCGCACCTCGATCGATTGCTCCACCTCAACCATCAACGCTGTACCTCCAGACATCGCTGCACCACTCATCGCCGATTGCACGCATGCGCGGACCAAGAGCGGCCAAGCAAACGTAGCGAGCAGTCGTCAGGTGGGCGTGGACGGCGCACGCGGAATCAGCGTGTGCGACTGGTGCCCGCCGCACCGAGCCACGGCCCCTTCGTCTGCCGGCTGCGCCGTCGGTTTGCCAGCTGCTCTAACGCGTCGACAGCTCTTTCAACAGCGCCATCGCGGCCGCAGGGTTGCGCTCTTTCGCCGCACTGATGAAAAACACGAAAACCTCGCGTGGCTGACGTGCCGGCGCCGTCGATGCATCCACGTGCGGCAGATCGGCCGGGTCATCGCCGCGCCGCCAGGCCTGGATGCGCTCAGCCCAGCGCGCCAATGCCGGCGCCGGATATCCCGCGTGCAGGCGCGCCTGGCTGCGCATCAGACGCGCGTAGACAAAATCGGTGGACAGATCCGCGAACGAGGGATGCTCGTCCGAATCGGTGAACACCGTGGCCACACCGTGGCGACGCACCAAGGCCAGCAGCGACGCGTCCACCGCATCGTGGTCGCGAATCTCCAGCACATGGCGCAGCGCACGCGTGCCTGCACGCTTGGGCAGCAATGACAGAAACGCGTCCAGATCGTCGGCTTGCAATCGATGACCTTGTTCGAACTGCCATACCAGCGGCCCCAGGGTAGCGCCGAGCTCGAAAATGCCGCCTATGAAGTCTTCCACCTGCGCCTTGGCGCCGGCCAGCTTGCGCGACTGGGTGATGCGCCGCGGCGCCTTGGCCGAAAACACGAAGCCGGGTGGCACTTCGTCGCGCCACTTTGCGTAGGTGGCCGGCTTCTGCGTGCCGTAGTAGGTGCCATTGATCTCGATGGCGGTGACATGGCGGCTTGCATATTCCAACTCGCGGCGCTGCACCAGCCCGTCCGGGTAGAACATGCCCGCGCGCCACGGCGCATACACCCAGCCACCGATACCGATATGGATGCCGTGGAGGGCGGGCGGGGCGGAAGCGAACAGATCGGTCATTGCGTGGATACTCGCTGGCGGGGGCGTGCGCCCTTGCGGATGCTTCTGCGAAGGCAGCGAGCGCCGGCCGATCATAGCTGTGACGTAGGTGGTGCGATGAGAAGGCGCGGTTGCAAATGAGCTGCCTGTTTCGCGCTGCAATGGTTGAGCCTGTATGGCGCATATCCAGTAATGGCGTTGCCGCCGATGTGCTGAGGCGCATTGCGACCGTGCTGGTCTAACGGATGGGCAAGTGCATCCCGTTTTAGGCGATCTGTGCAAGACGCCAACAGCGCAGGTGTCGGCAATTCCATCTGCTGCGTTTACGCAGCGTCGATGCGACAGCGCTGCGCATTTGCGGGGCGCGCTTTGGGCTGATGCCCTGGACGCTGCGGACGCCGGTACATATTGGCAAGACCAGCACGCAGCGAACAACGCACGGCGAACTCACTGCAGCGGCAACCATGCAGCGGCAGAACGAAGTGCTGCCCACCCACGCGCACCTTCTCTGCCTGTGCCTGCCTGCGTGGCGCCGCACCCGTCGCCCATGCACCGCCGTAGCCGGCTACCATGCCAGCTCTGCCGCGCGAGATCGCCCCGATGACCTGGACCACGCCCGATCTATGTGACCGCTACCCCGAGGTGACGATTGCCGAGCCGCTGTTCCGCCATTTCGGCGGGCGCACGGCATTCGCCGGACCGATGGTCACGGTGCGGTGTTTCGAAGACAACTCGCGGGTGCGCGAACTGGCCGCCACGCCGGGCGATGGCCGCGTGCTGGTGGTGGACGGGCAGGGATCGCTAAAGCATGCGCTGCTGGGCGACCAGATCGCGGCCAACGCGGTGACGAACGGTTGGGCCGGCGTGCTGATCCATGGTTGCGTGCGCGATGTCGAAATTCTTGCCACGTTGCCGCTGGGGGTGCTGGCGCTGGCCGCCTGCCCGCGCCGCACCGAGCGACGCGATCTGGGCGATGTGGATGTGCCGGTGAATTTCGCTGGCGTGCCCTTCGTTCCAGGCCATTGGCTGTATGCCGATGCCAATGGCGTACTGGTGGCGCCGCAGCCGTTGTCGTTGGATGGCGCCGGCGGGTCGATCTGACAGAAAACTGAGGGTGACACAGTGACCTTGAACCGATGGCTGAGTGGGGGCGTGCTGATGGTGGCAAGTTTGGTGACGACAACGCACGCGGCCGAACTCCCCGCCGGCATGCAGCAGTTCGATGCGCAGATGGAACGCGTGCGCAAACAGTTCGACGTGCCCGGTATTGCGGTGGCCATCGTCAAGGACGGCCAGGTGTTGCTGGAGCGCGGCTACGGCGTGCGCGAGACCGGCAAGCCCGCGCCGGTGCAGGCCGACACGTTGTTTGCCATTGCATCCAACACCAAGGCCTTCACCGCGGCATCGCTGTCGATCCTGGCCGACGAAGGCAAGCTTTCGCTCGATGATAAGGTCATCGACCATCTGCCGTGGTTTCGCATGTCCGACCCGTATGTGAGCGGCGAGATGCGTATCCGCGATCTGCTGGCGCACCGCAGTGGGCTCAGTCTGGGTGCGGGCGATCTGTTGTTCTGGCCCACCACCAGCTACACCACCGAAGAAGTCGTGCAGCGCCTGGCCAAGGTGCCGTTGAAGGGCGGCTTTCGCGACCGCTATGCGTACGACAACATCCTGTACGCGGTCGCGCAGAAGGTGATCGAGCAGGTCTCCGGGCAGAGCTACGCGGCGTTCTTGCAGCAACGCATCTTCGCCCCGGTGGGCATGCGCGGCACACGCTTCAACGCCGACCATCTGCAGCCCGGCGATAACGCAGCAGTGGGGCATGCCAAATACGACTTCACCAAGTTGCGCACGGTGGCGCCGCTGACCTGGTCCAACAATTCCGGCGCTGGCGGCATTTATTCCAGTGCGCACGACATGGCGCTGTGGATGAACGTGCAACTGGCCGGCGGCATCCTGCCCGATGGCAAACCTTTGTTCAGCGCCAAGCGTCAGCACGAGATGTGGTCGATGATCACGCCGATTCCGATCGACGAGGTGCAGGTGCCCGAGCTTGCCGCGGCGCGTCCGAACTTTGCCGGTTACGGTGAGGGCTGGAGCCTGAGCGATTACCGCGGGCATCGCATGGTGTGGCACACCGGCGGCTGGCCCGGCATGGTGTCGCGCCTGACGCTGCTGCCGGATCAAAAACTGGGCGTGGTGGTATTGACCAATCAGGAAGTGGGCGCTGCGTTCAACGCAGTGACCTTCCAGGTGCTGGATGCGTTCTTGCAGGTGCCGCCAACCGACTGGACTGCCGCCTACGCCAAATTGGTGGAGAAGGCCGATAGCGATGCGGGCGTCAGCTGGAAGAAGCATCAGGACGCACGTGCGGCGCACTCCACGCCGTCGTTGCCGCTGCGCAGTTATGCAACCACCTATCGCGACCCGTGGTACGGCGATGTGGTGATTCGCCAGGACGGCAAGCGGCTGCGCCTGCAGTTTGCCAAGACCGCTCAATTGGTCGGCACACTGGAGCATTGGCAGCACGACAGCTTCATCGTGCGCTGGGACGACCGCTCCTTGAATGCCGATGCCTTCGTCAATTTTTCGCTGACGCCAGATGGCGCGTTGCGCGAGATGCGCATGGAGCCGATTTCGCCGCTGACCGATTTCAGCTTCGATTTTCAGGATCTGGTGCTGACGCCGGTGCCGACCGAAACCGCTGCGGGCAAATGATGCAGTCAAGCGCGGGTAGCCGCCGCGCTGCGTCTGGCGGGCCCAAGCGCGTACTTGGGCTCAGATAGTCAACCGCACGCTATCGAAGCGCAGCATGTCCGGTTACGATCTGCGCACTTTTCAGGGATGTTGCCGCACGCATGACCACCCCGCAGATGTCGGTGTATTTCTTTTTGCAGGCTGCCGCGATCTTGCTGGCGTGCCGGCTGGTCGGCATGTTGGGCAAGCGCCTCGGGCAGCCGCAGGTGGTGGGCGAAATGATTGCCGGCGTGATGCTGGGGCCTTCGTTGTTCGGCTTGCTGGCACCAGGCGCGCAGGCGGCCTTGTTCCCCAAGCAGACCATGGACGTGCTGTACGTGTTCGCGCAGTTCGGCGTGGGCCTGTACATGTTCCTGGTCGGTACCGATTTCCGCAGCGATCACTTTCGCGCGCGCTATCGCAGCGCGATGAGCGTGTCGATGGCGGGTATCGCGGTGCCGTTCCTGTTGGCGTTTGCCATGTGCCCGTGGTTGATCAACGTGGAAGGCCTGTTTTCGGAAAAGGCCAAGCTGATGGAAGCGTCGCTGTTTCTGGGCGCGGCGATTGCGATCACTGCCTTTCCGATGCTGGCGCGCATCATCCACGAGCGCGGTCTGACCAATAGCCCCCTGGGCACGCTGGCGCTGACCGCTGGTGCGTTCGACGATGCGGCTGCGTGGTGCATTTTGGCCGTGGTGCTGGCCAGCTTCGGCGGCAGTTGGGGCAGTGCCTACCTGGCCATCGGCGGCGGCATCGGCTATGCGGTCTTCATGATTTTTGTCGGACGGCATCTGCTCAAGCGGCTCGCCAATCATGTGGTGCCCGGCCAGCCGCTGAGCAATAGTGTGTTGGCCGTTGTGCTGATCCTGTTCTGCACCAGCGCCTGGGCGATGGATGCGATCGGCATCCACGCGGTATTCGGCGGTTTCCTGCTCGGTGTCTGCCTGCCCAGGGGCGCATTGACCGAGAAGCTGCGCGAGATGCTGCAGCCGTTTGTCGTGGTGTTGCTGCTGCCGATGTTCTTCACCTATTCGGGCTTGAAAACGCAGCTCAGCGTGTTGCTGCAGCCGCAGATCCTGCTGGCCGGCGTGGCGATCCTGGCGGCATCGTTCATCGGCAAGGGCGTGGCCTGCTGGGCCGCGGCGCGTGCCACCGGCGAGAACAACCGCGACGCGATGGCGATCGGCTCGCTGATGAATGCGCGCGGGTTGATGGAGCTGATCATCATCAATATCGGCTTGCAGGCCGGTGTGATCGAGCAAGGCCTGTTCTCGGTGCTGGTGCTGATGGCGATCCTGTCCACGCTGATGGCCACCCCGTTGTTCAACTGGATCATGCGCCGCCACGCCCATGTGAGCGACGCGGTGCCGAGCCTGCAATCGCGGTGAGGGCGCGCAGCTGTCTGCTGTGCAGACAACTGCAGCGGTGCGCGCGCCGGGTGGCGCGTCAACGCCTCAGCGGCAACTGCACGCTGGCCAGCAGGCCACCGCCAGGACGATTGCTGACGACCAGGCGGCCATCGTGCGCCTGGCAGATGGCTGATGCGATCGCCAGGCCCAGGCCACTGCCGCCGGAATGCCGCGCGCGCGAGCTGTCGGCGCGCCAGAAGCGGTCCAGCAGGTGCGGTAATTGCGCAGGCTCTACCCCGGGGCCACGGTCGCCCAAGGTGAGCTCCACGCCGGAGCCATCGCGGCGCACCTCTATCTCCAGCACCTTGCCGGCTGCGGCGTAGCGCACCGCGTTGTCGATCAGGATCGACAACACCTGGCCCAGCCGATGCCGGTCGGCACGCAGGCGGAGCGGGGGATGCGTGGGGTAGTGGATGGCCATTTGCGCCTCGCGCAGCACGGGCCCCGCCCACTCGATGCGCTCGGCGACGAGCTCGTGCAGGTCGACGCTTTCCGGCTCCAGCACCAGTTGGCCGGCACGCGCCAGCGACACCAGGTGCAAATCCCCGATCAGCCGATTGATCTGCTCCAGCTGGCGATGCACCAGCCGAAGTTGCTCGGGTTCGCGCGGAAAGATGTCATCCAGCATGCCTTGCACGCGTCCCATTGCGGCATTGAGCGGGGTGCGCAATTCATGCGCGAGCATCGCGCTGGAGTCGCGCAATTCGCGCTCGTACTGCTGCAGCCTGCCGCTCATGGTGTTGAAGTCGTCGGCTAGGGCGGTGAGCTCGTCCGGTGCGCCAGTCACTACTTGCGCGCGCGCGCCGAAGTCGCCGTCGCTGACCCGGTGCGCTGCGGAAGCCACCTGCGAAAATTGCCGCGACAGTGGCCGCGATGCGAGCAGGCCGCAGAACAGGATGACCGGGACCGAGATGGTCATCATGGCGCCCAGCATCCACCAGTCCGGATTGGCCAGCCCGGGCAGGAAATTCTCGATGTCGTAATAGCGCTGGAACAGCTCCCACAGGCGCGCCTGGTTGGCCCTGGGTTGTTCGATCAGCTGAGCGATTTCCGCGCGCGGCTCAGCCGGCACGGTGCTCAGGATCAGGCTGTAGCGAAGATTGAAATAGCACCACATGCCGAAGGCGATGACCATCATGGTCAGCACCGCCAGCGCGCTCATGCGCAGCCCCACCCACCACCACAGCGGCGCCTGACTACGCCACGCATGAAATCGCCGCAGGGCCTTCATTGAAAGCGGTATCCCACTGCGCGCACGGTGACCAGTACGCCGGTGATGCCATGCACTTCGAGTTTGCGGCGCAGGTTGTGGATGTGCGAATCCACCACCCGTTCCAGCGCATCGCTGCCGGGCAGGCAGGCGTCGAGCAATTCGCTGCGCGTAAAGGCCTTGAATGGGGTCTTGAGCAACAGCGCAAGCAGATTGAATTCGGTCGGTGTCAGATCCAGCGCCACGCTGTCGCCGTTGTCACCTTGCACGCTGGCAACCACGGCGGCAGGATCCACGCTCAGCCGACCGTGCTGCAGGGGCTCGCCCGGCGCGCGCACGGCCACGCTTCGGCGCAGGACGGCATGCACGCGCGCCACCACTTCCTTGGGGCTGTACGGCTTGACGACGTAATCGTCGGCGCCATAGCGCAGTGCGCCGAGCTTCTCCGGTTCATCGCCAATGGCGGTGACCATGATCACCGGCGTGTCGCCGGCGCGGCGGATCGCCGACAGCACCTCGATGCCGCTGAGCTTGGGCAGCATCACATCCAGCAGCACCAGATCCGGTGCCCATTGCCGATGCAGCTGGATGGCGCGTTCACCATTGCCGGCCACTGCCACATCGAAGCCATCGCGGCGGAGATAGGCCTCCAGAATGCTGGCGCTATCGGCGTCGTCTTCCACCAGCAGAACCTTTTTGCCTGTCATGGCGTGCTGCCCTGTCGTCTCGATCAAATCTGGATAATTCCCGAAAACAACCTGGACGCTACAGGTCGAGGATGTCGGTCGAGATTGGCTCTGTGCTCCGACATCATGATTCCACAAATTATTCCGCGCCGTTGGTCTTGCGTTTGCCTGGTTGCCGCCAGTGCCGTGCTGTCGGCTGGTTGCTCGCTGACGCCGGCCTATCAGCGGCCGCCGGTGAGCGTGCCGGCCACGTTCGGTAGCCCACAGGCTGCATCCGCGCCCGATCAGCCCGACGCCAATGCCACGGCTGCCGTGAGTTTGAACACGCAGGAGCGCGCATTCCTGCAGGCCTTCGCGCCGGGCCGCGACCTGCAGCCCCTGGTTGAACGCGCGTTGGCGCACAACGGCGATTTCCGCCGCGCTGCGCTGCAAGTGGAGCAGGCGCGCGCGCAGTACGGCATCGCCCAGGCGTCGCGTCTGCCCACGATCGCTGTCGGCGCACAACAGCTGCGGCAACATTTCGACAATCCGGCGCTGGATGCGCGTTACCAGCAGGATCTGGTGATTGCCGACGCGGGAATCGGCAATTTCGAAGTGGATTTCTTCGGCAAGCTGCAGGCGATGTCCGAGGCTGCGCGGCAGCGTTACCTGGCCAGCACCTACGGCCGCGATGCAGCGCGTGGTGCCCTGATTGCCGAGGTGCTGCGTGCTTACACCACCGAGCGCACGGCTGCGCAGGCGCTGCAGCACCTGCAATCGCTGGATGCCGACAGCGCTGCGCTCCTGGCCATTGCCGAGCGGCAATATCAGGTGGGGCTGATTGCGCGCGACGAGCGCGATGCGCAGCGCCGTCAGGCCGATCAGGCCCATGTGGCGGCCTTGCAGGGCAACGATAACCACGCGGCGGCAGTGCGTGCCCTGCAGTTGCTGGCCGGCTACGACAGCACGCCGGTACCCGGCGATCTACAGGGTTTGATCGCTGCAGATACGCCTGCGAGCGCGTGGCGCGCACTCGATTCGTCACTGTTGCTGCAACGCCCGGATATCCAGCAAGCCGAGCTGGAATTGCGCGCGGCCAATGCCGATATCGGCGCGGCGCGTGCGGCGTTTTTCCCGTCGATCACCTTGAGCACCAGCGTGGGCACCGCCAGCGACGGATTGAGCGGCTTGTTTTCCGCTGGCCACGGGGTGTGGAGCTTTATGCCGCAACTGAATCTGCCGTTGTTCGACGGTGGCCGTAATCGCGCCAATCTGGATCTGGCGCAGGTGCGTAAACGCGCCGATGTGGTCGCCTACGAGCAGGCGATCGAGTCTGCGTTTCGTGAGGTCGCCAATGCGCTCGACGCGCACGCGACCTTGTCGCAGGCCGAGCCGCGCTCGCGTGAGCAGGTCGAACGCGAACAACTGCGTCTTGCTCGAATGCACGAGCGCATGGATGCCGGCCTGGAAGACCGCAGCGCGCTGCTGGCCGAGCGCACGCGCACCGCCCAAACCGAACTTGATTACCTGGACACCGCACGTCAACGCGTGCTGAGCCGCATTGCCCTGTTTCAGGCGTTCTACGGCGTGCGCCTGCCTACCTCTTCCTGACGTCTGCTGGAGACTTTCGATGAATGTACTGTCCTTCAATCGCCTGCGTGGCAACCATGCTGTTCGCGCCGGCGTCCTTGCGTGTATGAGCGCCATTCCGTGCATCGCGCATGCACAAACCGACCTGACCGGGAGCTCGCGCCTGCTGGGAGAGCGGACTGAAATCACTGCGGGCGCCGCAGCAGTTGCCACGCCAGAATATGCCGGTGCCGAACGCGCGCGCGTGCAATTCAATCCGGTGCTGGTGGTGCAACGCGGTGTGCTGTTCTTCGATACGGCGCGCGGTGCCGGCCTGCAATACCAGAGCAAGTCTGGCTTCTACATCTCGCAATCGCTGTATTACGACTTGGGCCGGCTGCAAAGCGACAGCAACTGGCGGCCGGGCTCGCGCCTGCTGGCCGGCATGGGCGATGTGCCTGGGTCGGTGACGGCACGCACGCTGGTGATGCAGCCAGTGACGCCCTACATGAACGTCAATGCGGAGGCGGAATTCGCGCTCAAGGATGCGGCGCGTCGCAACCGCTATCGCGCCGGAGTGGAGTTCACACTGCTGCATCGCGCCAGCGACACGGTCACCCTGGATCTGGACGTGCATGGCGGCGACCACCGCTTCAATCAGGCCTATTTCGGCGTCACCGATGCGCAGGCCGGACGCACGCGTTTGGAGGCTTTCAACGCGGGATCCGGCGTCTACGCCGCCGCAGTCGGTGGCAGTTGGACGCATTCGCTGGGCGACCACTGGGCCACCACGCTGGGCGTCACCGGCACGCGCTACCTGGACAACGCCGAAGACAGCCCGCTGGTGGCGCGCCGCGCTCTGGTCGGCGGCACCTTTGCACTGACCTACAGCCGCTGAGCGGCACAGACCGGGGGATCGAATGATGACGATGTTTTATCGCGGCCTGGTGTGCGGCACGTTGCTGCTGGGATTGGCCGCCTGCAGTGGGCCGGATGCGCCCGCCACCGAGACGCCGCGCGCGGTGAAGCTGGAGCGCTTTGGCGCCGGCAGCGACAACCCCCTGCAGGTGCCGGCGCTGGCGCGCCAGGAACAGCGCGCCGAGTTGGCGTTCGAAGGAGCGGGCCGTCTTGCTGCGGTATTGGTGGATGTGGGCGACCGCGTGACGCGCGGGCAAGTGCTGGCGCGCCTGGACGATGAACCGCTGCGCCTGCGCGAACAGCAGGCCGACGCAAATGTGCGTGCGGCGCTGGCGCAGTCTGGCGAACGGCAACTGCAGTTGCGCCAGCAACAGGCGATGTTCGATGACGGGGCCAGTTCCAATGCGACCTTGACGACCGCGCGCGCGGCGGCTGATGCCGCTACCGCACAACTGCAGGTGGCCAGGGCCGATCTGGCCATGGCCCGCCGCGGTATGCGTCTGGGCGAGTTGCGCGCGCCGTTCGATGGCAGCGTGGTGGCGCGCCTGCAACAGCCGCAGGCGGATCTGGCAGCGGGGCAGACGGTGCTGCAGGTGGAAGGGCAGGGCCATGTGCAACTGGTCGCCACGCTGCCGACAGCTGCCGCTGCCGATCTGGTGCCCGGGCAAACCGTCCACGCACGCAGAGTTGATGCTGGCGCCGCGCCGGTCGCGCTACGTCTGCGCAGTCTTTCCAGCCGCGTGGACAATGCCGCAACGGTGCAGGCGTTGTTCGAGCCGGTCGCCGCAACGACGGCACTGCGTAGCGGCGACAGCGTGCTGCTGACACTGCCTACGCATGCTGCTTCCACGCCCAGCGTGCCGTTGTCGGCGGTCGTGCCGCGGCTCAATCGGCAACAGGCCAGTGTGTTCGTGTACCAGCCGGCAAAGCGGGCCGTCATTGAACGTGCAGTCGACCTGGGGACGATTGTCGGTGAGCGCGTCCAGATTCTGCGCGGGCTGCGTGCAGGCGAGCAGGTGGTCAGCGCAGGGGTGGGCTTTCTGGTCAGCGGCCAGCCGGTGACCCCACTGCAGGCACAGACCCAGCTGAGCGGAGGTCGCGCGCCATGAAGCTGACCCAGATGGCGATGCGTTCGAGCCGGCTGACCTTGTTTGCGGCAGCGATGATTCTGATCGGTGGCATCGTGGCCTTCCTTGGCTTCCCCTCGCAGGAAGAACCGTCGGTGACCGTGCGCGACACGCTGGTGTCTGTGGCCTATCCCGGCATGCCCAGCGAGCAGGTGGAAAACCTGTTGGCACGCCCCATTGAAGAGCAGCTGCGTGAGCTGGCAGGCATTAAGCGCATCGTCACTACGGTGCGCCCGGGCAGCGCGATCGTGCAGCTGACCGCCTACGACGATGTGCAGGATTTGCCGGCGCTCTGGCAGCGTGTGCGCGCCAAGGCCGCAGAGGCCGGTGCGCAATTGCCTGCCGGTACGCTTGGCCCGTTCGTCGACGACGACTTCGGGCGCGTGTCGGTGGCCTCGATTGCAGTCACCGCGCCGGGCTTTTCGATGAGCGAAATGCGCGGCCCGCTGCGGCGCATGCGCGAGCAGTTGTATGGCTTGCCCGGCGTGGAGCAGGTGAAGTTGTTCGGCCTGCAGGACGAACGCGTGTACGTGTCGTTTGATCGCGCGCGTCTGCTGGCGAGCGGCCTGACCCCGTCCAGCGTGATGGCGCAATTGCGCGCGCAGAATGTGGTGGGCTCCGGTGGGCAGGTGGCGGTGTCTGGATTGGCGCTGACCGTGGCCACGTCCGGCGAAATCCGCACGCCCGAGCAGTTGCGCGGTGTTCTGCTGAGCGTGCCCGGCGCGCCTGCCGGCGGTGCTCGCGAAGTGACCCTGGGCGAGTTGGCACAGGTGCAGGTGATGCCGGCCGACCCGCCGCAAAGCGCGGCCGTTTACCAAGGCCAGCCGGCGGTGGTGGTCTCGGTGTCCATGCAGCCCGGCAGCAATATCGCCGACTTCGGCAAGGCGCTGCGCGCCAAGCTCGACGACACCGCGCGCCAACTGCCTGTCGGCTTCACTCAGCACGTGGTGAGCTTCCAGGCCGATGTGGTCGAGCGCGAGATGGGCAAGATGCATCACGTCATGGGCGAGACGATTGTCATCGTCATGGCGGTGGTGATGTTGTTCCTGGGCTGGCGCACCGGCTTGATCGTCGGCGCGATCGTACCGTTGACCATCTTCGCTTCGTTGATCGTCATGCGCGTGCTGGACGTGGAGCTGCAGACGGTTTCGATTGCCGCCATTATTCTTGCGCTGGGCTTGTTGGTGGACAACGGCATCGTGATTGCCGAAGACATCGAGCGCCGTCTGGTGGCCGGCGAGGAACGCCGCCAGGCCTGTATCGATGCGGGCCGGACGCTGGCGACACCGTTGCTGACCTCGTCGTTGGTCATCGTGCTGGCGTTCTCGCCATTCTTCTTCGGCCAGACCAGCACCAACGAATATCTGCGCTCGCTGGCCACCGTGTTGGGCGTGACGCTGCTCGGGTCGTGGTTGCTGAGCATCACGGTGACGCCGCTGCTGTGCATGTACTTCGCCAAGGTGCATGCCACCAGGAGCAGCGACGCAGTGGAATCGCGGTTCTATCGTGGCTACCGGCGCGTCATCGAACGTGTGCTGCAGCACAAGGCGCTGTTCATCGGTGCCATGGCGGCGATGTTGGCGGTGGCGATCACCGTGCTGATATCGATTCCGTACGATTTCCTGCCCAAGTCTGATCGCCTGCAGTTCCAGATGCCGGTGACCTTGCAAGCGGGCAGCGACGCACGCGAAACCCTGCGCACGGTGAGCGACCTCAGCCGCTGGTTGGGCGACCGCCGCGCCAACCCCGAGGTGGTGGACAGCATCGGCTATGTCGCCGATGGCGGGCCGCGCATCGTGCTGGGCCTGAATCCGCCGCTGCCGGCGGCCAACCAGGCGTACTTCACGGTCAGCGTGCGGCCCGGCACCGACATCGATGCGGTGATCGCACGGGTGCGCGCGCATGTGCGCAGCCATTTCCCTTCTCTGCGTGCCGAGCCCAAACGCTTTTCATTAGGCGCGACCGAAGCCGGCATGGCGGTGTACCGCGTGGTGGGCCCGGACGAGGCCGTGTTGCGCAGTAGCGCTGCCGCCATTGCCAAGGCCTTGCGGGCAGTGCCGGGCACCGTAGATGTGCAGGACGATTGGCAAGCCCGCATTCCGCGCTATGTGGTGCAGGTCGACCAGCTCAAAGCGCGCCGCGCCGGTGTGAGCAGCGAAGACGTGGCGCAGGCATTGCAGGCGCGCTACAGCGGTGTGGACGCTACGTTGATCCGCGACGACGGCACCGATGTGCCGGTGGTCGTGCGCGGCAGCGCACAGGAGCGCGCCGGCAACGGCAATCCGGCCGATACGCTGGTGTATCCGCAGGCGGGCGGCGCGCCGGTGCCGCTAGCGGCAATCGCCACGGTGCTGCGCGACAGCGAGCCGTCGGCGATCCAGCGGCGCAACCTCAGCCGTGCCATCACGGTGACTGCGCGCAATCCGCAATTGACCGCGACCGAGATCGTCGAGCGGCTGGCGGCGCCCATCGCTGCGCTAAAGTTGCCACCAGGCTACCGCGTGGAGATTGGCGGCGAGCTGGAGGATTCAGCCGAAGCCAATCAAGCCTTGCTGCACTACATGCCGCATGCGCTGGGCGCGATCCTGTTGCTGTTCGTGTGGCAGTTCAACTCGTTCCGCAAACTGTTCATCGTGCTGTCTGCGGTGCCATTCGGGTTGATCGGCGCGGCGCTGGCGCTGGTGATCACCGGCTATCCGTTTGGCTTTATGGCCACGTTCGGCTTGCTGGCGCTGGCCGGCATCATCGTCAACAACGCGGTGTTGCTGCTGGAACGCATCGAGGCCGAACTTGCCGATGGCCTGCCATGCCGCAAGGCAGTGGTTGCTGCCGCGGTAAAACGTCTGCGTCCGATCATCATGACCAAGCTTACCTGCATCGTCGGCCTGGTACCGCTGATGCTGTTTGCCGGCCCGCTGTGGACCGGGATGGCGATCACCATGATCGGTGGGTTGGCGTTGGGCACGCTGGTGACGCTGGGCTTGATCCCGATCCTGTACGACCTGCTGTTCGGTCTGCGCATGCGGCGCGGTGCCTAAACCGCGCCTGCATTCGTCGGCCCGGCACGCCATACTTGGGGCAGACAGCAGCAAACACGACACGATGACCAAGGCAAAAAAGAAAGCCACACAGCAGCCGGTGCAGCCACCTGCACCGGTGTATCAACTGCATGTGGCAGTGACCGGCAGTGCGCCGCTGATCTGGCGGCGCCTGCTGGTGTCGGGTGCGGTGCGCCTGGCCACGCTACATCGCGTGTTGCAGCCGGTGATGGGCTGGAATGGCGCGCACCCCTACGAGTTCGACCTGGGCGGTGGGCGTTATGGCGAATCCGGGCTGGATGTGCCGGAGCGTCCACGGCTCAAACATGCCGGGCGCGTCACCCTGGAAAGCGCAGTGGGCGAACTGGAAGGTTTCGATTATTTCTACGGCGCCGGCCATGGCTGGCAGCATCGCCTGCAGGTGGAAGCGCTGTTGCCGCCGGATGCCGGCCTGCGTGTGGCGCGCTGCGTGGACGGTGCCAACGCCTGCCCGCCAGAGCGCAGTGGCGACATTGACAACTATCAGACGCTGGTGCAGATCATCGCCGACCCGGACCACCCGCAGCATGTGCAGGAACTGGCGACCTTGGGCGGGCGCTTCGAACCCGCTCATTTCGATCTGGCCGAGGTCAACCGCTTGCTCGCACGCGTGCGCGAGTGAGGCGTGTCGCCTGGCCTGGGAAGGCGCTGAACACCTTGGTTTTCGCGCGCCACTGCGGCGTTCACGCGTTGCGCTAGCTGATCAAACACCGCGTGCAGGCCAGCGCCACTGCGGCTTGACGCCCGATCGGCTAGCCTGAGGCCCCGGTTTTTCCGAAGTCTGCGCAATGTTCCGCTGGTTCGAGTCCCTGATCGATATTTTCCCGCCCATCGAGCGGGAGATGCCGCCACGCAGCGTGTGGCGCTTTTATCTGCATTATCTGCGGCCGTTGTGGCCAATTCTGTTGGCGACCTTGATCGCCGGACTGCTGCTGGCGCTGGTGGAAGTGGCGATGTTCGACTTCCTCGGCCGCATCGTCGACATGCTGTCCAACAAACCGGGGCCGGACTTCTTCCGGCTCCACGCAGGCGAACTGATCTGGATGGCGGTGATCACCCTGGTGGCGCGGCCGTTTTTTACCGGCCTGCACAATCTGCTGGTCAATCAGGCGATCGTGCCGGGCCTGAGCAACCGTTCGCGCTGGCTGATGCACAACTACGTGGTGCGCCAAAGCCTGGGCTTTTTCAACAACGATTTTGCCGGGCGTATCGCCAATCGCGTGATGCAGACCGGTACCTCGCTGCGCGAATCGGCCGTGCAGATGGTGGACGCGCTCTGGTACATCGTGGTCTACACCGGCAGCGCGTTGTGGTTGTTTGCACAGGCCGACCCCTGGCTGATGGCGCCGTTGCTGATCTGGCTGGTGGTGTACGTGGCGCTGATGGCGTTCTTCGTGCCGCGCATGAAGGCGCGCGCATGGGTGGCATCGGATGCGCGCTCCAAGGCGACCGGTCGCATCGTCGACGGTTACACCAATATCTCCACGCTCAAGTTATTCGCCCATGCCGGTCGCGAACAGGCCTATGTGCGCGATGCCATCGACGAGCTGGCGGTGAAGCATCGCGGGCAGACCCGGGTGACCACTGCCATGGATACCGCCATTGCAGTGGCGAACGGGTTTTTGATCGTGGGCACCTGCGCGCTGGCGCTGTGGCTGTGGAGCCGCGGGCAGATCAGTGTGGGCGCGATCACCTTGGCTACCGGCCTGGTGATCCGCATCCACAACATGTCTGGCTGGATCATGTGGACGGTGAACGGCATCTTCGAAGATATCGGCACGGTGCAGGACGGCATGCAGACCATCTCGCAACCGGTGCAGGTGCAGGACGTAGCGGATGCGGTGCCGCTGCAGGTGACCCAGGGGCAGGTGCAGTTCGAGCACATCCACTTCCATTACGGCAAGCGCGGCGGGGTGATTGCCGGGCTGGATCTGCAGGTGCGTGCCGGCGAGAAGATCGGCCTGGTCGGGCCTTCCGGTGCCGGCAAATCCACGTTGGTCAATGTGTTGCTGCGGCTGTACGACCTGGAGCAGGGGCGCATCCTGATCGATGGGCAAGACATCGCAACCGCGACGCAGGAAAGCCTGCGCGGGCAGATCGGCTTGGTCACCCAGGACACCTCGTTACTGCATCGTTCGATCCGCGACAACTTGCTCTATGGGCGGCCGCAAGCCAGCGAGGCGCAGATTCTCGACGCCGTACGCAAGGCACGCGCCGACAGTTTCATCGACACGCTGATCGATGGCGAAGGCCGCAGCGGCTTCGATGCGCATGTGGGCGAGCGCGGGGTCAAACTCTCCGGCGGTCAACGCCAGCGCATCGCGATTGCGCGGGTGCTGCTGAAAGACGCACCGATCCTGATTTTGGACGAAGCGACGTCGGCGCTGGATTCGGAAGTGGAGGCCGCCATCCAGGACAGCCTGGATGCCTTGATGGGCAACAAGACCGTGATCGCAATTGCGCACCGTCTTTCTACTATCGCGCGCATGGACCGGCTGGTGGTGATGGACGGCGGCAAGATTGTCGAGACAGGCACGCATGCGGAACTGATCGCGCACGGCGGCTTATATGCGCGGTTGTGGGCGCGGCAGACCGGTGGGTTTGTTGCGGCGGATGCGTGACGGAAAAAGCGACGCGTGAGGACACGCAATTGGCTTCGTGTGGCTTGAAAACCTGCTAACGGAACTTAGCAAGCATCCAAGCCCCTCTCCCATCGGGAGAGGGGTTGGGGTGAGGGTACGGGGCGTAGCCACTAGCCATGTGGACGGCACACATTTCTTCGTTGCTGAATCACACAACGAAGGTCAGTTTCCTCCATTAGCCATACGACGCTGCGCCCGCACCCTCATCCGCCCCACGGGCACCTTCTCCTCCATGAAGGGGACAATGTCCCGGTGAGAGAATAGAGGCACTTACTCGATCGGCTGATCCAGCATCAGCTCGCGTGCGAAGCGCACCGGCGGGGCGCCGTACGACAGCATCTTGTCGTGATAGGCCTTCAGGTTGAACGCGTCGCCGAGCTTCTCCTGTACCGCCTTGCGCGTGTCCAGATGTTCCTGCACGCCGACGAAGTAGGTCGGCAGCTGCGCGGACGAGAGCTGCGCGCGCACCCACTTGCCCGAGGCTTCGCTTTCCTGCTGGAAGGTGTCGTGGGTCATCAGGTGCATTGCTTTGTCGCGATCCCAGCCGTCCACATGCACGCCCTGGTCGAGAATGGCATTGGCAATGGTGCGCAGGTAGAACTTCAACTGCACCAGATGGAACAGCGGGTCGTTATCCAGATAGCCCTGTTCCTGCATCATGCGCTCGGTGTACACCGCCCAGCCTTCGGCGAACATGCCTGAACGTAGCACCGCGCGCAGCGTGGAGGGGAACTTGGCCGAGTGCCAGCCTTCCAGGTAATGGCCCGGCGTGCCCTCATGGATGCTGAGCAGCTGGATCATGCGGGTGTTGTATTCGCGCAGGAACGAATCCACCTGCTTGTCGTTCCAGTCGTCGGGGATCGGCGACACCGCGTAGAACGTTTTCAGATTCTTGTCGAGCGGGCCGGGCGAATCGCAATAGGCCACCGCCACGCCACGCTGAAATTCCGGCATCAGGATGATGTCCACCGGCGAATCCGGCAGCGTCATCAAATCTTTCTGACGCACGAATTCAGTCGATTGCGCCAGCGCTGCCTTGGCTGCGTCCACCACCTTGTCGCGCGCCGGCTTGTCGGCATACGCCAGCTCCAATGCCGCTTCGATCGCGGCCTGCTGCTGGTCGTCATTGGGCGATTCGGGCAACTTGGGAGCGCCCGGCTTGTCCTTCAGCGCGGTGCGCGCAATGCCATACATTTCGCCGCGCACGCGCTTGAGCTCGGATTCGGCGCGTTGCTTGATGTCGGCACGCGACAGCGACGACAGCAGCGCGAATTTCAGCTTCTGGTCGTATTTTTCTGCGCCGATGCGGAAGTCGCCCTTGGCGTTGGGCACCAATACCGTGTCCAGCCAGGTCTGCTGCTCAGCCACTGCCTTGCGCAGGTTGTCGATGGCCGCCTGCGCGCGCGCCGCTTCGATTGGGCCCAGCTGGCTGATATTGGGCGCGATGAAACTATCGACGATGCTCAGGATGCCCTTGTTTTGCTTGGCCACCGTTTCGGCGTGGATCTTTGGCACCCGCGCCGGGTCCAGGTTCTCGCGCGCCTGCGCAAAAATGCTCGGAATCTTTTCCATGCGCTGGGTGGCCGCAGTCAGGCGCTCGGGCATTGGCGCGAATTCGCGTGCCATCAGGCTGTACAGCGCGCTGCCGGCCAGGCCGTTGTAGATCTGCGGGTCCCAGGCCCAGCTTTGCAGCACTTCGGTATTCCAGATTTCCGATTGCAGCTGATTGCGCAAAATCGCAGCATCCACCTGGTTCTCGCGCGACAGCTTGGCCACGTCGATCGCATCCAGTGTGGCCAGCAGCTTCTTGCCCGCATCCAGGCTGCGCTGACGGCCGCTGGCGCTCAGGTCATCGATCTGCGTATCGAAGCGGTGATCGCCGGTCTGCGTGGCGGTGACCGGCGACAGCTGCATCCAGGTGTCCAGCGCCTGTTTGGACAACGCAGTAAAGCGCGCATCCGGAGTCTGTGCTTCGGCGGCGGCAGGCGCGGTTGCATCGGCACGCGGGGATTCGGGCTGTTGCTGGCAGGCACTGAGGCCAGTGAGCAGGGCAAGGACAAGCAGGCGTTGACGCATCGTGGGTCCTGGTGGAATCAAACCACCAGCATAGGCATCTGCGCGCGTGTCTGCATCCGCCATTGGTTTAGAGCAGCCAACAAGCCGATGGCGCGCACCGCCAGGCGGGCGCGGCCGGTGCGCGAAACCGGCATGTGTTGCGTCCCCCTGGTTCCTGCGAGCCGTCCACGCCCCCTACAGATGCCCACCACGTGTTGGTGAGCCCTTACCCCGCAGCCGGCCGGCAGCGCCGACCGCTCGGCGCGCAGGGTAGGTGCATGTTGCGGGCGCGATCGCTCGTACATTCCGGTTCCTGCGTACTGCCTCGCCACCAGGCAACGCGCACAGGCAACATCATGCTTGCCACCCACCCGGTGGTTTAGAGCACCTAAAAAGCATTACGCAGCCGCCAGGCGGGCGCGGTCAGTGCTCGGAATCGGCATGTCGTACTCGTACACTCCGGTTCCTGCGCGCCGTCCATGCCCGCGTGACGGCTGCTCGCTACGTGTTGTTAGCCGCTTTTATTCCAAGGAGGATCACATGCACTACGCCGGTAGCTGTCATTGCGGACGCATCGCGTTCGATCTGGAGACCGAAGTACCCATCACCGAGGTCGACGACTGCAATTGTTCGCTGTGTCGCCGCCGCGGCGGTTTGCTCTGTTTCGGCACGCACACGCAACTGCAGCCGCACGCCGAACCAGCAGCGGTAGGCCGCTACCGCTTCAATCAGCAGCACATCGATCACCATTACTGCCCGCAGTGCGGAACCGCGCCCTCCAGCGAAGGCATCAGCCCCAAGACCGGCGAAATGGGCGTCGCCGTCAATGTGCGTTGCCTGCCGGCTCTGGATCTTGCCGGGCTGCAGGTACATGCAGTCGATGGAGCCAGCCGATGAGTCGCGCGATGCAGCGGTATGCCGCGGTCATACTGCTCGGATGGGCGCTGTGCGGGTGTGCGAAGCATCAAGCGGAGATGGCGGCCGACGGCGGTGCTGCTGCGCCGGCACCGCCCGCCACGCAGGGCAATGCCTTGGCCTACGAGCACGATGTGCGCATCGAGCTGCCTGCCGATCAGATTGGCCAGCGCATCGCCGCCATACGCACTGCCTGCCAGGGCACACAGTTCGGCGATTGCGCCTTGCTGGCGGTAGAGCAGGAAGGCGGGCGCGCCCCCAGCGGGCGCGTCAGCGTGCGCCTGGCACCGGACGGGATTGAGCCAATGGTGCAATTGGCTGGCCAACATGGCGATGTCGCCGCGCGCAGCACGCGTGCGGAAGACCTGGCACAGCAGATCGCCGACACTAGCCTGGCCCAGGCGCGGCTGCAAAAAGAACATGCGCGTCTGCTCGAATTGCAGCAACGCCCCGATCTGGCGGTGACCGATCTGCTGGCCTTGTCCAAGCGGCTGGCCGAGATTGAAGCCGAAGCCCAGCAGACCCAACGACAGGCAGCGCAGCAACAGCGGCGTGTGCGCACGCAGTTGCTGACGCTCACTTTCCGCAGCACCGGAAGCGAACAGGGCAGGGGCGAGATTGCCGAAGCCGCCGCCGAGTTTGGGGAGGTGTTTTCCAGCAGCGTGGCGTTTGTGATCCGCGCAGTGGCAGCGCTGCTGCCGGTAGCCGTGCTCGCATTGATTGCCGGCTGGTTGCTGTTGCAGGCATGGCGTTGGCGCGCACGCCGCCGCCGGATGTCCTGAAACACTTGCAGCTGCGCGGCACTGCCGTGCAGCTGCGCAATTAGCTGATTTGTGGTTGCTTGCGGCATGCGTCGTCAGTGCTTAGACGCATGCCGTCTGACTGGTTTAGCGCACGCCGAAAGCGACAACGCGCGTTAGTGCATCAAACCGGTTCCAGATGTGCCGTAACCTCGAAACCCGCAAGGCTGAGCCGGGCTCAGCCTTCGTCGACCTCATATTCCACAAACACGTCCAGCTGCAGTGCCAATTCCTGCACGGCGTCGCGCACCTTTTGCGCGGTGGCTTCGTTGCCTGCTTCCACTTCGAACTCATGGCTGCCTGGACCTTCGTCATCGGAGAGGCCGGCCGAGCTGGAATCGTCGTCGTCCAGATGCGGCATCAGATCATCCACTTCTTCCACGTGCTCGATGCCGTCGATGCTCTGCAGCAGGTTGGCAATGGCACGCGCGTCGTCGTCGGTGCCGGTGATACGCATGCGAAGGGTAGGCATGGGAGTGTCCTGGGGATTGGGGACGTCAAGCCTAGGCATCGATAAGACAAAACGAGGTGATGGTGCACGCTGCCCGCGTCACGCGAGCTGTGCCGGCCACGCCTCGCTTGTCGCCGGCGCGGAATGCAGCATGCGTCGCACTGCGACGCGCAGCATCGTCGCATGATGTAGTGATGTTGCGCATGATGGATGCATGCCATGTAGACACGACCGAACCCGTTGCGGCAGCTCACCTGCGTGGCCATGGCCAGCGCGATTTCGTGCCGACCCGGCGCAACGCCACTGACCAGCGGAAGCGCAGATGTTTGTCGTCGGCACCCAGCACGATCTGCACCTGCTGCCCGTCGGCATCGCTACGTTGTGCCAGCACCGGAAAGCGCCCGGCGAAACGTTGCGCCGCGCTCGGTCGAGCAACGAAGACACCGGGCAACCCAACTGCGAGGTGCGTAGTCCCAATGGCTTGACCAGGGATGTATGCCGCCTCGCTCAAATGCCAAGACACCTGCGTGACTTCATTGCGCTGCCGATGCTTTGCGCGAAAGCCGACGCACCCGCGGCTCCCGCACGCCTTCGCTCGGCGGCAACGTCACCAACCCGGCCGGCAGTGCCGGCATCGGGGTGCGTTCGTCCAGTGCTTCGCGCTTGAGCCAATCGATAAATAATGCCGCCGCCGGAGTGAGCGCGCGGTGGCTGGGGTGCACGATGTAGTACGCATAACGCGCCTTGAGCGTGGGTCCGGGCAGGCGCACCAGTTCGTAGCGTTGCAGGTAGGGTTGCGCGATGTGTTTGCGCGCCAACACCGCGCCCAAGCCATATACGGCAGCGCGCGTTGCGTCGGTGCTGTCGTTGAAGGTGTGCATCGGCGGCAAGGTGGTGCCGCGCACTTGAGCGGCGCGAAACCAGTCGCGCCAGCCCTGCGGCGACATGTCGGTTAGCAACGGCAATTGCGCGATCTGCGCTGGCGTGCGCAATGCGGCCACTTCCAGCAACGACGGCGAGGCGACGGGAAATAACGCGTCGTCCATCAGATGATGCGAGGTCAATCCGGGCCACGCGCCCTGGCCGTAACGGATACCCAGGTCCGGGCCGCCTTCTTCGAAACGCGAAAAGGCCGCGTCCGATTGCAGATCCATACGGATGTGCGGATAGGCGCGGCAAAAGCGTGGCAGCCGCGGCAGCAGCCAGCAGTATGACAGCGACCGCAACGTGGTCACGCGGAGCGGAATGGCGTCTTCGCGCGGATGCAGATTGCCGGCCACCGCAGCAATTTCGGCCAGTGCAGCGGTGGCGGCATCGGCGAGCTGACGGCCTTCGGCGGTGAGTTTGACGCCGCGCGGCAGACGCTGAAACAACGTAGCCCCCAGCAATGCTTCGAGCTTGCGCACGTGGTGGCTAACTGCGCTGGCGGTGAGGTGCAGTTCTTCGGCGGCATGCGCGAAATTCTGGTGGCGCAGCGGCTGCAAATACGCCCAGCGCAGGTAAGAGGGTGGCGCGCAGATTCATCGAGGCATGAGTGAGATTTGTGGCTCGCCCCGATACTACGCGCTTGTCGCCCTCGCAGTAGCAACCGATGCTGCGCCATCCCTTCACGATGATCGTGCCATGTCCCTCAGCTCGCCCGCTGTTGTGTTCTGCCGTTTCTTGATAACACAGCCCGGTGCGGGAGCTCGGCCATGAGCGCACAATCGTCGGCGCAACCTGAGCTGGCAACACGCGAATGGCGCACGCCGCTTGAGCTTGGTTTTCTGGGCATCGTCTGGGGCTGCTCGTTCCTGTTTATGCGCGTGGCCGCGCCAAAGTTCGGCACCGTGGTGCTGGTGGAAATTCGCCTGGCGCTGGGCGCGTTGGTGCTGCTGCCATTCCTGTGGCTGGCACGCGATCGCTTCGCGCTGCATCGCTGGCCGATGTTGGCGGCGATTGGCGTCCTCAACTCTGCGTTACCGTTCCTGCTGTTCGCCTGGGGCGCGCAACACGCACCGGCGGCAGTGGGTGCGATCTGCAATGCGATGACGGTGTTGTTCACTGCGCTGATCGCATTTCTGTTTTTTGGCGAACGTATCGGCACGCGTCGCGCGTTGGCCTTGCTGGTGGGCTTTATCGGTGTGCTGGTGCTGGCCACCGGCAAATCGGCCGGTTTGAGCGTGGGCCCGGCGGCGTTGGCCGGCGCAACTGCCTCGCTGCTGTACGGCATCGGCTACAACCTGGTGAAGCGCCACATGGGCGATTTGCCACCGGCCGCATCGGCAGCATCCACGCTAGGCTGCAGTGCGTTGCTGCTGGCGCCGCTGGCTTGGTGGCAGTGGCCGACCACGCCGGTGCCGGCAGTGGCGTGGGCCTGCGCCACTGCGCTGGGGGTGGTGTGCACCGGGCTGGCGTTTCTGATGTTACCGGCTGATCCAGCGCATCGGCCCGGCGCGTGCGTCCACGGTGACCTATCTGGTGCCAGTGTTCGGTGCGCTGCTGGCGTGGTCGCTGCTGGGCGAACCGTTGACCTGGACGATGCTGGTGGCCGCGGTACTGATCCTAGGCAGCGTGGCCTTCAGCCAGCGCGCCCGCTAAGCCATGCGCGGCGCGCTTCTACCAATCCCCAATCCCCAATCCCCAATCCCCAATCCCCAATCCCCAATCCCCAATCCCAAGTGCCGATTCAACCAGCAGCAGGCGGCGTGCGCACCGGTAACGGCACGTTACACAGATCGATATGCCCGGCCGGGCGTTTGTAGAAATCATCCTTGCGATTACGGCGAGCTTCGGCCACATCGCGGAAGGTCTGGCTATCGGTGCGCAGCAACTGCAGTGGTATGCGCTCGGGCGCAGGTACCTCGCTGGCCAGCCGAATCGCGCGGATCGGTGCGCGTTGCGCGGGGTCGTCGTAAAAACCCATCGGGTCGGGGCCGCGTGGCGTCACGCTGAGCAATTCCATGCCTTTGACCACGCGCCCGACCACCGTGATGTTGCGATCCAGTTGGCGCGGCGATTGCCCGGTGACCACATACAACTCGGCACCGATGCTGCTGTCTTCATCATTGTTGCGGCCGGCGCCGAGGGTGCCGTAGCAATGCGCCAACCAGGTCTTGCCGGTGGCGGGGTCGCGGCCAACCGGGAAACCGTCGACAAAGCCCACTTGCGGTGCCCAGCCGTCGCTATCGTGCAGGCGCTGGAAGTCCAGGCCCTGCGATGTGCGTTCGAATTCGGCCGGCAGATGCGTCTTGGCCGAGCCGAGCGATTTGGCTTTGGCCGGTGTCTCACCATCCGGGTCGCCGAACTGCACCACGAAATTATCCTGCGAGCGGTAGATGCTCAGCCCATCCCAGAAGCGCTCATGCGCCAGCGTGCGGATATTGCCGACGTGCTCCGGCGCAAATTGCGGTGCCAGCTCGATGATGACCCGGCCGGCATCCAGCTCCAGGTACAGCGTGCGGTCCGGGTCGAGCACGCGCCATGCACTGGCCGGTGAGCTGTCCAGAATCTGTTGCGGGCTACGGTAGGCCGCGTTGGCGGCTGCGGGTAACAGCAGAGCGAGCAGGCAGGCGGAAGCAACAGTGCGCAGGAGCATGAAGGCAGCCAGCAGGGAGGTGCCTGCGATTCTTGCCGACCACGCGCCCGGACGCAAAGTCTGCGTGGCGCACAGCAAGACGCCGACGGGTTGCGCCGGCGTCGTATCCAGATGCGAAGACTCGCTGCAAGCGGGTGCTTACGGGTTGTTGCGCACGTGCGGGCTGGTGTGATGCTCGGCAACACCATGGTTGTTGCGGAACAGCGGCACCAGCTGCCACAGCGCCGAGATGCCCACCAGCGTGTAGACCACACGCGAGAGCAGCGCGTCCTGCCCGCCGAACAGCGCGGCCACCAGATCGAACTGAAACAGGCCGACCAGCCCCCAGTTCAATCCGCCGACGATAAGAAGCACCAGAGTGATGACGTTGATCGCTTTCATGAAAGCATTCCATGTGGGTGGGAACCCCCAGACTCCGCCTGCCCCAGCGAGCAGCCCGTGAGCGTTGCTCACTTGCGGTGCGCTTTGCACACATGTCGGTCACATCCGCCTGCCATGCGCGCCGTGTCGGCATGTCCAGGCAGGGGTCGCCAGCGGCGCGATCGCCGAAGGATCGATGCTTGGCAGACCGACGGCGATCCGACTTTCGACTGCGAGCCTTTGTGGAGCCCATAGTCGAACGGCCTTCGCACACAGCGGTAAGGTGCGCACCGCGCTGCGATCAACAGTCGGGCGACCCCACAATCTGGGCATCTTTCAAACAGGGCCCGCATCGGGACCACCCTGTCTGCATATCGGCAAGTGCGTGTGGTTCGCGCCTTGCTGATCAACGGGCTTCTTGCTCGGCTTGGGGCACGTCATCCGGCATGTTGCAGGGAGGGAAGCCTCGCAACACGCCGGATGATCACCTCATACCAAGTCCTTGGCGTGTTTGCCGGCTCTGCGGGCGAACCCGTGGAATTCCATCGCCAAGTCCCTAGCACTCTTGCACCGCGTTATTTCGCTGCTCGTGTGCCCCAGCTTCGCTCGGCTCGGGCTGTTCTGGACCGGGGCATGCTCCGGGTGCAACTGTGCCACTTGGGATATCGATGGCTGACGCTGTGGTGCGCTCGTCGCTTCCGCTTCGCTCGGGGACATTAGCGGTTGCAAACCGAGTGCCTGGGCGTCTTTGCCGGGTCCAGCCAGCGGCGCTCCTGGCGTCATCCCACTGCTTCGCCTGACAGGCGCGCGTCCAAGTGGACTAAGTGCCGGGTCACGTGCGGAATCAATTCTGCAGGTCGCGCAGGGTGGAGCATTGGCGAGTTCCGTTTGCCGGATCTCCGGCTCCTGAATCTTTGTGGTGTACGTCCCGGTACTGCGGCTGGCCTGATCGAGGGATGCAGCTGAATTCATCGGACATATCCCCTGGGGTATATACGGCAGATAGATCGACTTGCGTACCAAGGCAGTTGGCGAGCGAGGCATGAAGTTGTATCGCACATGCCGTGGAACTTCCTTCCTAGCTAAGCTGCGTTCCGAACCTGCCAATGTTGATGGGGGCAAATAGGTGAGTGCACCGCGCGAGGATTGAACCACCGGATCCGCACCTTCCTGTCTGCAGAGCAGATTTTGTATCGCCATATCCGAACGAGTGCGGTTGCGAACCTGCGCTTGGTGCGCAATCGATGCATAGGGCGTGACCGGCGTGCATCCATCTCCCACTGTCATTGAGTACAGCGGCCCCGAACAAGGCCGATGCCAGTGTGTATCTACCTTAGCGCGGCGTGGTTTGACAACAACACTCAGATCCATAACATATTTTGTGACCCAGCTGTGCCTAGATTGGGCGAATGCGATGCCATCGATCTCGCGACGGCTGCAGCAATGGGCTAGCGCGCTTTCGGCTGGGGAGCGCATCTGCTATCGCTGCGCCCGTAGCAACAGGCGGTCCTATTCGGTTCCTGCTGCTGCAATCGAACCTGGTGCATGAAGGCGGATCAGTGTCTTCGTGCACTGTCATCGATAATCTCTGCGTGAGCTGCGGTTTCAGCGAATGTATGCATCGCCGTATCAGCTGGCTTGGCAGCGATCACCGCCGTAATCCTCAACGTGCCGGCTTGCGTTTGACGTAAAGCTGCTTGCGCACGCGCGCGACCACCTCGCCGTCGCGGTTGTGCACGTCGTTTTCGAACCAGCGCAGATGTTTCTCGCCGCTTGCAGTGGCTCGGCGTAATTGCGCCAGCACGCTGTCGTCGATGACGAAATCCGCCGTCACCGTGCCGCGGCCTGGTTTGACGAACTCGATGCTGCCGGCCTTATCCCACACGTAATAATCGCGGCCCAGGTTGTGCATGGTCAGCAGCATCCAGAACGGGTCGATCATCGCGAACAGGCTGCCGCCGAAATGGGTGCCCACGTAGTTGCGATTCCACGGGCGCTGGCGCAGCTCCACCCGCGCAAAGCGGTAGTCGGCCGACAGCACGGTGACGTGGATGCCGGCGAACAAAAACGGCGGCCACAGATTGATGCCTAACTTGAACAGCGATGCGCGCATGCGGGCCTGTCTCCTTGGCGAGGAAGGTGCTTAGCATAACATTCGCATGCGTATGGATGGCGGTGTGTCGGCCATGTCGGCATGGTCGTGCGTCTGTTGCTGCTCACTGCGAATCGGTGCCACCGCTATCGGTCAGCCGGGTGTCGACGCCTTGTATGGCCCAAACGCAACGCGCCGGGCACAGGCCCGGCGCGGATCACGCGATGAGCAGCGCGATCGCACGACCGCCCAACCCAGCCCGATGTCAGGCCTCAACCCGGCGCTTAAAACACCAGCGCTGACATCTTGCGGCGATAGCGGCCGACCAGATCTTCATCCTCGATCACCCGGAACGCATCGATCAGGCTGCGACGCGGCAGGCTGTCGTCGAATGTGCGGTCCTGCCGCAGCATTTCCAGAAACTGCTCCAGCGCGGCTTCGTCATTACCGTCGAGCAGGTGGCGCACGCCGAGCAGATGTCGCGCGCGCAGGTCGGCACCGTCGGCATCTACGGTGGCCTGCAGCGTGCCGGTGTCCGGGGCGTCCTTGAGCACGTTGGCAAAGCTCAGCCGCGCCTTGGCGCGCACCGCGCGGTCGTCGGTGGCGAGGTTGGCGGGCAGGGCATCGATCAACTGCTCGGCTTCGGCGGTGTCGCCGGTCTTGAGCAGGGCCAGCGCCAGGTCCAGCTTGAGTTCGTCCTTGTCCGGCGCGGCAGCGATCGCCTCACGCAGCGCCGCCACTTGCGCCTGCGGGTCGAGCGGCGCCACCGGCGCTGCTTCGGCTACCTGCGGCTCGGCCGGCAGCACACCGTGCTGGGTCAGGAATTCGCGCACCTGGCCTTCCGGCATCGCGCCGGGGAAGCCATCGACGATCTCGCCGCCCTTGACCAAAAACACCGTCGGCACCGAGCGGATCTGGAACGCCGCGGCGATCTGCTGTTCCTTGTCCACGTCGACCTTGCCCAGTTCGAAGGCGCCGTTGTACTCGCCGGCCAGCTTTTCCAGGATCGGCGTCAGCGACTTGCAGGGGCCGCACCAGGTGGCCCAGAAGTCAACCAGTACCGGCGTCGTCAACGATTTCTGCAGGACCTCGGTCTCGAAAGTGTCGGTGGTGGCATCGAATACATGCGGCTTGTCGGACATGGGCTTCCAGAAGTGAGTGCGGCGACAGTGGGAGGTAATGGTGGCAAACGCGGCTGACACAAGCCTAGCCGCAATGACGCGCTTCGGCGCCCTGCGTGGTCGCCTGGAGCACGGGCGTGGCAGCGTCAGGGGTTCACGCCGCGCCCGCCCGGCACGACAATGCCGCGTTCTGACGGCGCATCGCGCCCCGTGCTGGAGCAAGACAATGCCAACCACTGACAGCGCGCAGCGCTACATCGGCCTGATCGCCGCAACGGTCTTCGTGCTGGCGCTCGCCGGATTCGGCGCCACGCTGCCGGGCTATCTGCAGGCCAGCCACCCGGTAGCACTGTTGGGTGCGCAAGGCGTGCCGCATGCGCTGGGCTTCAATCTGATTGCATTCGTGCTGGTGGGTGCGCTGGGCATGGTCACCGGGGTCAGCCTGCTGGCGCGTATGCCGGCCAAAGCCAGCTGGAGTCTGCGCGTGGGCGGACAGTTGATCGTGCTGGCCGGCCTGGCCTTTCTGGGCATGGGCATGCTGCCGCTGGACCCCACCGATCTGGATGGCCGCGCCAGCCAGGCCCATGCCACCGCCTGGTTGTTGTGGGCGGTGGCGTTCGTGCCCGGCATGTTGTTGATTGCCGCCGCGTTGCTCAACGATGCCACGACCCGCACGCTGGCCTGGTTGAGCCTGGCGGCAGGGCTGCTGGTGGCGGTGCTGGCGTTCGGCCCGCCGGGCCTGCTGCGCCAGGCCATTGCCCAGCGGCTGGCGTTCCTGGCCTGGGTGGGCTGGCTGGCAGTGGCGGCCTGGGCGTGGCCGGCGAAGTCCACGGTCTAAGGCAACGGTCTAAGGCAACGGTCTAAGGCAACGGTCTAAGGCAACGGTTTGGTGCACCTGCTGCACTGCGGTACCCTGTACCGCTTTGCACCGCCCGAGCATCTGCTCCCAATGTCCACCGTCGAACCGAACGTCTACGACCCGCAGCAGGTCGAAACCTCCGCCCAGCAGTTTTGGGATGCCACCCGCGCCTTCCAGGTCGACGAGAACTCGGATAAGCCGAAGTTCTATTGCCTGTCGATGCTGCCGTACCCGTCCGGTGCGCTGCATATGGGCCATGTGCGCAACTACACCATTTCCGATGTGGTCAGCCGCTACAAGCGCATGACCGGCCACAACGTGCTGCAGCCGATGGGCTGGGATGCGTTCGGGTTGCCGGCGGAAAACGCCGCGATCAAGAACAAGACCGCGCCGGCCAAGTGGACCTACGCCAACATCGCGCACATGCGCGCGCAGCTGAAGTCGCTGGGCTACGCCATCGATTGGTCGCGCGAGTTCGCCACCTGCACGCCGGACTATTACGTGCACGAGCAGCGCATGTTTACCCGGCTGATGCGCAAGGGCCTGGCCTATCGCCGCAATGCGGTGGTGAACTGGGACCCGATCGACCAGACCGTGCTGGCCAACGAGCAGGTCATCGACGGCCGCGGCTGGCGCTCCGGCGCGGTGGTGGAAAAACGCGAGATTCCGCAGTGGTTCCTGCGCATTACCGATTACGCGCAGGAATTGCTCGACGGCCTGGACCAGCTGGACGGCTGGCCGGACTCGGTCAAGACCATGCAGCGCAACTGGATCGGCCGTTCGGAAGGGTTGGAAATCCAGTTCGACGTGCGCGACACCAACGGCGCGGCACTCGATCCGCTGCGCGTGTTCACCACCCGCCCGGACACGCTGATGGGCGTGACCTTTGTGTCGATCGCGGCCGAGCATCCGCTGGCATTGCATGCGGCCAAATCCAACCCGGAACTGGCCGCGCTGCTGGAAACGCTCAAGCACGGTGGCGTGTCCGAAGCCGAGCTGGAAACCCAGGAAAAGCGCGGCATGGCGACCGGCCTGACCGCGGTGCACCCGATCAGCGGCGAGCAGGTGCCGGTGTGGGTGGCCAACTTCGTGCTGATGGGCTACGGCACCGGCGCGGTGATGGCGGTTCCCGGCCACGACCAGCGCGATTTCGAGTTCGCCAACAAGTACGGCCTGCCGATCGTGCAGGTGGTCAAGCTGCGCGAGCCGCGCAACGAAGACGAGCAGACCTGGGACGCCACCCAGTGGCGCGACTGGTACACCGACAAGAGCCGCGAGTTGGAGCTGATCAATTCGGCCGAGTTCGATGGCCTGGATTTCGGCGGCGCCTTCGAAGCCTTGGCCGAGCGCTTCGAGCGCAAGGGCCAGGGCCAGCGCCGGGTCAATTACCGTCTGCGCGACTGGGGCGTGAGCCGCCAGCGTTACTGGGGTTGCCCGATTCCGGTGATCTATTGCGCTAAGTGCGGCGCAGTGCCGGTACCGGAAGACCAGTTGCCGGTGGTATTGCCGGAGAACGTGGAATTCGCCGGTACCGGTTCACCGATCAAGACCGATCCGACCTGGCGCCAGACCACTTGCCCGGAGTGCGGCGGCCCGGCCGAACGCGAGACCGACACCTTCGATACCTTCATGGAATCGAGCTGGTACGTGGCGCGCTACACCAGCCCGAACGCACGCGACATGGTTGACCGCCGCGCCAATTACTGGATGCCGGCCGATTTGTACGTGGGCGGCATCGAGCATGCGATCCTGCACCTGATGTACTTCCGCTTCTATCACAAGCTCATGCGCGACGCGCGGCTGGTAGATAGCGACGAGCCGGTAACCAATCTGCTCACCCAGGGCATGGTCATCGCCGACACGTTCTATCGCGACGCGGACAATGGCGGCAAGGACTGGATCAACCCGGCCGATGTCGAAATTCAGCGCGACGAGCGTGGCCGCGTCACCGGTGCGGTGCTGATCGCCGACGGCCAGCCGGTGCACATCGGCGGCACCGAGAAAATGTCCAAGTCCAAGAACAACGGCGTGGACCCGCAGTCGATGGTGGCCAAGTACGGCGCTGATACGGTGCGTCTGTTCTCGATGTTTGCCGCACCGCCGGAGCAGTCGCTGGAGTGGAACGAGGCCGGCGTCGACGGCATGGCGCGCTTCATGCGCCGGTTGTGGGTGCAAGTGCACAAGCATGTGGGCGAGGGCGCTGCCGTCGTGCTGGATGTCGCCGCACTGAGCGCCGAGCAGAAAGCCGTGCGCCGCAAGACCCACGAAACCATCGGCAAGGTCAGCGACGACTACGGCCGCCGCCACAGCTTCAACACCGCCATTGCTGCGGTGATGGAATTGTCTAATGCGCTGGCCAAGTTTGACGACGCCAGCGACCAGGGCCGTGCCGTGCGCCAGGAAGCGCTGGAAGCGATGGTGCTGCTGCTCAACCCGATCACCCCGCACGCCAGCCACGCCTTGTGGCAGATGCTCGGGCGTGGCGAGACGCTGCTGGAAAACGTGGCCTTCCCGCAGGCCGACGCCAGCGCGCTGGTGCGTGATGCACTGACGCTGGCGGTGCAGATCAACGGCAAATTGCGCGGCACGATCGACGTCGCCGCCGATGCGACCCGCGAACAGATCGAAGCACTGGCGCAGGCCGAGCCGAACGCCGCCAAGTTCCTCGACGGCCTGAGCGTGCGCAAGATCATCATCGTGCCGGGCAAGATCGTGAATATCGTTGCGGGGTAAGTGCTGCTGATGCGGCGGTTTGCCATCGCCGGTCCGGGCAGTTCGCCGGATCGGTGCGCTGCCACGGTTGTAGGGTGGCCTGCCGAGGTTCTTCGCAATTGATGGTGTGGGCGCAAGGCGAAGTATCAGGGACTTTGCTGCTGTTGTTGCTTGCGACACACCGCACCCGCGGGTCGATGCGTGGGTGCGGTGCTGCGATGGTCCTGGCGATGCACTGCGCTGGCGCGCAGCAACAGATAGGGGGGGGCTTGGTGTTTCACCGCTGCGTTACGGCACGCTTATGGGGTTTCCCTGGTGGTTCCTGGCAGTTCGCTGCATCAGTGCGTGGCGACGCGTCGATGGTTTCCGCGATGGTTATCGGTACTTCTTTACACTGGCGCGCGGCGACGCGTTTGTCATTCCTGGGGCGCCGCGGTTTACTGCGGCGCCTCTCAAGCCCCGTTCACGCGGTGTCGGGCAGGCTAGCCGCCTGTTGCCGCCGCCGGGGCGCTCATCCAGACTGTGCCCATGATTCGATTTCCTACTGCCTTCGCTGCGTCCCTTGTGCTCGTCTCGAGCCTCACCGCCTGCGGTTTCCATCTGCGTAATTCGCTGGCGTTGCCGCCCGACACACCGGCGGTGAAGGTGCAGTCGGCCGTGCAGTACAGCGAGCTGGCCAAGCTGTTGCGGCGTGGACTCAAGGCTTCCGGCGCCACGCTGGCCGATGAAGACGCCAAGACCGGCTTCGCGCAGGTGCAGGTGTTGTCCGAGCGCTGGGGCGATCTGCCGATCGCCATCGATAGCCAGGGCCGTGCCCAGGAATACAGCCTGCGCTACGCGGCCATTTTCTCCGTCACCACTGCCAATGGCTCTGTGCTGGTGCCGCAGCAGGTGATCGAGCTGTCGCGCGATTACGTGTCGCCGCCGGTGGACGCCACCGGTACCGCGACCGAGCGCGAGATTCTTGCCGACGAACTGCGCAAAGACATGTCGGCCTCGATCCTGCGTCGTATCGACAGCGTGGTGCGTGCACGTTTGAAGCGTGGCGAAAGCCTAGAAAGCACCCCGACTGCGCCGTTGCCGCCGGCCCCGGCGCAGCCAGTACAGCCCACTACGACGCCCGAATCCAGCGTGCCGGCCTCGTTGCCGCCCGCGCCGACCTCGGGCAACTAAGCCGCGCCCGCTCACCGGTATGGAACTTCGCCCCGAGCAGTTGGCCGGCCAGTCCAATCAGCCGTTGCAGCCGGTCTATCTGATCGCCGGCCCCGAGACCTTGCGTGTGCTTGAGGCCGCCGACGCGGTGCGTGCACGCGCGCGCGCCGAAGGCATCGGTGAACGCGAAGTCTTCGATGCCGATGGCCGCGATTTCGACTGGAATCAGCTCGACGCCAGCTTCAATGCGCCCAGCCTGTTCAGTCCGCGCCGGCTGGTCGAGGTGCGCCTGCCCAGCGGCAAGCCGGGCAAGGATGGCGCCGAGGTCATCACCCGCTTCTGCGCCAACCCGCCGCCGGACGTGGTGCTGCTGATTACCGCCAACGACTGGAGCAAGGCGCACCAGGGCAAGTGGACCGAGGCCGTCGGCCGCATCGGTACGATTGCGGTGGCCTGGGCGATCAAGCCGCATGAGCTATCCGACTGGATCGAGCGTCGCCTGCGTGCGCACGGCCTGCGCGCCGATGCCGGGGCCGTGCAGCGTCTGAGCGAGCGGGTGGAAGGCAACCTGCTCGCCGCCGCGCAGGAGATCGACAAGCTCGCCCTGCTGGCCGATGGCAAGACGCTGGATCTGGAAGCGATGGAATCGCTGGTGGCTGACGCCGCGCGTTATGACGTCTTCCGGCTCGCCGAAACCACGTTTTCCGGGCAGCCGGCGGCAGTGATCCGTATGCTCGCCGGCCTGCGTGCCGAAGGCGAGGCGGTTGCCGCGCTGATGCCGATCCTGATCAAGGAATTACTGCGCACTGCCTCGCTGGCGAAGGTGCAGGCCAACGGCGGCAACCTGGCTGCCGAAATGAAGGCGCAGGGGCTGTGGGAATCGCGCCAGGCACCATTCAAGCGCGCGCTGCAACGTCACCCCGAACCGCGTCGCTGGGAACGCTTCGTCGCCGAAGCCGGGCTGGTCGATCGCATGGCCAAAGGTCGCGCCGACGGCGACGCCTGGGTGGGTCTGGAACGCCTGCTGGTGGCCGTGGCCGAAGCCCGCGCGGTGAGATTGTTGGCGTGACCGCGAGGGAGGCCGGAACTGCTGAGCAAGGCGCCGGCGCCGGAAACCGGCAGCCTCCAACTAGCGCAACCGCACAGCAAAGCGCACAGCCGGCAGCCTCTATCAGCTCGGCTCTGAGGTCACCGGCCATCAACGCCGAGTCCGCCACCTCAGACCCGCTTCTTCCCAAATCCCAAGTCCCAAATCCCGAATCCCGATCCCACACCGATTCCCGATTCACAATTCCCAGTTCCAGGCTGCATCTCTACTACGGCGGCACCTTCGACCCGATCCACCTCGGCCATCTCGCCATCGCCTGCGCGGCGCGCGACGAACTGGGTGCACGCGTGCACTTGGTGCCGGCCGCCGACCCGCCGCATCGCCCCGCGCCCGGCGCCACTGCCGCGCAGCGCGCGCAGATGCTGGAGCTGGCGCTCACTGACCACCCAGGGCTGCAGCTGGATACCCGCGAGCTGCGCCGCGCCGCGCATGGCGATGCGCCGTCCTACACCGTGGACACCTTGCGCGAGCTGCGTGCCGAACTCGGCCCCACCGCCCCGATCGCCTGGCTGCTCGGCGCCGATGCCTTCGTCGGGCTGGACCACTGGCATGACTGGGAGGCGTTGTTCGGGCTGGCGCATTTCGTGGTGGCTGCACGCCCGGGAACCACATTGGAGCTGGCCGACGCACCGCAGCTGGCCGCGGCGGTGCAGGGCCGCTGGGTCTGCAGTGCGGACGACCTGGTCAGCGCCCCGGCCGGCCGGCTCTATCTGCTGCATCAGCCCTTGCGCGGCGAATCGGCCAGCGCAGTGCGTTCACGTATCGCTGCTGTTGGCCAATGGCAGGCCCTGGTGCCACCGCCGGTGGCCGCAATGATTCAGCGCGAAGGCCTGTACCGCAGCGCCCGCCCGGCTAGCTGAACACGCATCCGGCGGGACCGGCCTATAATTCACATCAATTCCATCGAGTTGCCGCTTTGACCAGCCAAGCCCAAGTCATCAAGACCTCTCTCCCGAACCCGCCGCCGTCCGTGCCGGCCCTGTTGGCCACCGTGCGCGAGGCTGTCGAAGAACTGAAAGCCAAGGACGTGGTCGAGATCGATGTGCGCGGCAAGTCCAGTGTCTGCGACTACATGGTGGTGGTGTCGGGTACCTCGACCCGCCACGTCAAATCGATCGCCGATGAAGTGGTCAAGTTCGCCAAGCGTTTGGATGTGATGCCGCTGGGCGTGGAAGGCGAGCGCGAAGCCGAGTGGGTGCTGGTCGACCTGGGCGATGTGGTGGTGCATGTGATGTTGCCGCGCGTGCGCGAATTCTATGCACTGGAGCGTCTGTGGACGGTCGGCGATCAGCGCCCATCCGACGAAGACGAGTCCGACGAACAGCGCTAAGAGCGGCCAACAAAACGTAGCGAGCAGTCGTCAGGTGAGTGCGGACGACGCACAGGAACCGGAGTGTACGAGTGGTACATGCCTATTCCGAGCACCGGCCACGCCCGCCTGGCGGCTGATCAGTAGTTTTGTTAGCTGCTCTAAATCTGCGCAGTTGCGCGGCGTGCGTGCATGACCAGCAACGGCGCCTTGGGCGCCGTTGCTGTTTGAGTCATTCACTGCGCAATCGAGCGGCTTCGTGCATTCCCTAGCCCGCGGTTCGGGACATGCCCATCACCAGCGTACAGCGCCATGCACTTACAACGGTCCGCGCTCCCACGGCCCAGTGATCGCCAGCGTGATGCCCGGCGTCTGGATGTTGACGAACAAGGTGCGCGCCAACGGATCCCAACACGCACCGCAGAACTCGGTATCGCGGTAATCGCCTTCGGCAATCGTCTTGCCGGCGTTGGCAATCTGCTGCGAGGTCAGCTGCACATTGTTCTTGGCCAGGTAGAACGATTCGCCGTTAAGGGTCAGCCCGAGCGCGCGCGCCCGGGCCGTATTCGTCCGGGCTCTCGCCGCCGTCTTCGCACAACACCACGCCACCGCGCGCGCTCACCGTCGCGTTGTCCGGGTTGTGCGCGGCCAGCTGATTGCCGCTGACGAACAGCGCGCTCAGGCGTTGGGTAAACAGGTCCAGCACCCACACCGCGCCATTGCCGTAACCGCGGCGGCCCTGCGCATTTACGCCGGTGCTGGTGTCGACGATGAACATCTTGCCGTAGCTGTACCAGATGCCTTCGCCGCGGCTCATGCGCAGCGCGCCATCGGCGCAGGCTTTGCAAACGGGCCGCTCAAGGTGTCGTTGGCGCCGATATCGGCAAAGCCTGCGGGTGCGGCGATGCTGTCCAGATCGGGCTCGGAAATATCCACCCATCCAGTTGGAATTGCTGGCCGATGCTGGCCGATGCTGGCCACGGTGAGGTCGGCATTGCGGCGCCTACGCGCGCGCGCGGCCTGCAAGCGGTGGCCGTTTTCCAGTGAACCGTTACGGCCACGGCGGTCGTTGGGAATGAAGCGGTACAGGCCGGCCTCGTTGCGGTCGTCTTCGGTGAGATAGACGATGCCGGTGCGTGGGTCGATTGCCACCGCTTCGTGACTGAAACGGCCCAGCCCAACCAGTGGGCGGCCTGTGGTGCGGTGGCTGTCCGGGTCCACCTCGAACACGTAACCATGTTTGCGGCCGTTGCTGGAGACCGCGTTGGTCTTGATCTCTTCGCAGCGCAGCCAGGTGCCCCACGGCGTGGGGCCGCCGGCGCAGTTGACCAGTGTGCCGCCGAGGCGCGGCTCCAGGCTGCCCCAGCAGCGCCGGCCATCACTCAGCGTGGTGGTGCCGCCGCTGGCCTGCTGGTGCCACTGACGATGCCGGTGTCGCACATCGCCGGCGCCCGGAACGGGCTGCCCGCGCCGCGTTCGTGGTTGCGGATCAGCACATATGCCAGGCCGCGCAGCGGGTCGCCACCGGGCCGCCAGTCGGGCCGGCGCAGACCGACCACGCCCATGCCGTCATGCCGGTCGGGGCAGGGCTGGCCATCGTCCATGCGATCGCCGCTCCAGCCGAACGCGCGGTAGCTGAAACCTGTGGCAGCTGCAGCAGCGGCAGACCGGTGCTTTGGTCGGCAACCGGCGCGAGTGGGCCGTAACGGCTGGGAAAAGGTGCCAACCGCGTGGAGGGCGAGGTGGCGGCCTGGGCCTGGCGCGACTGCAGTGCGCTCAAGCTGCCAAGGGTGCCCTTGAGAATCTGGCGGCGGGCGGGATCGAAAACCGGCATCGAACGACTCCTGCGTGGCTGGGTGGTCGCGCGGATATCATGTAGCCATGAAATGCCGACTTATCGCTACCGGCGAGCGCGCACCAAGCTGGGTGGCGCAAGGGTTTGCCGAATACCAGAAGCGTCTTTCGCACTGGATGCCGCTGGAGCTGGTCGAGATCGAACCCGGCCTGCGTGGCAAGGGCCGCGACGCGCAGCGCGCGACCGACGACGAAGGCCGCCGCGTGCTCGCCGCGCTGCCGAAAAATGCCTACGTCATCGCGCTGGATGTGCCGGGGCGCCCGCTCAGTTCCGAACAGCTCGCCCAGCGCATGGAACACTGGCGCGGACAGGGGCGCGATCTGGCGTTTTTGATCGGCGGGCCGGAAGGCCATTCGGCCAAGGTGCTGAAAAGCGCCAGTGAGAGCTGGTCGATCGGCCCGCTCACCCTGCCGCACATGTTGGTGCGCCTGATCGTCGCCGAGCAGCTGTATCGCGCCGCGGCGATGCTGGCCAACCATCCGTATCACCGCGCATAGCAACGCGCGCAGCTCTTGCACCTCCAGCAGCAAGCTTGGGTCATGGCGCCACGCCACCAACGATGGAACCGAGCGGCTAACAACACGTCGCGAGTAGTCGCCAGGTCGGTATGGATGGCGCTGAAGCGTTGCAGTGCTCGCCTACCACATGCCGTTCCGAACGCTGGCCGCATCTGTCTGATGGCGGCGCAGTCGTCTTATCAGCTGCTCCAAGTTGCACGCGCGATGCGGAGTATGAGGAGCTTCGTAGGCGATGGACGTACCGGCTATTGATGGCGTGCGTGCATCAACAAACGCTTTGGCGATTTTGCATTTTGTTGCTAACCATAGCGCATGCGTTCGTAGCCGCATGGTTGGCAGTAGTCGCTCCTATGAGCAGAGGCGTGTCGATGCGGCGGCTGTGCTTGCAAGCCGCCGCATCACGTCTCCATCAATTCAACGAGAAACTTACCGGCACCAGGCCATAGGCCTGCACGGCCTGACCGTTCTGCATGGCCGGCTGGAAGCGCCAGCTGCGCAGCACCTGGCTACGCGCGGCAAGGTCGAGCACGCGATGACCACTGCTGGTCTGCACGCTGACTTCGGCCGGACGTCCATCAATGCCGACCAGCACACGCAGCAGCACCGTGCCTTGCTGACCTGCGCGCAGTGCGGCCGCCGGATAGCTCGGCGCTGGCGAACTCAGATACTGCAGTTGACCCGCTTCGATCGGTCCGCTGGGCGCGGTTGTCGTCGGGGTGCTTTCTGCGACCACGTCGGAGATCCTCGCGGGAACGGCAAACGCCGCGCTATCGACCACAGGCTCCTGCGTGATCACTGCGGTTTGCACAGGAACCGGCAGCGTCTTGGTCGGTATATGCGTTTTCGGCTTGAACGTTACGTTGACTGGAAACACCAGCGGTGGCGGCGGCGTGGGGATGCTGACCGGCATAAGCCAGCGCTCTTTGGGTGCGGTCTGCTGGGGAATCGCCCGGTGCGAGAGCGGAATCAGCAACAACCCGCCCGCAAGTAAGTGCAATGCCACGGCCGTGCTCATCGCCAGCACGCGCGAGGGGTCGATGCCGAAAGGACGGGAAGAAACCTGCGATTGCGTGCGAACCATCATCCACCTCCAGAACGGAACTGCGGAAAGGACCAGCGCGACCCGGACGCACATCACCATCCGGTGGCGTAGGTTTACCGCAGCTGGCGCGGCTTCACAAGCGCTGCTTGGATTGCGTTGCGGCAACGGCGCCGCCAGATAGGCAGGCATCATTCAAGCGGTGCTCACGGCGCATTGCCACGTGTGAACGCCACGGTGCAGCAGCCAATTGCAAGCATCTGCACAAACAAGACGCCCAGCCGAAGCTGGGCGTGGATTGAGAAAAAGCCCAGCCCTTCGCAGGGCTGGGAAAACAACGCTGACGGGAGAGACGTCAGTAGTCGTACGACACGGACAACATGGCGTAGCGTGGCTGGGTGAAATTGACCCCCATGCCGTAGATGTTGGACAGCTTGTAGTGGTTGTCTTCCCAGGTGGAGTTGACTTGCAAGGGCTTACGCTCGTTGAAGATATTGAAGCCCTGCAGGGTAACGGCCAGCTTGTTGCCGGCGAAGGCCGGGCGATAGGTCAGGCCCAGGTCGACGATCTTCGTCCAAGGCAAACGTCCGGCGTCGCCTGGCCGCGATGGCTGGCCGTCGCAGGTGTGATAAGACGAGCCGTACCCGACCGGGTCGCCCGCATCGGAAGACTCGTCAGTGCCGTTGATGCTGACATAACCCAGGCACGACTTCGGAGTGCCTGACAGAACACGGATATTGCCGGCGATCAGCCATTCTGGTGCCAGCTGGTAGGAGCCGTAGAGCTTGATCTGGTGGCGACGATCGTTGGCCAGGTAACCGCCGGAGTACCACATCAGCGCGGCCGCATCCCAGTCCTGGGTCTTGGACACGTCGCTCTGGCCGATGTCCGACTTCACCTGGCCCTCGGTGTTACCAAAGTTGCGCGACAGGGTGTAATCGATGCGGCCTTCCCACTTGCCGTCGAACGGATGCTGGAGGAACAGATCCAGTGCCAGATACTTGCGCTTGGCCTTCTTGTCGAAGCCCCAATCGGCCGACGACATCGAAAGCGCGGTGCGGCCGGAACCATCCAGGTTGGCCAGGCTGAAGGAGTTGGTTTCGCCCGGGTTGAAGATGACGCACCCAGGAACATCGACCGTGCTGGGGTCCACGCCAATCGCGGCCAGCTTGGTGCGCATCTTGTCCGAATCGCAGACATCGTCGATGGTGGTGCCCAGGTTGCGGTAGGTGAGCTTGGCGCCAGTGACCCAATCGCTGCCCAGCGTCTTGTCAAAGCCGACCATGAACTCATCCTGGTACATCGATTTCAGGTCGGTGGCCGCGACTGACGCGGCATCGGGTTGCTGCCCACACTCGCGATTGGAAGAGACGACATTGCCGGAGCACGAAGCGCCAGCGCTTGGATCCACCGGGATCGGCGTCAGGCCGGTCGGGTTGCCTTGGGCGTCGATACCGGTATAGGTGAAATATTCGCTCGTATACGTCGAGGGCGACGCACCACGAATGGCCACGCTATTGGGAAGCGCCAGATAATAGCGACCGACATTGCCGTAGACCTTCAACGACGAGTCACCAAACGCATCCCAGCTGATGCCGATCCGAGGCGCCCATTGGTCGCCGCTTTCCACATAGACCTTGCCAGCATCATTGAAATTGGTGAACTTGTCGTTGCGCACGCCCAGGATCAGCAACAGACGATCATTGATCTGCCACTTGTCCTCGAGAAAATAGGCTTTCTGCCTGACCGACATGCTGGTGGCTGTTTGGAAGACGCCGCGGTAGACGTAGTAGCCATCGCCGCCTGCCGGACCGACACCCAACGAGTCGGCGATAGGCACGTCGGGAGCGAGGTTGTCCTAGGTCCAGGTGTAGCCTGGTCCAGTGGTGAGTGCACCTTCGTTGTTGGCGTTGAAGTACATGTTGTCCACGCCGCTGGCCAGCGTATGACTGCCGAGCACGTACTCCAAGTCCAGGCGCAGGCCGTGGGTACGATTCTCGCCATCGCGTGCCTGGGTCGAGGTCTGGTTGTTGCGAATTTCGCTGCCAGCGGTAATGGCCGGATCCTGCCGATTGGCGTTGTACAGATATGGAGCCAGGCTGGGATTGTTGCGATAGTCGCTCTGCTGGCTCTTGCCATAGGTCGCGCTGAAGGTCAGTGCGTCGGTGATGTAGCTGGTGTATTTGCCGATGTAGTAACGGTCGTCGACCTTGACCGTATCGGCGAACGCACCGCTTGCGCTTTGGGTGATCACTCCTGGGTAGCTGAAATCGCTGTACGCGCCGCTTGTACGGTAGTTGTTCTTGACGCCGGTGAATTCAAGGATGTTGCGGTCGTTGATGTTCCAGTCGACCTTGGCGTAAACCTTCGGCTCGTCCACGCGATAGGTGTCTCGGCCGATAACCGAATCTTCGCGGCTTGCGGTCGATACACCTTCGGTACGCTCCTGCTCGGCGGCAACGAAAACGAACAGCCTGTCCTCAATGAGCGGTCCACCGGCATAGGCGCTAAAGACCGTATTCCAGGCCTTGTCGCCCTTGCGGCTACGGTACAGCGTGCCGGGCAAATCTGGTTTGGCATAGGAATAGTCGGAAGAGGGCAGTGGCGTGTCCGGATAGAACACATCCTTGTAGTCGCTGGACAAGCTCTTCGGCCGCCACAGCATCTGGCCGCCGAAGTGCCACTCGTTGGTGCCGCGCTTGCCGACCTGGCTGAGTACGCCGCCTGCCGAACCGCCGTACCGGGCGCTATAGCCGCCGGTATAGGTTTCCTGCTGGTCGATGGCGCCGTAGGGCAGGGTGACGCCGCCGATGTTGGTTAGCGGATTAGAGCTGAGATAGCCGTTGAGATAGTAGGCGTTCTCAGTCACGCCGGCGCCGCCGAAGGAAATGGCATTGCCGAAGTAGCCGCTGCCTTGCACCGCGCCTGGCGACAACAGCGCGATCGCTTCGCCCGAGCGCGCCAGCGGCAAACGTTGCAATTGCTCGGCGGTAATGACGGTGCGTGAAGCAGTGGCGGAGACGTCCACCGGCGAGATGTTCTTGCCGGTCACCGTGATGGTGCCCAGGGTGGCAGTGTCCTCGGGCGCATTGCTGCTGCCGAAGGACACATCGGTGCCGGCGCCGACGCGCAGCGCGATGTTCTTGCGGGTCTCGGCGGCCTGGCCTTCGCGTTGCAGGGTGACGGTATAGGTACCCACCGGAAGGTTGCCGATGGCGTAACGGCCGTTGGCATCGACCGTTGCAGTACGCGTAAAACCGGTGTCGCCCTGCACGGTGACCGTGGCGCCTGCGCCGGCCGGCGCGCTTCCGTAGATGCCGGCAGTGGTGCTTTGCGCGGCCGCAGTGCCGGTGGCGAGCATGCCGACGGCGCCGCTCAGGGCAAGCGCAAGCACGCTAATGCGGCCATAGCGCGCGGGCGACGTGGAGCATAACGGGCGGCGTTGCCGCGCGGCGTGACTGGTCATTTCGATCGCTCTCCAGATTGGCGCCGTCACGAAGATGACGGTGCGCTGACAATCGATGCTAGAGAGCGGTCGCGCCCGCTTAAAGAACAATTTCTCTAAATTTCATGCTTTTTTAAGCACAAACGCTAAATAACGTCTATTCAGACTGAAATACTGCGACTCTGGGCACATGAAAGTAACCAGGTTTTTCCTTGTGTCACAGGCGCAATGCTGTAACTACATTTGGCCAGAAGCAGGCAAGAGTTTTTGATCGACCGCGCAAACGACACTGCCCTCCGAAGAGGGCAGTAAAGAAACGATGCTTTGGATTTAGACAAGCGCTCTTAGCGCCCCAGTTCGAACGTCACATCTAGGTTGATCGACAGCGTGCTCTCGCCTGGAGCGACCGGGGTGTCCATCTCGGCCTTGGCCGAGCGCATGGAGGCGGCCATCATCATCGGGCGCACCGCACCGCCGCTGCGGCCTTCGGAGATGCTGACAATGCGGCGCACCTTCAGGCCCAGCGACTTGGCATAGGTTTCGGCACGCGCCTGGGCTTTTTTCAGTGCGGCCACGCGCGCTTCGTCGTAGACCGGTTCGGGTTGGTCGATCGAGAAGCTGGGGCCGTTGATATCGTTGGCGCCCTGCGCGACCAGGGCGTCGAGCACCTTGCCCAGGCGGGTGATGTCGCGGACCTTGAGGTTGACCGTGTTGCTGGCCTGGTAGCCGTTGATCTTGGGCGCTTGGTTTTCTTTGTAGGTGTACTGCGGGCTCAGATTGATGCCGCTGGTTTGCACGTCCTTGTCGGCGATGCCGGCGGCCTTCACCGCGGCCATGACCTTGCTCATCTGTTCGGCGTTCTGGCGCATGGCGGCGTTGCCGTCGGCGGCCTGGGTGACCACACCGGCAGACAGCGTGGCGATGTCCGGCACACGCTTGGCTTCCGCCTCGGCCGACACGTTGAGCAGGGTGCCGTCGCTGGGAATGGTGTAGCTCGGGGCAGGCTGGGCGTGGGCGGTCATGGCGGTTCCGGCAGCGATGGACAGGGCCAGCAACAACGGCTTGAGGTAGGTACGCATGAGATCTCCTTGTCTATGTGGAGAGCGTGTTAGCACCTCGATGAATATGTTGTGAGTCGAACGCAACAACACATCGGCAACGCTGCGTGCGTTCACCAGACAAGCGGGCGAGTGCGGGCAACGGGTATGCTGGACGGATGCTCTATCTCGCCTCCCGTTCGCCGCGCCGACAAGAACTCCTGCAACGCCTGGATGTGCCGTTCCAGACGTTGCAACTGGATGTGCCCGAGTTGCGCGCAGCCGATGAAACGCCCGAACACTATGTGCAGCGCGTCGCGCTGGACAAGGCGCACGCCGGTCTGGCGCTGGTACAGGGCGCCGACCCCGACGCCATCGTGCTGGGCTCGGATACCGAAGTGGTGTTGGGCGAGCGGGTGTTCGGCAAGCCGGTCGATGTGGACGATGCCATCGCGATGCTGCGCGTTTTGTCCGGGCGCACCCACCAGGTGCTCACGGCGGTGGTTCTAGTCTGCGCACAGCGCGCGCCGGCGCAGGCACTGGTGGTGTCGGAAGTCACGTTCGACACACTTGATGATGCGCAGATTGCTGCTTACGCCGCCTGTGGCGAGCCAATGGGCAAGGCCGGCGCGTATGCGATCCAGGGCCGCGCCGAACGCTTCATCCGCCATCTGTCCGGAAGCTATTCCGGCGTGATGGGATTGCCGCTTTATCACACCTCGCAGTTGCTCACAGCCTTCGGAGCGCATTGATGTCGGAAGAGATTTTGGTCAACGTCACCCCACGTGAGACCCGTGTGGCGGTGATCGAGAACGGCATGCTGCAGGAGCTGCATATCGAGCGCGGTTGGCGCCGGGGCGTGGTGGGTAATATCTACAAGGGCAAGGTGCAGCGGGTCATGCCTGGCATGCAGGCTGCCTTCGTTGAAGTAGGGCTGGAGCGTGCCGCGTTTTTGCACGCCAACGATGTGATCCGTCCGGCGCCTGCGCCGGCCAGCGTGGTTGATACCGAAGAAACCCCGATCCCGCCGCCGCCGGCTGCCTCGGTGCCGATCGTGGAACTGCTGCGCGACGGCCAGGACATCGTGGTGCAGGTGGTCAAGGACCCGATCGGCACCAAGGGTGCGCGCTTGACCACCCAGATCAGCATTCCGTCGCGCTATCTGGTGCTGCTGCCGCAGTCTAAGGTGGTCGGGGTGTCAGCACGGATCGAAGACGAGGCCGAGCGCTTGCGCTTGAAGACCATCGTCAGCGAGGTCTCGTCCCAGCATGGCGGCTTCGGCTACATCATCCGCACCAATGCCGAAGGCCAGCCGGCCGAGGCGCTGGCCGAGGACATCGCGTACCTGTCGCGGGTCTGGAATGTGGTTGAGCGCCGCGGCCGTGAGGCGCCGCCGTGCAGCATCATTTATGAAGACCTGAGCCTGCCGCTGCGTGCGGTACGCGACCTGATCCGTCGTGACGTGGAGAAGGTGAAGGTTGATTCCAACGAGACCTTCGTGCAATTGGAGGCCTTCGTGGCCAAGTACATGCCGGTGCTGGCCGAGCGGCTGGAGCTGTACACCGGCGACCGGCCGATCTTCGACCTGTACGGGGTCGAGGACGAGATCGGACGGGCGTTGAACAAGCAGGTGCCGCTCAAATCCGGTGGCTATCTGGTGATCGACCAGACCGAGGCGATGACCACCATTGACGTCAACACCGGCTCGTTCGTCGGTCAGCGCAACCTCGAAGAGACCGTGTTCCGCACCAACCTGGAAGCCGCACAGGCGGTGGCGCGGCAGCTGCGGCTGCGCAATCTGGGCGGCATCATCATCATCGACTTCATCGACATGGACGACCCGGAGCATCGCCGCCAGGTGCTGCGCACGTTGGAGAAGGCACTGGCACGCGATCACGCCAAGACCACCGTGTACGAGTTCTCGCCGTTGGGCCTGGTGGAGATGACCCGCAAGCGCACCGTCGAAAGCCTGGAGCGCCAACTCTCGGAAACCTGCGGCCAATGTGGCGGGCGCGGCACCATCAAGACCGCCGAAACGGTGACCTACGAGATCTTCCGCGAGATCACCCGCGCGGTGCGCCAGTTCGATGCGGCGCGCCTGCTGGTCATCGCGTCCTCCAAAGTGGTCGCGCGCATCACCGACGAAGAGTCGGCAGCCGTGGCCGAGCTGGAAGAGTTCCTCGGCAAGAGCATCCGCTTCCAGTCCGACGACCAGTATCTGCAGGAGCAGTTCGATGTGGTGCTGCTGTGAGGCCGGGAATCGGGAATCGGGAGTGGGGAATGGATGTGGAGCAACAGCCGCTCTACGGGACCTTTGGTATCCCTTCTAGTTCGTTGCGCAGGCAGGCGGCTAACTGGTCGTCCGCAAGGGCTGGTGCCCTTACGATTGCCTATTCCCCATTCCCCATTCCCAGCCGTTAATGCCCACCCCGCTGCGCCGCCGTCTCCGTCTGTTTCGCCGCTATGCCATCACTGCCAGCGCGCTTGCGCTGGTGGCGGTCGCGTTGTTGGTGGGCGCGGCCAGCCAGGCGCTGCCGTTGGCCGAGGAACACCCGCAGCAGATTGCGCAGTGGCTGAGCCAGCGTGCCGGTCAGCCGATTGCGTTCGACCGGCTGCAGACCGAATGGACCCGGCGCGGTCCGCTATTGCGGCTGGATGGCTTGCGCATCGGTCCGCAAGGCGAGGTGCGCGTCGGCCAGGCCGAGGTGCTGCTGGCGATGTACGCCGGGCTGTTGCCGGGCCATTCGCTGACCGAAATACGCCTGCGTGGCCTGGCGCTAACCTTGCAACGCAGCGACGACGGGGTATGGTCGGTGCGGGGCATGCCCAGCGGCGGGAACTCCGATCCGCTGGATGCGCTGCGCCGGCTTGGCGAGATCCAACTGGCCGAAGCGCGCCTGCATGTGGCCGCGCCATCGATCGGCCTGGATACCACGCTGCCGCGCATTGACCTGCGCCTGCGCGTTAGCGGATCCACCGTGAAGGTGGGCAGCCGTAGCTGGATCGATCTCAAGCGCGCGCCGCTGACGGCGGTGCTGGAATTCGACCGCGACAGTGGCGACGGTAGTGCTTACGCGCAAGCCGACCCGGCCGACCTGTCGGCATGGGCGTCGCTGCTGCAGTTCGGCGGCATGCGCGTGGATGGCGGTGGCGGGCGCGTGCAGGCCTGGGCGCAACTGCGTTCACGCCGGATCGCTGCGGTAAGCGTGGATGCCGACCTGCAGCAGCTGCGCCTGTCCGGGGCCGCACTGCCAGGCGAGACCGCGCGGCGCACGCTCACCTGGGAGCGGCTGCAGGCGCGCGCGCGCTGGCAGACCATCGACGGCGGCTGGCGGGTGGACGCGCCGCTGTTGCGCTTGGGCCAGGCAGCGCAACTGCAGCACCTGGATGGGCTGAGCATTGCCGGCGGGCGCCGCTATGCGGTGATGGGCAAGCATGTCGACGTCTCTGGCCTGATCGCCGCGGCCGCGCTGAGCGAGCAGTTGTCGCCTGCCTTGCGGCGCTGGCTGAGCCTGTCCAAGCCGCAGCTGCGCGTGGCCGACCTGCAGGTCGCCGGCGAGCAAGGCGGCGCGATGCGCGCGCAGGGCCAGATCGAAGAGTTGGGGTTTCTGCCGGTGGGCAATGCGCCGGGCATCAGCGGCCTGCGCGGCACGATCGATGGCGATGCGCAGGGCGTGGAACTGGACCCCGCACCCGACGCCACGCTGCGCTTCGATTGGCCAACCGGCTTTGGCGTGGTGCATGAGATTCAACTGGCCGGCAAGATCGTCGGCTGGCGCGAAGGCGCTGGCTGGCAGGTCGCCACCCCGGCGCTGCGTGTGCAGGGCAAGGATTACGGCGCCAACGTGCGCGGCGGGCTGTGGTTCCAGGGCGATGGCAGCCGCCCGCGCATGCAACTGGCGGCCCAACTGGACGATGTGGCGGTGCCGGTGGCGCGCAAGTTCTGGATCCGCTCCAAGATGAGCGAGGCCGCCATCGACTGGCTCGACATGGCCGTGGCCGGCGGCACCGTCACCGGCGGCACTGGCCTGGTCAGCGGCGATCTGGACGACTGGCCGTTCGACGATAACGACGGGCGCTTCGAAGCATTCGGGCAGATTCGCGATGGCGTGATCCGCTTCCAGCCGGACTGGCCGGCGATGGAGCAGGTCCAGGCGCACCTGAGTTTTATCGGCAAGGGTTTTTCGCTGCAGGGGCAGGGCGACCTTGCGGGCACCCCGATTGCGCAGCTGGACGCGGGCATCCCCAGTTTCGCCACGTCCGAACTTTATGTCCGCGCCTCCACCCAGGCCGACGCAGCGCAGTTGCTCGGCATGCTGCGCAAGAGCCCGCTGGAGCGCCGCTATGGCGACACCTTGCGCAATCTCACCGTATCCGGCCCGGCTGCGGTGACCTTCGATCTGCTGCGTCCCCTGCGCACCCATGGCGTTGGCGGCCATCTGCAGGGCACGGTGGCATTGCAAGGTGCCAAGCTGGCCGATGCACGCTGGGATCTGGCGTTCGACCAGGTCAGCGGGCAGGCCGAGTACCGCGACACCGGTTTTGCCGCCGAGCAGTTGAGCGTGCAGCACGAGGGGCGCAGCGGCGAGTTGTCGTTGCGCGCCGGCGGGTTGGTGCAGGACCCCAAGCAGGCCTTCGAAGCACGTCTTGGCGCCGCCCTGGATGCCAAGGAATTGTTCGACCGCGCACCGCAGATGGAGTGGCTGCGCCCGTACGTGCATGGCAGCGCGCCCTGGCAGGTCAGCGTGGACGTGCCGCTGCCGCCACCGGGGCAGACCACTGCCAATGCGATGCTGACGCTACGGTCTAACTTGATCGGCACCACGCTGGACCTGCCAGCGCCGCTGGACAAGGCAGCCAGCCAGCCACTGGACACCCGGGTCAAGGTGGCGCTGCCGTTGGGCGATGGCGATATCGATGTGGCCTTCGGCAAGCTGGTGGCGCTCAAGGCCAGCAGCCATGGCGAGCAGACTGGCGTGCGTGTGGTGATGGGCACCGATACCGTCACCGAACGGCCGCCGGCCAACGGGTTGGTGGTCACGGGTCGCGCCGCTTCGCTGGATGCGATCGACTGGATCAGCCTGGCGCGCAGCACCAGCAGTGATACAGACATGCCGCCACCGCCCGGCCAGCCGGCCATTTCCAAGAAAGACGCGATGCCGTTGCAGGAGGTGGACGTGCAGGCGGACCGCTTGCTGATGATCGGCGGCGTGTTCCCGCAAACGCGCCTGCGCCTGCGCCCCACCCGCGATGCGGTAGCGGTGACGCTGGAGGGCCCCTCGCTGGCCGGCCAACTCACCGTGCCCACCGCCGATGGTGCAACCGTGCAGGGCAAGTTGAAGACCGTGCATTGGCAGCCGGTGGCGGCGCCGGCCGCGCCGGCCGCGCCAGAACCCGGCGATCCGCTGGCCGGCGCGTTGCCGGAACCTGCGCGTCGCGCCGTGGCCGAATTCGACCCGGTGTCGATCCCGCCGCTGTCACTGGATATCGACGATCTGCAGATCGGCAAAATGACCTTCGGTGCGGCCACCCTGCGTAGCAGCCGGCTCACCGATGGCATGCAGGTAGATCAGCTGCAGCTGCGCTCGGACGACCAGAACATCGGCCTCACCGGTGCCTGGCGCGGCAAGGGCGACGCAGCCACGACGCGCCTGTCGGCGCGTGTGGACAGCCGCAACCTGGGCAATCTGCTGCAGAACCTCACCCTGGGCGGCCAGCTGCGCGGCGGCGAAGGGGAGCTGGAACTCAATGCTGGCTGGGAAGGCTCGCCAACTGGCTTTGCGCTCGGCTCGCTGGAAGGCAACCTCAAGGTTGAGGTGCGTAATGGCCAGTTGCTGGAAGTGGACCCGGGCGCCGGCCGCGTGCTCGGCCTGCTGAGCGTGGCGCAGCTACCGCGCCGCTTGATGTTCGACTTCCGCGATTTCTTCTCCAAGGGTCTGGCGTTCAACAAGCTGGCCGGCGAAGTGCGCTTCGGTGAAGGCTTCGCGCGCACCGATGCCATCCGCATCGAAGGCCCGGCTGCCGATATCGCCATCCGCGGGCAGACCGACTTGCGCGCGCAGACCTTCGATCAAACCGTCGACGTGAACCCCAAAGCCGGCAACCTGCTGACGGTGGTCGGCGCAGTTGCCGGCGGCCCGGTGGGTGCGGCAGTCGGCGCGGCGGCCAACGCGGTGCTCGGCAAACCGCTGGGTGCGATCGGTGCCAAGACCTATCACGTCACCGGGCCGTGGAAAGATCCGCAGGTGGACGTGGTGGAGCGCGAGGCGCGCGAGCGGGCGCCGAGCAAACCGGCCGCGCCAGCCAAGTCCGGCAAGGCAGATCCCACGCTGCGCTGACACACTTAGCCGGCGGGCGTGTCATCGCTGCCGGCACGCGTAAACACCGGCAGCCGCAGCCGCGAACGATGCCCCGGCACTGGCGGCTGCTCGGGTGCGGCCACGCCAAGAAAATAGCCGCGCTGCCATTTTTCGCGCGCTGCCGCCGATTGCGCATCGGGCAATTCATCCAGAAAGCGCGTGCGGCTGTGGGTCCAGTCGGCATGTTGCTGCGCCAGCCGCGGCGCTTCGGAAAGCGGCTTCCATTGCGGCTGCACCTGCTCGATCAACTGGCGCTGCAGCGGGAACAGATGACAGAACGGCTCGCCCGCCTCGAAGCGCACCCGCCCGGGCCGGGTGAAACGCCAGTTCATGGTGAAGGTGTGCGGGCTCCAGTCGGTTTCCACCATGCCGCTCAGCGCGCCGATGCCGTCTTTTGGCTGATTCAACGGGCCGGTGACGAACAGGTCGATGCCGGTGTCGGTGCGGAACAGGCACGGCACATGGAAGGTCAGCACGCCATAGCCGAAGTGGCTGATCGCCGGTGGTGCATGCGTGCCTGCATCGGCGGTGATGGTGATCGCCGCCAGCGCGTCGCTGCCGTCCCAGCTGGCCTCGAAGCCGGACTGGCACAGCAGCTCCCAGCCATGCGCGTTGGCAATCGCCAGCGGCAGGCAGCGGTAGGCGTAGCGCTGGTCGGTGGCGTCCATCCACGCGCGCTCATGCGGGGCCGGGCGGATGTCCAGCGTGTGGCCGTCCAGAACGTGGGCGATGAGCTTCATGCGCGGGTGATCGGTGAAGAGCTGGCTGGCGATGATAGCTGCGCGCATGTTCAGCGGAACGACTTGTCTCCCCGGCGCGTGGGCCCCATCCTGACCACATGACCGATAACGCTCTCACTTTGGCCGAAACCCGGCTGCTGCTTCCTTCCGGCCTGGATGCCGGCCATCTCGACCGCACCTTCGGCGCCCTGCTGGGCCCGGGCATCGACTTCGGCGACCTGTATTTTCAGCATTCGCGGCGCGAGAGCTGGAGCGTGGAAGACGGCATCGTCAAGGACGGTGCGCATTCCATCGAACAAGGCGTCGGCGTGCGCGCGATCGCTGGCGAGAAAACCGGTTTTGCCTATTCCGACGACATCCATCGCGATGCGCTGCTGGAAGCGGCGCAGTCTGCGCGCGCGATCTCGCGCGAGGGCGGGGCGCAATCCACGCGCTCGCTGGTGCGTGGCAATAGCCGTGCGCTGTATGCGGCCACCGACCCGATCGACGACATGGACAGCGCCACCAAGGTGGACCTGTTGCGCCGCATCGACCAGTACGTGCGCGCTGCCGACCCGCGCGTCAAGCAGGTGATGGTGAGCCTGTCGGGCGGCGTGGATACGGTGCTGATCGCCCGCAGCGACGGCGTGCTGGCGGCCGATGTGCGCCCGCTGGTGCGCTTGAACGTGCAAGTGATTGTCGAACAGGGTGGGCGCCGCGAATCCGGTTATTCCGGCGGCGGCGGGCGTTACGGCTATGCCGAACTGTTTGCCGACGGCCGCCCGGAAGGCTTCGCCCGCGAAGCGCTGCGTCAGGCGTTGGTGAATCTGGACGCGATCCCCGCACCGGCCGGCGTAATGCCGGTGGTGCTCGGCCCAGGCTGGCCTGGCGTGCTGTTGCACGAAGCGGTGGGCCACGGTCTGGAAGGCGACTTCAATCGCAAGGGCACCAGCGTCTATGCCGGGCGCATGGGCGAGCGCGTGGCATCGCCGGGCGTGACCATCGTCGATGACGGCACCCTGGATGGCCGTCGCGGCTCGCTCAACATCGACGACGAAGGCACACCGAGTCAGTGCACCACGCTGATTGAAGACGGCGTGCTGGTGGGCTACATGCAGGACACCCACAACGCGCGCCTGATGGGCGTGGCGCCCACCGGCAACGGCCGCCGCGAATCGTTTGCGCACCTGACCATGCCGCGCATGACCAACACCTACATGCGCGCCGGCCAGCATGACCCGGAAGAGATGATCCGTTCGGTCAAGAAGGGCATTTACGCGGTGAATTTCGGCGGCGGCCAGGTCGATATCACCAGCGGCAAGTACGTGTTCTCGGCCACCGAGGCTTACCTGATCGAAGACGGCAAGGTCACCGCGCCGGTCAAGGGCGCCACCTTGATCGGCAATGGCCCAGAGACCATGCAGAAAGTGCGCATGATCGGCAACGACCTGGCCTTGGACGAAGGCGTGGGCGTGTGCGGCAAGGACGGGCAGAGCGTGCCGGTCGGCGTCGGCCAGCCCTCGCTGCTGATCGACGGCATTACGGTTGGCGGAACGCAGGCCTGAGATGCGGAGATTTGGGAATCGGGATTTGGAATTCGCAACGGCAGGAGCGCAAAGCAGTGCGTCGGGCCTTTGCCGTTTGCCGGTTCAGCAGAGGGGAATCGGGAGTCAGGATTTGGGATTGGCAACGGCTGGCACCGCCGTTGCCTCGATTGATGGATCGGGCGGATCCCTACTCGTCGTCTTCCGACGCCGATTCGCCGTCTTCCAATCCCAAATCCGCACTCTCCAATCCCTGCTCTTGCGACAGGTCGCGCAGCACCTGGAACAGTTCGCGGTAGGCGCGCGGGGGCTTGTTCTTGGCGCGTTCGTGGATCGCGTTGCGCACCAGCTGACGCAGTTGCTGGCGGTCGGCGGCCGGGTAGGCTTCCAGCAGTTCGGCCAGCGCCACGTCGCCGTCGGCGAGCAGGCGCTCGCGCCAGCGCTCGACCCGGTGAATCGCCGCCACTTCGCGGCGCGCGGTGTCGCTGTTTGCATCCAGTGCATCGCGGATCGCTGCCAGGGTCTCGTCGTCCTCGCGGCGCATATGCTTGGCCAGAAATGCCAGCTGCCGCTTGTGCGCGATATGCGAGGTGATGCGCTTGCTCTCTTCGATATGCGGGATCAGCGACTCGGGCACCGGCAGCTTGGCCAATTGCGCCGGGGTCAGCGCGACCAGCTTCTCGCCCAGGTCGAAAATCTCGAGCGCTTCGCGCCGCTGCTGGCTACGGCTGGCGCCGCGAAATTCACCGGTGTCTTCATCGCGTCCGCGCATTGCCACTACATCCCGAAACCTGGTTGATAAACATCTCCGGCCTTGAACGGCCGGGCGTCGGCGGAACATTCCGCACTGAATTCAAACACTCCGGCCCCGGATGGCCGGGCTTTCGCGGACGGATCCGCGTTCCCAAGGATAAAGCATTGAACGCACTCTCCTCCGAAATCCGTGTCACCGACGACAGCCTGCAGCGCCTTGAGGCGCTCACCGACATCTCGCAGCGCCTGCTCGAGCGCGCGCGCGCCGCCGGCGCGACCCAGGCCGAAGTCAGCTGCAGCGAAGAGCGCGGCCTGGACGTCAACGTGCGGCTGGGCGACGTGGAGACGGTCGAATCCACCCGCGATCGCGGCATTGCGGTCACGGTCTACTTCGGCAAGCGCAAGGGCAGTGCCAGCACTGCGGATTTGCAGGATTCCAGCCTGGAATCCACTGTGGCGCAGGCCTGCGCGATCGCCCGTTTCACCGAAGACGACGTGGCCAGCGGCCTGGCCGACCCGGAGTTGATGGCGCGTGAGTTTCCCGAGCTGGACAGCTGGCATCCGTGGGCACTGGACGCCGATACCGCGGTGGATCTGGCGCTGGCCTGCGAAACCGCTGGCCGCGACGCTGACGCGCGCATCAGCAATTCCGATGGCGCCTCGGCCAGCACCGGGCTCAGCCTGGCGGTGTACGCCAACTCGCATGGCTTCATCGGCCGCGAGCGCGGCACCCATCATTCGATCAGCTGCGCGTTGATTGCCGGGCAGGGCGACGGTATGCAGCGCGATGGCTGGTATAGCAGTGCGCTGGCGCGCGAGGATCTGGAAGCGCCGGATGCGATCGGCCGGCATGCTGCCGAGCGCACCCTGGCGCGTTTGCAGCCGCGTTCGCTGCCCACCGGCCAGCTGCCGGTGCTGTTTGCGCCGGAAGTGGCGCGCTCGTTGGTCGGTCACTTGCTCGGTGCCGTCTCCGGCGGCGCGCTGTATCGCCGCGCCAGCTTCCTGCTCGACAGCGTTGGCACCAAGCTGTTTCCAGACTGGTTCAACATCGAAGAACTACCGCATTTGCGCCGTGGCCTGCGCTCGGCCGCGTTCGATGGCGAAGGCGTGGCGACCCGGCGCTCGGCATTGATCAACGACGGCGTGCTGCAGCGTTATGTGCTGGGCAGTTACTCCGCACGCAAGCTAGGCCTGCAGACCACTGCCAATGCTGGTGGCGTACATAACCTGCAGGTCACCGCCAACGCGGGCGATCTGGCATCGATGATTGCCGGCATGTCGCGCGGCCTGCTGGTCACCGAGCTGATGGGCAACGGCGTCAACCCCGTTACCGGCGATTACTCGCGCGGCGCCGGCGGTTTCTGGATCGAGAATGGCGTGATCGCCTACCCGGTCGATGGCCTGACTATCGCCGGCAATCTGCGCGATATGTTCGCCGGCATCGAGGCGGTGGGCAGCGATGTTGATCCGCGCTCGCACGTCAAGATCGGCTCGGTGCTGATCAATCGCATGACGGTGGCTGGTGACAGCTAAGCGGCATTCGTGGTGCCGAGATAGCTGGTTTTCGAGCGTCCGTTTGCTGCGCGGTGCAGGGTCACAAGCAGGCGCCGCGCGTGAGCTTGCGTGCGCGTAGCTGCAAGCGGGCGCACCACTGGTGCTTCCTGCCGCCTTTAACGAACTATGCGTAAAAGGGCATGGGGCATGCGCCGGCACTCGCTACTTACGCGCGCTACATACGCAATCCGGGGCGCCGGTAGATCTGGAATCTGCGTGCTGCGGGTGGAAGCCAGTTCGCCGCGCTGGACGGCGCCTTCTCCGCCATTACGCTGCGCATTGCAGTTCCGGCAAGACCGCGCGCCCATGTCTTTCCGCACTGGTGGCTGGCTGAATCGTTGCTATAGTCCGCCGCACCACAACCATGCATGGGGAGACATGATGAGCGAATTCGAATCGCACGCCGTACCGCCGCCGCCGGTCGGCACCAGCAGTCCGTCGGAAGAGCGCACACTCGCGCTGGCCGCGCACCTGCTTGGCATCCTGACCTCGTTTGTCGGTGCGTTGGTGATCTGGTTGATCAGCAAGGACGCCAGCCCCTCCAAGCCGTTCGCCACCGATCAAGCCAAGGAAGCACTGAATTTCCAGATCACCGTGATCATTGCCTACATGGCTGCAGTGATTCTGACCATCGTGTCGTTCGGCATCCTGTTCTTCGTACCGACACTGGTGTGGATCGCCAACCTGGTGCTGTGCATCCTGGCCGCGGTCAAGGCCAACAATGGCGAACATTACCGTTATCCGTTCACGCTGCGCCTGATCAAGTAACCGGCGCGGTGCGAAACACAAAGGCCCGGCAGCAGTGCCGGGCCTTTGTCGTTTCAGACGATGACGCAATCAGTTCTGCGCCGGGGTGTTTTCGGCGAAGTACTCGTGGCTGTCGGCATTGGTGATGGCCTGCGCCGGGTTGCTGATCGCCAGACTGCGCGCGCCGGACTGGCCGTAGACGCGGTCCTGGGTGCCAGCCACCACGGTGAAGTGGCTGGTTTCGTGCACCAGGGTGCCGGCCTTGGAGTCAGTGCCGGTTGTGGACGCGCTCCAGAACGCGTTGCAGACGTGGATCTCGTACGGCTGGTTCGGATAGACGTAGGCATACGCATCTGCCGCATCCGCCTCGCAGCTGCAGTTGATCGTCAGCTGGCCGTTGTTCTGGTCCAGCGCATTATCGATGTTGACGAAGTTGGAGATGACCCGGCTGTAGCGCGAGGCGTTATAGGCACCGAACCAGGTTGTGTAGCGCGCGCCTGTGCTGCCGGCATTGAGGTAGGTACGCGCGTTCTGCGAGTAGTTGCGCGCGGCAGTCACCGCACTGCCGGCCTGGCTGGTGCGGGTGGTGCTGCAGTTGAGGTAGTTGATGCCGTTGACTACAGCCGTCGGGCCGACGCTGAGCTGGCGCTGCACGCCACGGCGCGCGCCGTCCAGCCACACGGTAAGCGGGGTGCTGGTGGCCACGGCCGGCTCGCCGTTGGCGGTCTTCATCAGGCTGCCGTCGGAAAAGGAGGCGTACTGCAGCGCCGAGCGCACCTGGATGGTGTAGTTGCCGCTGGTGGACAGATCGTAGGCGCCGGCCAGATCGACCTCGCCCTTCACGCTCTGGCCCGGCTGCAGGATGGTGAAGTCGGCCGCCTTGGGCAAGCCGCGCTTGACCAGGCGCCCGGTGTAATCCACTGGCTTGCCGTCGCGGCTCACTTCCAGAATGCCGTTATCCAGCGACTTCAGCGGCAGCTGATAGGTCGGCACGCGTGCAATCTGGCTGCTGTTGTTGGTGACGGTGACGGCGATCTTGCCTTGATGGCGGCCAGCCTGGTCGGCCACCGGCGACAGTTCGATGGTCAACGGAACCGGGCCGCGCACGGACTGCGCCTGCGCCGATCCGAGGATGCCGACAACGGCCAGCGTGCCTGCTGCAAACGATGCGAAAAAAATATTCTTCACCAGTGACTCTCCGTGTGATCGGGGGATGTCCGCGGATGCGGGCAACCTAAACCTAGGCAGGACGAGCGGGCACGACAAGCTTTTTTATTTCGTATATTTTTGTTTTGAAATTTATACTGAAAGTCTCGGAAATATCGTCTATGTTGATAATTCAGCTTAATAATGTGCAGTTCGTCATATGTTGCGGGCTGGCGCGTGTCAGTCGCTGACACAAATGCACGCAGGAAAAGTTTCGATATGTGATCAAGTTCTCTGGTTGAGAGATCACACTACAGACGTTGAGCGTGCGCTGGCGCACGGAGTGCGCAAATCGTTTCCTGCGAGGCTGGTTTTTATGTCTCGCACGGCCGATATGTGGCCGTAGAGACGACCACATGCTATGGCATCTAATCGAGTGCCAAAGACCGGTTCGGGTATCCGCTACACCCGCTCATTGCAGCGTGTAACGGCGTGCCAACTGCGTCTAGTGCGCGCGGTCCACCGCAAACCGGCCCAAGCTGGCCAATATTTCGCCTGGTTGCCCATAGGGCTGCAGCACGTCGTGCATGCGCGTGGCCAGTTCGGCCAGTTTCGCCTTGGCGCCGTCCATCCCGAGCAGAGCGGGGTAAGTGGATTTGGATTGCGCCGCGTCCTTGCCGGCGGTCTTGCCCAACTGGGCCGAGCTCGATTCCACATCCAGGATGTCATCGCGCACCTGGAACGCCAGGCCCAGCGCGTCGGCAAATGCGCCAAGACGCTGCTGGTCGTCCGCCGCTGCGCCGCCCGTGAGCGCGCCCATACGCACCGCCGCTCGGATCAACGCGCCGGTCTTGAGCGCATGCATGCGTTGCAGGTCCTGCAACGGCTGCAGTTGCCCGGTCGCATCCATATCCAGCGCCTGGCCGCCGCACATGCCGGCCGCACCCGCAGCCGTCGCCAGGCTCTGCATCCAGCCCACGCGCAGTTCGGCGCTGGTGGATGCTGCGGCCAGCAGTTCGAAAGCTCGTGTCTGCAAGGCGTCGCCGGCCAGAATCGCGGTGGCTTCGTCGAAGGCGATATGCACGGTGGGCTGGCCGCGCCGCAGCGCGTCGTCGTCCATCGCCGGCAAGTCGTCGTGCACCAGCGAATAGGCGTGAATCAGCTCCACCGCCACCGCAGGCGTGTCGAGCTGGTCCTCAGCAGCGCCGAACAATGCGCCGCTTGCATAAACCAGCAGCGGACGCATGCGCTTGCCACCGCCCAGCACTGCGTAGCGCATTGCTGCATGCAGGCGCTGCGGCGCATGCGTAGCGCTCGGCAAGCCGGCCTCCAGGCTGCGTTCGGTGCGGGCGATCCAGTGGTCGAACAGCGCCGAACTCATCTCAGCCGTCCAGCGACGGCGGTTCGAAGGCTTCGGCAAGCTCGGGGCGGGCAGGGTCGGTCAACAGGCGCACCCGCAGTTCGGCCTGTTCCAGCGCCTGCTGGCAGTCGCGGTACAACCCGATGCCGCGTTCGTAGGCCGTGAGCGATTGCTCCAGGCTCAGATCGCCGACCTCCAGCTTCTGCACCAGTTGCTCGAGTTCTTCCAGCGACTGTTCGAAGCGGGCAACCGGGGACGTTTCGTTCAAGGACTTCTTGGCCATCGCTAAAGTGTGCGGCGCGCGCGCAGGCGGGTCAATTCGCATCGGCAGCTGCGCGCCATTGCAGCGATGCGGCGTTGGCCTGTAACCATGCGTCCAAGTTGCCGGAAATGATGCGATCGCCGGCGGCAAGTACCTGCGTGCCTTCCCACAGGATCGGCAGGCGCTTGCGTTCCCATGGCGGTAAATCCAGCGCCTGCAGCAGATGTTTGAGTTGATGCGAATGCGCGCGCCGCGGCAACACAATGCGCTCGCCGCCCTGGCGTGCGCGCGCCAGCAGCGGTTGCGCAAAACGCAGGCCGGGCGCGCCGAGCAAGCGCAACTGCGCACCATCGGGCAATTGCAGCGGCACTGCGCCATCCCACGACGCTTGCCAGTCTGACGGCCAGACCGCAGCGGGGCGATGCAGAAACAGGCACTGACGCCAACGGCGGATTTCCATTTGCTGCCACGCGAAGCATGCTTGCCGGTCTGCGGCGTAGTGGTCGATTTCCCGTTCCAGTGCGGCCACGCCTTGCGCCGGCAGTGGGGGCGCGTGAGCAGCGCTCACCCACGCGCGCAACAGCCGTGCTCTTCGTTCGATAGGTTGCGCACGCAACGCGTGCAGATCCAGCGCGCCGCTTGCGGTGCGCACGCTTGGCAACAACGCCATGTCCTGCTGCAGCAGTAATGCGCTGGCATCGGCGCTCAGTTGCGCACTGCGCGCCAGCGCATCGGCTGCTTGCGGCCAGCGTTGCTGCAGCAACGGCAACACCTGGCTGCGCAGGAAATTGCGGTCGTGGCGTGGATCGGCGTTGCTGGGATCTTCGATCCAGCGCAACCCTTGCGCGAGCGCATAGGCGAGCAGATCGGCGCGGGCATGCGCCAGCAACGGGCGCCACAGCGTGCCGTTGGCGAAGGGGCGCTGCGGGCGCATCGCCGCCAGTCCTTCCGGGCCGGAGGCGCGCAGCGCACGCAGCAGGAATGTTTCAGCCTGATCGTCGCGATGGTGCGCCAGCGCCAGCCATTCGCCAGCGGCGAGTGCGTGCTCGAATGCAGTGTGGCGCGCGTTGCGTGCTGCCGCTTCCAGACCAAGGCCGCTATCGCGCTCGACGTGCACCTGCACGATCTGCAACGGTACCTGCAGCGCATCGCAGCTGCGTTGGCAATGCGCGGCCCAGGCGTCTGCATCGGTATGCAGCCCGTGATGCACATGCAGCGCGCGCAATCCTGCTTGGCGATAGCGCGGCGTCGCCGCCAGCAAATGCAGCAGCACGTTGGAATCCATCCCGCCGCTGTAGGCCAGCAATACCGGGCCGGGCGGAGTGGTGGGCAGCAGTAGCGGGGTATCGATCACCACAGGCGCGATCCTGCGGCCAATACTGCGCGCCCAGCGAGCGGGCGTTGAACGCGTTGCGTGATTGCCGAGCGATGCCTTGATTGGCGCGTTGTCTGCAAGCGCCATATCTGTGCGCCAAAGCTACGGCCCTGGGGCGAACCTAGCGCGGCTCGGGTATCACGGTCACCGCACCAATCCCCTGCGACCAACCTGATCGCAAAGCTGGCGGTGCGGAGCTGTAGACGTTCCCAGCTGTTACCGCCCATCAACTCCATTGTCTTTTGTACGCGACAACTGCGGCGCTGGTGTACTGCTACCGCGTCTAGGGCATCGCGCTTTTTTGCGTGGCCACTGCACCGATCGCCCTCGGCTAGCCTGACCGCAGCGATGGTGCCCCTGACCTGCAGCGGTTCCAAGGCGTTGCCGCATAGCGCGCTGGCGATGCCATGCGAGCGGATTAAGTGACCACGCTGCGGACGCCTCATGCGTCGGCTCGCCTCCCGTTGCAGCAGCACCGCTTACGCATCAGCGCTTGACCGCAGCCTCGAACGTAGCCGGCTTGGGCAACTCGACCGGAACGCCGGCGGCATCGCAGGTGCCGGCCTTGCACAGGCGCTCGCGCAGGCGCGGAGTGGCCTGGACGATGACGTGGTAGATCACGTTCTCTTCCAGCGTGCCGCGGAATGCAGCGCTGCCAGGGCCGGTGGCCCAGATGCCGACGTCTTCGCCGCCGTGGCTTTCGGATTTGGTCGGCACCAGCGACTCCTGCATATAGCTGGGCGCTTCGGTGTCCACATGGGTCAGGTCCGGGCGGCCGGCAGCCGGCTCGCTGCTGCTGGGCTCATGCGGATACTTTTTTGGGCCGGCCGGCTGCGCGTTGCTGGCGCCGGTGTAGCCGGGGCCATTGGCGTAGCTGAGCGTGGTGTACGGCTGGCCAGCCAGATCGCTGGCCAGCTGGCTGCGGTCGCCTTCTTCGCCGCCGGTACCGCGCACCTTGCCCAGGATGGGATTACCGCGCACCGGGTAGCCAACGAAGTTGAGCGTGTGCGAATGGTCGGCGGTGACAATGATCAGCGTGTCCGGCGGCGCGGTCTGCACAGCAACGCGCACGGCATCGGACAGCGACACGGTTTCATCCAGCGCGCGGTAGGCGTTGCCGGCGTGGTTGGCATGATCGATACGGCCGCCTTCGACCATCAGCACGAAGCCGTTGGTATCGCGCGACAGCGACTGGATCGCGGTGCGGGTCATTTCGGTCAGGCTGGGCTCGCCCTGAGGGGTGCGGTTGCGGTCGTGATCGAACTGCATGTGGTCCGGCTCGAACAGGCCCAGCAACGCCGGTGCGCCGGCTACTGCCTTCAGTTGTTGCTCGTTCCAGACATAGGCGCCCTGCGGATGCGCCTGTTTCCACTCGGCGACCAGATCGCGGCCGTCCAGGCGCAGGCCCACCTTGTCGTCGTATTCCGGGTCGCGCTCCTGCACGGTCTGGAACTGGCTGCGTCCTCCCCCCAACACCACCTGCGGGCCACGGCCGTAGCGGGCAGTGGAGAGCAACTGCTGGGCGATGTCCTGGCAGCCGGCAGTGCGTGCCGACTCGGGAAGGTCGGTGTCGTTTTCCCAGTTGCGGTCCGGCGAATGCGCATAGGTTGCCGCCGGCGTGGCATGGGTCAGACGCGTGGTGGTGACGATGCCGGTGGCCATGCCGGCGCTGTCGGCCAGCTGCAGCCAACTCAGCAGGCCCTTATTCAAGCTGTCAGCGCAATCGCTGCGGTTGCCGCTGCTGACCCCGATCGCGCCCATATGCGACTTCACCCCGGTGGTGATCGCGGTCATCGTGCCGGCCGAATCCGGCGTCTGCGAATCGGTGTTGTAGGTCTTGCTGAAGGCGGTGGCGGGAAATTGCTCCCACGACAGCAGGTTCTCTTCGCCCGGCCCGCCCTTGCGCTGGCCGTCCAGGATGCGCGCGGCGGCGACCGTGGTCAGGCTCATGCCATCGCCCAGGAACAGGATCACGTTGCGCGCCTCGCCGGCCATGGCGCCATTGCCGGCCGCGCGGGCGGCGCCGGAGCGGTACCACCATTGCGGGGTTTCGCCGGCCGGGTGCGCGACCTGCGGCACCTCTACGCGGACCGATGCAGGTGCAGAGGCGGTGCTCCCGGTGGTGGAGGCGCAGGCGGCGACGCACAGCGTGGTCAGGGCGGCGAGGGTGGGCAGGCAATAACGCATCGGCATCGGACTCGTGGCTGAATCAATGCCCATTATGCCGCGACGGGTGGTGTCACACCGATGACACAGCGCTGTTCCAGCTGTGGTCTCGCGGGCAGCGCAGGCCTGGGCTATGGTGCATGCACTCTCCCCGGAAGATTCGACGACATGAAACTGGTTGCGGCCTGGTTGCGCATTCCGTTCTGGCAGCGCGTGGTGGCCGGCTTTGCGCTGGGTGCGATCGCCGGTGCGGCCATGGGCCCGGCCGCCGATGTGTGGTTCGGTCCACTGGGCGATCTGTACGTCACGCTGATCAAGATGATCGCGATCCCGCTGGTGTTCTTCGCGGTGATCAATGCGATCTCGTCCTTGCACGGGCAAAAATCGGTCGCCGCGCTCGGCGGGCGCACATTTTTGTGGTTCGTCATCACCGCGGCATTGGCGGTGGGCGTGGGCCTTGCGGTCGGCACGATCATGCAGCCGGGCGCTGGCCATTTCAGTTTGAGTGTGGATTCGGCCTGGAAGCCGCGCGATGTGCCCAGCCCGATCAAGGTGCTGCTGGACGTGGTGCCGTCCAACCCGTTCTACGCACTGACCGGCATCGGCACCAAGACCAATGCTGCCGGCGAAACGGTGCTGGCGGCGGGGCGTGGTTCAATCCTGCCGGTGATCTTCTTCGCCGGGTTGCTGGGGTTTGCGATGGTCAAGCTGGGTGAGCGTGTCGCCGAGGCGCGCAAGCTCACCGGGCAGATGAGCGACATCATGATCCAGGTGACGCGCTTCGTGCTGGAGATGACCCCGCTCGGGACGTTTGGCCTGATCGCCAGCCTGGTCGGCAGCTACGGCTTTGCGAAACTGCTGCCGTTCGGCAATTTTGTGCTGGCGCTGTATGTGGCCTGCGCGATCCATATTCTGGTCGTCTACAGCAGCCTGTTGCTCGCACATGGGCTTAACCCGTGGAAGTTTTTCCGCGGTGCCGCGCCCGGCATGCAGGTGGCGTTTGTCAGTTCGTCGAGCTTTGCAGCAATGCCGGTGGCGATGCGTTCGATCACGCATAACCTGGGTGTCAGCAAGGATTACGCTGCATTTGCGGTGCCGTTGGGCGCCAGCATCAAGATGGACGGCTGCGGCGCCATCTTTCCCGCGTTGTGCGCAGTGTTCATTGGGCAATACACCGGGGTGCCACTGACCGCCAATCAGTATTTCGTGGTGCTGCTTGCCTCGGTGCTCGGCAGCTTCGGCACGGCCGGCGTACCCGGTACTGCGGTGATCATGGCGACCGTGGTGCTGAGTGCAGCCAATCTGCCGCTGGAAGTGATCGGCTATCTGTATGCGATCGATCGCATCCTCGACATGATGCGCACCATGACCAACGTCACCGGGCAGATGCTGGTGCCGGTGCTGGTGGCCAAGGAGACCGGCTTGCTCGACAAGAGTATCTACGACGCGGCGTCGACCAATGTCGGGTTGGAAGATCCGCCCGCCGACAGTGCCAAGCCACTGCGCTGAGGCTGCTGCATGCGTGCCGGATTTCCCATGCTGCGCGAACGGCTGCAGCAACTGCCCGAGCTGGACAGCGTCGATGGCGTGTTCGTGCAGCGCGGGTTGGCTGACGACCCGTTCGAGCAGCAATATTTGGAGATCCGGCGCAAGGAAGGGCGGCTCTACACCGATGCGCAGGTGCGCAGCCTGCCGCGTCCGAGCGGAAAACTCGGGGCAACGCTGGAATGGCGCGCGCGCGCGCTGTCCAGCAGCTTGCTGATGCAGCACCTGCAGACGCGCGCCAACGAAGGCGCCATCCTTGAGCTCGGTTGCGGTAATGGCTGGCTATCGCGGTTGCTGGCGCAGTCGCTGCAACGCGACGTCTGCGGCATCGACGTCAATCGCACCGAACTTACCCAGGCCGCGCGCGTGTTCGGCCACGAGGAACGCCTGAGTTTCGTTGCTGCCGATATCCAGACGGTATCGCTGCCACGCGATGTATTCGACGTCATCGTGCTGCCGGCCTGCGTGCAGTATTTCGCCGACCCTGCCGCATTGATCGTGCGCTTGCTCGCCCACCTGCGCGAGGAGGGCGAGCTGCATATTCTCGACAGCCCGCTCTACGCCACGCCGCAACGCGGCCAGGAAAGCGCCGCACGCAGCCTGCGCTATTTCACCGAGCTGGGCGTTTCAGAACTGGCTGCGCATTACCACCAACACACCTACGCTACGTTCGATCGCTTTGCAGTGCAGTGGTTGTTCGACCCGCGGCGCTTGAGCGCGCGCGCGCCAGGTGCTCCGATTGCCGCAGCCGCACTTCCCATGGCTGTGTCTGCGTAAGCGGGATAACGTTGGGGTGATTGGCAGTTGAGTGTGCGTGTTGACGTTGTCTGATAACGCGAAGCAGCGTGAGTCAGGCGATCTGACGATGACGCTTCTCGGGCTCACGCGATGAATCTCAAAGCATCCAGCATCTTGGTGGATGGACAAGCGTGAGATGAGGCTTGCCGATCCAGTAGCGCGCTCACGTCGACAGGTACGGCGATTACGTTGCAGGTACGCCGAGTCTCCACCGACATGGCACACTTTCAGCTCATCCATTGACGAGGGCGGGCGGTGATTGGCCAACAGCGTGATCTGACATTTCGTTTTCTGGCCGAGCCCAGCGACGTCAACTTCGGCGGCAAGGTGCATGGCGGCGTGGTGATGAAGTGGATCGACCAGGTCGGCTTTGCGGCGGCCAGCGGGTGGAGCGCGCATTACTGCGTCACCGTGGCGGTGGGCGGCATTCGTTTCGTGGCGCCGGTCCGCATCGGCGATCTGGTCGCGGTGTCGGCCAAGCTGGTCTACACCGGCAGCAGCATGCATTTCGCCATTGATGTACGCGCGCGCAGCCCGATGGGTGGCGACTCGCGCCTGTGCACGCACTGCATCATCGTGTTTGTGGCGATGGACCCGGACGGCGTCACCCCGGTGGAAGTGCCATCCTGGCGGCCGGACACGCCGGAAGATCAGCGTCTGGCGGAATACGCGCTCAAGGTGATGGAATTGAGCAAGGGCATCGAGGACACCATGGCCTATTACAGGGCCGATACCTCGCAGTAACTGGCATCGTGAGCGCGTGTCAGGTCATCTGGCCGATGGGCCGGGTGATGCGCTGCAGGCAGTGTGTGGCCCAGCTCGTTTGGCATGCGAGCCAGCATGCGCTAGTACATGCCACGCAGCGTGCGCATTGAAGTAGCCCCCAGCCCACGCAACAAAAAGGCCGCGAGATCATCGCGGCCTTTCATAACTGAGGCGAAGCAAGCGGGGCTTTACAGCACCCGACGCGCCTGGATGAACTTCTCGCTCCAGTAGCCGCTCGCCAGCGAATCCACGCGCACGTCCTTGCCGCGGCTGGGTGCGTGCAGAAACTTGCCGTCGCCGACCACCAGGCCGACATGGTCGATACGGCCGCGCTTGCCGAAGAACACCAGGTCGCCAGCCTTCACCGCGCTTGGATCCTTGATCAATTCGGCCGATTCGTCGCGGGCGATGTCGCGCGAGACGCGCGGCAGGTCGATGCCGAGCGCGGTCTTGAACACGTAGCCGACCAGGCCGCTGCAGTCAAATCCTTCGGTGGACTCGCCGCCCCAGACATACGGGGTGCCGAGCAGTGCCATGGCGCGCTGCAGGATCACCTGCACACGGCTGTCGGCCACGGCGTTCTGGGCAGCGTTGACCGCGCTCTGCGAAACGTCGTAATTGGCAAGCAGGCGGCTGAGGTCGCCGGCAAACATCGCCGAGCGGTCCATCAGGGGAATGGCGTCGTTGGCGGCCAGGTGCGGAAGCAGGGCGGCCAGTGTTGCGGTGGCAGCGGCGTCGGCGCGGCTGCGGGTTGCGGCTTTCTCGGCGGCGACGGCGCTGTCTGGCGTGGTCGTCTGCGGAGCGGATGGTGTGTTGGTGGCGGTCTGAGCTAACGCGGGAAGTGCTGCAAGCCAGAGTGCGGTGGCGCATAGCAGGCGGAACGGTTTCCGGGGCGGAAGCGGTGCGGCGCCAGTATTGGTCTGTTCGTCGTTCGTCACGCGGGAATCACAGGTCTGCTGTCGATGCGAGATGATGCCTTGGTGAATGAATTGTTACGTTCAAAAATAGTTAAATTTCCGTTTTATGAATTGTGATACACGTCACGTTTCAGTGCAAAACCCGCTTTGAACCTGAATAATGGTCGCGCCAGTAGGCTCCATCAAGAAAATCCAAGCGAACTGTACCGCCAGTGGTAGGCGCATGCACGAAGCGACCTTCACCGACATAAATACCGACGTGGGTCACGCTGCCGCCGGAGCCGAAAAACACCAGATCGCCGGTGGCAAGCCGCTCCGGCGGGATGCGTGGGCCCTGGATCGCGGCCAGCTCGCGCGAGGTGCGTGGCAGCGCGAGTGCCAGCACGTCCTTGTACACATAAGTCACCAGCCCGCTGCAGTCGAAGCCGGTCTCGGGCGTGTTGCCGCCGAACCGGTACGGTGTGCCCACCAGCCCCAATGCGCGCATCAAGATGTTGTTGGCGGCGGCCGGGTCGGCCGGTGGCACCTGCGGCCACACGCGCGCTGCCGGCGGCGGTGCGGCTGGGCGCCGGACCGGCGCGTGCGACGAACAACCGCCCAAGAGCAGAAGACCCAGCAACAAGCTGGCCGCAACGCGCCGCGGGCGGGCGGCGAAAACTGGCGTGATATGCATGGAGCCGGGATAATGGGGGATTCGAAAGGTCGCCATGATGGCGGCGCACCCGGCGGCCGACAAGCCGTCCTCCACCGTCTGCCACCGGGCAGCCCATTCAGAGCCAGGCATGAAGATCGAAAAAGACAGCGTTGTCCGCTTCCACTACACCGTTTCCGAGATCGGCCAGGAGCCGATCGAGAGCTCCAAGGAGCGTGACCCGTTGGCGATCATGATTGGCCACGGCAACATCATCCCGGGCCTGGAAGCGGCCATGATGGACAAGGAAGCCGGCGAGAGCTTCGGCGTGGACGTCAAGGCCACCGACGCCTACGGCGAATACCGCGAAGGCCTGAGCCAGCGCGTGCCCAAGAAGCATTTCGGCGCCACCAAGCTGGTGCCCGGCACCCAGGTTGTGCTGCAGACCAACTTCGGCCCGCGCGCAGTGACGGTGCAGAAGGTCGGCATGAGCGTGGTCGATGTGGACCTCAACCACCCGATGGCCGGCAAGGATCTGCATTTCGATGTGGAAATCATCGAAGTGCGCGAAGCCACCGCCGAAGAGCGCGACCATGGCCATGTGCACGGCGATGGCGGTCATCACCACTAAGATCGAGCTGGCATGTGGTTGCGCGGTAGTCGGGGTCGACAGGGCGCGCGCGTGCAACTGTCGTAAGCCGATTGGGCGCTGCGATGTTGCATAAGATCTACGCAGGTCGTGCCTACGCATCGGTCTGTCGCAGCGCTTGCGTGATTGCTGTTCCTGACGGCCCGCCCCATCGGCGGGCCGTTTGCATTCTGCGGCGCGCGACGCCGCACCTGGTTGCCTGAGCCGTGATGACATCCCGCAACGTGCTGTTCCCCATTGCTGCGACCGAGCGCATCGTCGTGCTGGACGTCCTGCGTGGCTTTGCGCTGCTGGGCATCCTGCTGATGAACATGGAAGCCTTTGTCGGCCCGCTCGATCTGGCCATGACCGGCGTGGAGCCGCATTGGCACGGTGCCGACCGGGTTGCCGATGCGCTGGTCTACGTGTTCGTGCAAGGCAAGTTCTATACGCTGTTTTCGCTGTTGTTTGGGATGGGCTTTGCGGTGATGGCACAGCGGGCCACGCAGGCCGGGCGCGCGTTCTTCGGCCTGTATCTACGTCGCACCCTCGGGCTGTTGGCAATCGGCCTTGCCCATGCCTTGCTGGTGTGGTCCGGTGATATTCTGGTGACCTATGCGCTACTGGCATTACTGCTGCTGAGCGCGCGCAATGTGCCAACAGCCACTCTGCCGTGGTTCGCTGCGTTGGTTTACCTGTGCGCACCTGGGTTGGTCCTGTTGTATAGCGTGGCCGGCGAATTGGCGCAGGCCGATCCAACTGCGTCTGTGCAGTGGAAAGCCGCCATGGCCGATGCCGCGCAGCAGGCACTGGCGAATGTGCAGGCGCAGCGCGCCGCATTTGGCAGCGGCACCTATGTGCAGGCGACTGCGCAGCGATGGCATGACTTTCAGGAGGCGATGACAGGCCTCAGCATCAACGGCCCGTCCATGTTCGGTATGTTCCTGTTCGGTACTTGGTTTGTACGCAGCGGTGCGATCGCCACGCCCGAGCGCTTCCCGCGCTTGTTTGCAACGCTGCGCTATGCCGTGTTGCCGCTTGGGCTAGGCGTGATGCTGGTAAGTTATGCATTGGAACCGTGGATCGATCCGGCGCGGCTGGACATGCGTTTGTCAGTTGCCTTTGCGCTGTCGCTGATCGCCGGGCCGTTGATGTGCCTGGGCTATGCCGCATGGGTGGTGCGCCTGGCACCGCATCTGGCGTGGCTTGCGCCAGCGGGGCGGATGGCATTGAGCAACTATCTGATGCAATCGCTGGTGTGCACCGCAATCTTCTATAGCTACGGGCTGGGTTATTTCGAGCAGTTGCCGCGTGTGTGGCAATTGCCGTTCGCGCTGGCGCTGTTCGCGTTACAGGTGCTGCTGAGCCGGTGCTGGCTGTACTGGTTCCGCTTCGGGCCGATGGAATGGCTGTGGCGCAGCGTGACCTATCTGCAGGTGCCGCCGCTGTGGCGCGGCGCCAAGCGCGCCGGATAGCGCCTGCATGCGGGTCATTCGCGATGATGTGTTGGTGATTGGTGCGGGCGCGATTGGCCTGGCCACCGCGCTGGCGCTTGTTGAAGCGGGCCGGCAAGTGGGTGTGCTCGATGCCGGTGCGCCTGGTGCGGCGACCTCTTACGGCAATTGCGGCACCATCACGCCCAGCCATGCACCGCCGCTGGCGGCACCCGGCATGCTTGCGCAGGCAGCGAAATGGATGTTCACCCCGGATGCGCCGTTGTATATCCCACCACGTCTGGATCCAGGCTTGTGGCGCTGGCTGCTGCGCTTTGCACGGCGCTGCAATGCACGTGATTGGCAGTCCAGTGCACAGGCACGCGCGGCGTTGTTGCACGATGCGCGGCAGCGCTTCGACGAGTGGGTGGTGCGCTATGCGCTGGACTGCGAATTTCGTAACGACGGGTTGGATTACGTGTTCGGCGATGCGCGTCGCTTTGCGCAGTATCGGGACGAATGCGCGCTGCTTGCGCAATGGGGCATCCAGGCAGAAGTGATCGATGGTGCGGACTATGTGCGCCAGGATCCCGCATTTCGCGATGGCATTGCTGGCGCGATCCATTTCCCTGGCGATGCGCATCTGCGCCCGGAGCGTTACACCGCTGAGCTGGCGAGAGTGCTGCGCGCACGTGGCGTGGAGATCGATGCGCACTGCCGCGTGCAGGCACTCACGCCTGATGGAGCTGGAACCTGCGTGCAGACCGAGCACGGCAAGCGCTTCGCGCGCGAGGTGGTTGTCGCGACCGGGCCGTGGTCGCCGGTGCTGGCGGCGCAGCTTGGCCTGCGTTTGCCGGTGCAGGCTGGCAAAGGCTATTCGATCACCTACAGCGCGCCGCCGCTGATGCCACGTCGCCCTGTGGTGCTGAAGGATCGCTGGGTGTTTGTGGTGCCGTGGCGCGACCGCCTGCGCATCGGCAGCACGATGGAATTTTCCGGGCGCGATACGCAGCTCAACGCCACACGCCTGGCAGCATTGGAACGTGCAGCGGCCGAATACCTGCATGCGCCGTGCGGTCCCGCAGTGATCGAACGCTGGTACGGATGGCGGCCGATGACCTGGGACGACGTGCCGGTGTTGGGCGCGGTGCCGGGCCATCCTCACGTCTGGCTCGCAGCCGGACATGGCATGCTCGGCATCAGCATGAGCACTGCAAGCGGACAATTGATGGCCGACCTGATCACGGGCCGCGCACCTGCGCTGGACCCGCATCCTTACCGGGCGGAGCGATTCGCATGAGTGCGCGTTACGACTACGACGTGGTGATTCTTGGCGGCGGCTCCGGCGGCCTCGCCGCGGGATTTCGCGCAGCAAAACATGGCGCGCGCGTCGCGATCATGGAGCCCAACGAATTGGGCGGCACCTGCGTCAATCTTGGCTGCGTGCCGAAAAAGGCGATGTGGCTGGCTGCCGATCTAGCGGGCAAGATCGAGCTGGCAACTGCATTGGGATTCGATGTGCCGCGTCCGACGCTTGCTTGGCAGGAGCTGGTCACGCATCGGCAGGGGTATATCGCCAACATCCACGCCAGCTATCGACGCCGCCTCAACGAAGATGGTGTGGTGTTGATCCCGCAGCGCGGTGTGCTGCAGGACTGCCATACCATCATGGGCAGCGACGGCGTGTCAGTGACCGCCGAGCACATCGTGATCGCCACCGGTGCCCAACCGTTGCGCCCGGACGTGGAGGGCGCCGAACATGGCGAGGTCTCCGACGATTTCTTCAATCTCTGTCATGCGCCTGAGCACGTCGCGATTATCGGCGGCGGTTATATCGCTGTGGAAATCGCCGGGTTGCTGCAAGCCTTGGGGAGTCGGGTGCATCTGTTTGTGCAAGGCGAACGCTTGCTGGAGCGCTTCGATGCGGAACTGACCTTGCAGTTGGCCGACAACCTGCGGCATCTGGGTGTGCGGTTGCATTTCGGTTTCACCACCACCGCGCTGGAGCGTGATGCGCGCGGCGCACTGCGTGTGCACGGGCATCCTGCGCATCCGCGCGAGCAGGGCAACGATGTTTTCGACAAGGTGTTCTTTGCAGCAGGCCGCCGCGCCAATACTGCCGGGCTGGGCCTGGACACGGTGGGTGTTGCGCTCGGCGACAAGGGCGAGGTGCTGGTGGACGATGGCCAGACCACCAGCGTGCCGAATATTCACGCGATCGGTGATGTGGGCGGCAAGGTCGGGTTGACGCCAGTGGCGATCGCTGCGGGCCGCAAGTTGATGGACCGTCTGTTCGGCAATCAACCGGATGCGCGCATGGACTATGAGGGCGTGCCCAGCGTGGTGTTTTCGCACCCGCCGCTTGGCAATGTCGGGCTGACCGAAGAACAGGCACGCGCCCGTTACAACGGTGAGGTGCGCGTGTATCGCAGCAACTTCCGCCCGATGCTGCACGCGCTGGCCGATGCACCGCAGCGCAGTTTGTTCAAGCTGGTGTGCGTGGGCGAAGAAGAACGTGTGGTCGGCGTGCATCTGCTGGGCGAGAGCGCCGAGGAAATGCTGCAAGGCTTTGCGGTGGCGGTGAAGATGGGCGCGACCAAGCGCGACTTCGATGAGACCGTAGCGATTCATCCCACCTCGTCTGAAGAGATTGTGTTGATCCATTGAGGCCGGTCTAGCGGGTGTGGGAGGTCAGGGTGCTGGTGACGTCCTGACCAGCGCGCTCTCGAAGTCTGATGAAAATAGCGGCAGCAGCGGACCATGCCGCGAGCTAGCATCGAGCTATGACGTTGCTACCGGTCGTGCCCTCATCCGGTGCTGCGCCCCAGCTTCTCCCGATGGGAGAGGGGATTAGAGCCCCTCTCCCTGCGGGAAAGGGGTTGGGGTGAGGGTTCTGTACAAGCATTCGGTACAAGCGACTCACCAATCCAGCGCGATCTGGTGCTCAAGGTGGGTTTATTTTTTACCCAGGGGCGAACGACGACTCATTGCGTTGCCTCGGCGGTTTGCTTTGCAGCGCCCGTACCCTCACCCCAACCCCTCTCCCGGGGGGAGAGAGGCTGTTAGCCTCCCCTCGCGTGAAGGGGCGATGCGTACACACACACCCATCAGCTGACATGCTTGTGCGATGTCCAAATCTCGCCATCCAGCGCCGCGCCACTCTTCCAGCCCTCCTGCGCGTGCCGGCTCCAAGGGTGAGGCGCTGTCCGTTGAGCAGGCGCGGCTGCGGATTCTTGAGGTGATTCGCGCGATTCCCGTGGGCGAGGTCGCCGGTTATGGGGAAGTGGCTAAGCGCGCCGGTTTGCCGGGACGTGCGCGGCTGGTGGCGCGCGTGCTCAGCGGCAACGATGACTCGCAGCTGCCCTGGCATCGTGTATTGCGCAGCGATGGCCGGATCGCCTTGCCCGACGGCTCGGCGGGCTATCGCGAGCAATGCCAGCGGCTGCGCGCCGAAGGCGTCCAGGTGGAACAGGGCCGTGTGCGCCGGCCCAGTGCTGCGCAGCGCTTGGATGCGGCCGTGTGGGGGCCTTCATAAGCCTGCCGTTATCATCGGCAGCATTCCGAAGGATGCCGCCATGCCTCAACTGCCACCCATTACCAAAGCATTACTGATCGCCAACATCGGCTTGTTCCTGCTGCAATGGGCGGTGGGCGACCTGAGTGTCGGCGTGTTGCCATCTGACAGCGTGTTGTCGTGGCTGATGTTGTGGCCGCTGTCCAATGGTTTCGACGCGTTTTCGCCGGGCGCCAGCTTCATGCCCTGGCAGCTGCTGACCTACGCATTCCTGCATGGCGGCTTCAACCACCTGTTCTTCAACATGCTGGCACTTTTCATGTTTGGGGCGCCGTTGGAACAGACCTGGGGCCAGAAGCGCTTTCTGACCTACTACCTGGTGTGTGTGGCCGGTGCAGGCGTGTGTCAGCTGTTGATGGCCTGGTTTACGCAAAGCGTGGCGCCGGTGGTGGGCGCGTCGGGCGGTGTGTTCGGCCTGCTGTTGGCCTACGGCATGTTGTTCCCAAATCAGCGCGTGATGCTGCTGTTCCCGCCGATCCCGATGAAGGCGCGTACGTTCGTGATCGTGTTCGGCGCGATCGAACTGTTCCTCGGCGCAACCGGTTGGCAGCCGGGCGTTGCCCACTTCGCGCATCTGGGCGGCATGCTGTTCGGTTGGCTGATGATCCGCTACTGGCGTGGCCAGTCGCCATTTGGTGGCAGCGGTGGAAAGAAGGGCGGTGGCAAGGGACGCAAGCCGCCGTTGCGCGTGGTGCGTTGAGTCAGGCGAGGCTGCGTCGTTCCACGTGATCCGTAGGAGCGGCCTTGGCCGCGATGGGCATCATCCATATCGGAACAGCGCATCGCGGCCAAGGCTGCTCCTACAAGACGGGCAGACGCAGAAGCCAGCACGGATCGCAGCTGACACGCCTTCCCGCTAATGCGAGAAACAAAAAAAGAGCGCGGAATCCGCGCTCTTTTTTATCGCCTAACCTTGGCGAGGATCAGCGCCAGAGTTTGATCTGGTCGGCATCCACGCGCTGCATCGGCTGGCCGGCCTTGCAGCTGAACACTGCACCGAATTCCGGCAGGTTCGACAGCGGACCGTCGGTACGCCACTGACCTGGTGCGCGGATGTCGGCGCTTGCGCGTTGCAACGCCTCGTTGGGCGACAACTGCTGCGCCCACAGCCCGGCCCAGGCAGTGAAGAAGGCCTGCTTGTCCGCTTCGGTGGCCGCCGGCTGGGCCTTGCTGAAGGCCTGCCAGGCCAATTCGACGCCGGCCAGGTCGGCCAGGTTCTCTTCGGCGGTCTGCGCACCGTTGACCTTGGCATTGGGCACGCCCGGGTACGGGTAGGCGGAGAACTGCGTGGCGACCTTGTCGGTCAGCATCGTCCAACTCGCCTTTTCGGCCGGCGTCCACCAGTTGCGCAGTTCGCCCTTGGCATCGACCAGCGCGCCCTTGGCATCGATCGCACGGGTGATTTCGTGTGCGACCAGCGCACCATAGGCGCCGTACTGCGCGGCCTGGGTGCCGCCGGTGGTCAGCACCGGCGCCTGCAACACCGCAGCAGTGACGATCAGGCGGTTCTGCGCGATGTCGTAGGCCACCGCCGGCTGCTGCGGCAGCACGTCCCAGCGACGGTCAGCGTTGCCCTTGCCGATGCGCTTCATCTCTTCGCGATGACGCCAGGTCGAGGCGATCAGCATGTTGCCGCCGAAGCTGCCGCGGCCCATCGGCTGCACGGTGTAGTCCAGGTCGCGACGCGGCGCGCCAACTTCGATCTTCATTGCAGCCAGCTTGGCCTTGGCTTCGGCAACCACCTCGCCGTTGCTCCAGCCGGCACGCTCCAGCGCGGCCACCTGCGCGTCGCGAACCTGGTCGGCGATGGATTCGGCCTGGCGGCGGGTGTCGCTGCTCAGGTAACGCGAGACGTACTCGCGGCCAAGCATCGGGCCGGCGGCAACGTTGATCGCGTCCAGCACCTGCTGCCAACGCTGCGGCGGCAGCGCATCGCCACGCAGCAGACGGCCGCGGAACTGGTATTCGGCATCGTGGAAGCTCTTGGACAGGTACGGCGCCATGGCATCGCCCACGCGCCAGCGCAGGTAAGCCTTCCACTGTTCCGGCTTGATGCTGACGATCATGCTGTCGAGCTGCTTGAACATGGCCGGGTCGGCCATCGACACCAGATCGTCCTTGACGCCCTGCGCTTCCAGAAAGTCGCCCAGACGCAGGTTCTTGTACTGCTTAGTCAGTTCCTTGGTGGCGATCGGCGCGTAATTGTTGAACGGGTTGTTGATGCCTTGCACCGACTGCGCACTGCGCGCCAGCGCGGTTTCAATCTGCAGCACGGAGGCGGCATCGGCGTCGAGCTTGTCGGCGGCGGTGCCGCTAAGCGCCAGGATTTGCTTGACGTAGGCGCGGTAGCGGCCCATCAGCGCCTGGGTGTCGGCGTCGGTGCGGGTGTAGAAGGCTGGGTCGGGCAGGCCCATCCCGCCCTGCATGAAGTAGCCGATATGGCGATCAAGTGCCTTCAGGTCTACGTCCGGGCCGAAATTGAAGCCAACCGGGATACCGACCTGATGCAACGCCGCGATGGAAGCGGGCACATCCTTGGCTTTCTTGATCGCGTCGATGCGCGAAAGCAAGGGGGCGATCGGATTGGAACCGTCCTTTTCGACCGCTGCTTCGTCCAGGCCGCTGGCCCAGAAATCGCCGAGCAGCTTCTGCACGTTGCCTTGCGGGGCGTTCATCGATGCATCAAGCAACTCGCGCTGCTGCTGCAGGGCGCGCTCGGACAACTGGCCCAGCGCGGTCACGGCGCCGGACTGCGGCACCGGGTTGGCCTTGAGCCAGCTGGCGTTGGCGTAGTCGTAGAAACTGGTGCAGGCCGCCGAAACGGCCGGCGCCTTGGGCGCTGCCGCCTTCTTCTTGCGAGCGGCGTCGGCGTCGGGGGCGGACAGCAGCGAGATCAGGCTGAAGCCAAGAGCGAGGGCAAGCGGACGAATGGTGGGCATCGAGAAGAAGGGTGGCCAAAGTAAAGTCGGCGGAGTTTAGCAAGGCTGCGTGCCGTGCAGGCGGGCGGGCGCTGCGGTTCATGCCCGCTGCTGGCCGCGTGCATGAATGCGACAGGCCCGCGCGTGCGGGCCTGTGCCTGGTGTCATCGTGCTGAAAGCGCTTGCAGCCGCCGGCTGCGTCGGCTTACCAGATCACCACGCGGTCTTTCTCGGGCCGCACCATCGCATCGCCGGCCTTGCAGGAAAACGCGGTGGCGAATGCGGGCATGTTCGAGGGCGGGGCAATGGCGCGCAGGTTGTCTGGCGCATGTGGGTCGCTTGCCAGGTAGACCAGTTGTTGTTGTTCGCGTGTCTGCCCACGCCAACTGCGCGCGAAGTTCAGGAAAAAGCGTTGATCCGGACTGTAGCCGTCGATCGCGACTGCTCGCTCCGGATGCGCGCGCAGATCTGCTTGCAGTGCATCGTAGGCGACGTTGAGGCCGCCCAGGTCGGCGATGTTCTCGCCCAAGCTGAGCTTGCCATTGACATGCACCGTGGGGTGGCTGGGCAGCGGCGTGTAGGCATCGAACTGTTTGACCAATTGCTCGGCACGTTGCTCGAAGGCCTTGCGATCCTGCGGCGTCCACCAGTCCACGTTGTTGCCGGCGCCGTCGAACTGCCTGCCCTCATCGTCGAAGCCGTGCGTGGCTTCATGCCCGATCACCGCGCCAATGCCGCCGTAGTTCAAGGCATCGTCTGCGCTGGCGTCGAAGAACGGCGGCTGCAGAATTCCAGCCGGGAAATTGATGGAGTTGGTGCTGGAGTTGTAATACGCATTGACGGTCTGCGGCGTCATCGACCAGCGCATGCGGTCGGTGGGCTTACCAATCCGGGCGATGTCGTCGTGGTAATTGAACTTGGCTGCCGCCCGCAGGTTGCGGTAATACGCGCCGGGCACGATCTCCAGCCCCGACCAGTCGCGCCAGGTGTCTGGATAGCCGATTTTTGGCAGGAATGTTTGCCACTTGGCGATGGCCTTGGCTTTGGTTTCCGGGCTCATCCAGTCGACATTTTCGATGCGTGCCTTGAGCGCGGCACGCACGTTGTCGACCAGGTCGCTCGCTCGCTGTTTGGCTTCAGGCGTGAATACCTTGGCAACGTAGAGTTGCCCCAGCCCTTCGCCCATTGCGCCGTTGACCGCGCGCAACACGCGCTTCCAGCGTGGCTGCTGTTCGGGTTGCCCTGAAAGTGTCTTGCCGTAGAAGGCGAAGTTGTTGTCGACGAAGGCCTTGCTGAGCTGTTTGGAGGCATCGTCGATGGTATGAAAGCGCAGATAGGCCTGCCATTGCGCGATCGGCGCATTTGCCAGCTGGCGATCGAATTCAGCGAAGAACCGCGGCTGCGACAGGGAAAAGCCAGTGCCGCTTTCGATGCCTTGCGCAGCGAAGAAACCGCTCCATGAAAAGTGCGGAGTGAGTTTGTCTGCCTCAGCCGTGCTGACGAAGTGATATTGATTTTTAGGGTCGCGCGCCTCGACGCGTGTGAGCGAGGCGGCAGCCAGCCGCGTTTCGAGGGCAAGCACCTCGCTGGCCTGCGCTCTGGCAGCTTCAGCGGTGCTGCCGGTGAGTTCGAAGGATTTGGCGATATAGGCCAGATATGCCTCGCGAATGGCCGCGTATTCGGGCGCGGTGTAGTACTCCTTGGTCGGCAGGCCCAGCCCATTTTCCTCCGCGGACCCGATCTGCCTATCTGCATGTTTGAAGTCGGCACGCGCACCGAAATCGAAGACCAGCGCATCGCCTTCGGCAAAACGGCGGGTGATGTATTGGGCAACGTCCTTGCTTGAGCTTAGCGCGGCTATTGCGTCTAGTTGTGGCCGGATCGGCTGGTCGCCGGCCGCTTCGATGGCTGCTTCATCCATGCCGGAGGCGTACAGCATGCCAATCTTGTGGGCGACAGGATTGGTTTGCTTCCCCGACTGTTTTGCTGCGTCTTCGGCAATCTGGCGTTGGGTGGTCAGGCTTTTCTCCACGAGCACATCAAACACGCCCCAGCTGGTGCGGTCGGCCGGGATGGGATTGGCTTTTTTCCAAGGGCCATTCACGAAATCGTCCAGGTTCTGGCAGGCGCCGGTGGCTGCATCCAGTTCACTGATATCGAACGCAGGTTTCGTTGCCGCTGGTGTCGCTGGAGCGGCCTGCGCGGCAGTTTTTTCCTTGGTGCTGGTTGTCTCCCCTCCGCGCTGGCAGCCCGTCAGGGCAACCATCAGGGCAAGGGCAAGCGTGGAGGTCTTGGTCGGTGACATGCGCGCCAGTCGCTGGGATGAACTTCGAGCATAAGCGGACGCGTCCACGAGGGGGCATGCGTTGAGTTTTGTTGAGGCTTGCATGCAGGTGGGATTGCAGATCGCGGCGCGTCGCAGGGGGTGTTTGCGGGTCTTGCGTGCAGCGAGCGATGACGATCATGCGTCGCGATGTTGTTGTGGATGCATGTGCGCCGCACGCGATGTCTCGGCGCGCGTCTGCCGACGAGTACGTGTAGCTATCGTCGACTAGTGGCAGGGGGCAGCCTGCATCGGCCGTTGGTGCGGACTGATGAGTGATGAATGAGACACCGCCGGAAAAACCGAGCGCCCAAAAAGATGGGCGACGATCTTTCGATCGCCGCCCTTTTTTTACAGCGATTGCGCAGTTACCAAATCACAACCTGCTTGTCGCCCTGACGCACCATCGGGTCGCCCGCCTTGCACGAGAACGCAGCGGCGAATGCCGGCATGTTCGACGGTGCACCGATGGCGCGGAAGTTCGCCGGTGCGTGCGGGTCGGTCTTCAGGCGCACCACCAGCTCTTCCGGGGTGAAGTTACGGCGCCACACCGTGGCCCAGTTGAGGAAGAAGCGCTGGTCGCGGGTGATGCCGTCTGTCTTGGGGTCGTCCTTGCCGGCAGTGGCGGTCTTCATGGCGTCGTAGGCGGTGTTGAGGCCACCCAGGTCGGCGATGTTCTCGCCCAGCGTCAGGTCGCCCTTGACCTTGTCGCCAGCTGGCGTGCGGTAGCCGTCGAACTGCGCCACCAGCTTGCCGGTGCGTGCCTTGAACGCGTCCAGATCCTTCTGCGTCCACCAACCCGGGTCAGGGATGAAGTTGCCATCGGCACCGAAGCGGCTGCCCTGGTCGTCGTACCCGTGGGTCATTTCGTGGCCGATCACTGCACCAATGCCGCCGTAGTTCATTTCCTCCGGCGCATTCGGGTCGAAGAACGGCGGCTGCAGGATTGCAGCCGGGAACACGATCTCGTTCTGCAGCGGGTTGTAGTACGCGTTGACCGTCTGTGGGCTCATGCCCCATTCGGTCTTGTCCACCGGCTTGCCGATCTTGGACAGGTTCCACTTGTAGTTGAACTCCTGCGCGGCCATCACGTTGCCCAGGTAGCTGTCGCGGCCCGTGCTCAGGCCGTTCCACTCACGCCACTTTTCCGGGTAGCCGATCTTGGGCGTGAAGCTTTCCCACTTGGCGATGGCCTTGGTCTTGGTCTCCGGGCTCATCCAGTCCAGCTTTTCGATGCGGGCCTTCAGCGCGGTGCGCAGGTTGGTCACCAAGGTTTCCATCTTGGCCTTGGAATCGGCCGGGAAGGCGACCTTGACGTACATCTGGCCGAGCGCTTCGCCAGCCTGACCATTGATGGTGGCCAGCACGCGCTTCCAACGCGGCTTGATTTCCTTCTGGCCGCGCATGGTCTTGTTGTAGAAGGCGAAGCTCTCATCGACGAACGGCTGGCTCAGGAACGGCGAAGCACCATCGACGGTGTGGAAGCGCAGGTACGCGCGCCAGATCGCCGGGTCGGTGTCGGCGATCATCTTGCTCACTTCCTGGTGAAAAGCCGGGATCGCCAGCGAGAACATCTCTGGCGTGGCCACGCCTTGGGACTTGAAGAACTCGGTCCACGACCAGTTCGGGGTCAGCTTGTCGGCATCGGCCGGCGAGATCGGGTTATAGGCCAGCGACGCATCGCGCGACATCTGGGTGCTGGTCTTGGAGACCTTGGCCAGACGGGTTTCGAAGTCCACGACTTGCTTGGCCTGCTTGGCGGCATCGGCCGCAGCCACGCCGGACAGTTCCAGCACCTTGGCGACGTGCGCCTGGTATGCCTCCAGCTTGGCCTTGTTGGCCGCGCTGGTGTAGTACTCCGGGTCCGGCAGGCCCAGGCCGCCCTGCATGGCATAGGCGATGTTCTGGCTGGACTTCTTGAAGTCCGCCTCGGCGCCGAAGCTGAAAAGCACGTTATTGCCCTTGGCTGCGCTGGTGCGCAGATAGTCGACCAGCTTGGCCTGGTCGCTGATGGCGTCGATGGCGGCCAGTTCCGGCTTCAGCGGCTCGATGCCCTGCGCGTTGATCTTGGCTTCGTCCATGCCGGTCGACCACAGGTCGCCGACGATTTTCTCCACACCCGTGGCCTTGCTGTCGGCGGCGGCTTGTTCCACCAACTGCCGCTGGATCGCATTGGAGCGTTCGTCGAGCATCTCGAATGCGCCCCAGCTGGTGCGGTCGCTCGGCACCGGGTTGGCGGCCAGGAACTTGGCATTGGCGTAGGCGTTCAGATCGGTACAGGCGTTGCTGTTGGGGTCCAGGTCGGCCGCGGTGAACTGATTCACTGCCGGCAGCTTGCTCTGGTCAAGGGTCAGCGTCGTGGGGGCCGCCGGGGTGGTGGCCGCAGTGTCGCCCGCCGGGGACGCGGGTGCGGCCTCTTCGGACTTCTTGCAACCGCTCAGGGCGGTGGCCACGGCCAGGGTCAGCGTCAATAAATGAGGTGTACGAATCACAAAGGACTCCAGAAGCATCAATGGGAGGCCCCGTCACCAGGGCCGTGGCCGGCACTCTACGCCTCGCCAGCCGGATGGCATGGTGTCGAAGGTCATGGGTGCGGCGTGTGCAGGGGCGGGCGGCCGGTGTCGTTACCGCGGACGGCCAGACGATCCGCGCCCGCGCGGTCGTGGCCAACGTCAATCCGAAACTGTTGTATCAGCGCCTCATGCGGCGTGACGTGCCTGCGCAACGCGCGCGCGGATTGCGCATTACCGCTGCGATCGGGCACGTTTCGCATGAATGTCGCACTCTCGTGCCTGCCGGACTTCACCGCGTTACCCGGCAGTGGCGATCATCTGACTGCCGGCATCATCCTGGCACCGAGCCTGGACTATATGGATCGCGCCTGGCACGACGCGCGCGCGTTCGGATGGTCGCGTGCGCCGGTGGTCGAACTGCTTATTCCCAGCACTCTGGACGACACCCTTGCGCCGCCGGGTCAGCATGTCGCCAGCCTGTTCTGCCAGCACGTAGCGCCGCAACTGCCCGACGGCAGGCAGTGGGATGATCACCGCGACGAGGTGGCCGATCTGATGATCGCCACCGTAGAGCGCTATGCGCCTGGGTTTGCGGCATCGGTCCTGGGCCGGCAGATTCTGAGCCTGCTCGATCTTGAACGTCTCTTCGGCCTGGTCGGCGGCGATATCTTCCACGGTGCGCTCAGCCTCAATCAACTGTTTAGCGCACGTCTGCCGCTGGGCAGGGCGCCTATCGCGGTGCAGTGCTGGGGCTGTATGCGCGGGTCGGGGAAACATCCCGGCGGCGGCGTGGCTGGTGCGCCTGGGCATAATGCGGCGCGGGTGATTTTCCGCGGCTGATCCGGGCCGCGACACATCCGCAAAAAAAGCCCCGGACGAGCCGGGGCTTTGTGCGTCGTTGAGTGATGTATCGAAGACAAGTCCGCCTTCGATACCTAGGCGATCAAAAGTCGTACGACGCAGTCAGGCGCATGTAGCGCGGCTGGTTGTAGCTCCACGCTTCGGTGCCAAGCCCATAGGTGTTGGACACGGTGCGGCGAGTGACTTCGTTGGTGCTGGAAATGCGATTGACCGAACGATCATTCAGTACATTGAATACATTCAGCGAAAACGCCAGTTTGTGGTCGGCGAATCCTGGGCGATAGGTGACGCCTAGGTCGAGATTTTTGATCCATGGAGTCTCGCCAGCGCCGCCCGCAGAAACAGGTTGTCCATAGCAATAGTGGTAGGCAGACCCATAGCCCACCGGGTCGTAGTCCACCGCTGCCGCATTAGGGCCCTCGTAATAACCCAGGCACGACTTCGGTGTGCCTGACATGACGCGTACCGTTGCCGACGCTAGCCACTCAGGCGTGAACTGGTAGGCGCCAAATGCCTTCAACTGATGACGACGATCGTTGGCCAGGTTGCCGCCCGCGTAGTACATCAATTGTGCCGCATCCCAATCCTGTGTCTTGGAGATGTCGGCTTGCCCAAGATCCGACTTCACTTGTCCTTCGGTATTTCCGTAGAGATGCGACCAGGTGTAGTCGACGCGGCCATACCATTTTTCGTCGAAAGGATGCTCGATAAACAGATCCACAGCGACGTAGTTACGCTTGGCCTTGTCCGTAAAGCCCCAATCAGACTGCGACATACGCAGTTGGGTATAGCCAGAGCCATCAATGTTGGCAAGGTTGTAGGTATTGGTTTCGCCAGGGTTGAACATCACGCAGCCAGGAATAGTCACGCTGCTCGGGTCGCCGCCAGCCGCCTCGAGCGTATCGGACATGCGTCCTGGATCGCAGACATCATCGATCGCGGTCTGCAACTTGCGGTAGGTAACTTTGGCGCCCGAATTCCACTTCTCGCCGAGCGTCTTTTCGAAGCCGACCAGGAACTCGTCTTGATACTGCGACTTCAGATCGCTTGGGGCGAACGAGTTCGGATCCGGTGCCTCACCATATTCTCCGTTGGAAGAAACAGGGCCCGGGCCGAGTGCCGCCAGGCCGGTTGGCTCACCGTTTGCGTCGATCCCCGAGTAACTAAAGTACTCATTGGTATACGTCGAAGCGGATGCTCCGCGGATTGCCACCTGATTCGGCAACGCCAAGTAGTAACGGCCGACGTTGGCAAATACCTTGAAAGAAGAGTCGCCAAAAACGTCCCAGCTAACGCCCAGGCGCGGAGCCCACTGATCACCACTGTCCACGTAAGCCACGTGGTCGCTGTTGTAGTTGGTGAACTTGTCGTTGCGGATGCCCAAGGTCAGCAGCCAGTTGTCGTTGACCTGCCAACGGTCTTCGAGGTAGTAGGCCTTTTGTTCGACCGACATGCTGGTGACCGTGGTAAAGACACGGCGGTTCACGAAGTAGCCCTGACCGCCCGATGGACCAACACCGAGAGCGCCATTGATTGCTTGGGTGGGATCGTCCTGCTTGCCATAGATCCAGCGATAGCCCGGACCGCTGGTGAACACGCCTTCGTCGTAGGCGTTAAAGTACATGTTGTCCACACCCGCGGTCAGGTCGTGGTTGCCCAGGCGATAGTTCAACTCCAGTCGTAGATTGCGGCTCTTATTGATGGGGTCGCCTGCCTTGACCGTGGTCGTGGCCTGATCATTGATGATGCGCCTGCCACCCGTAATCGTCGGATCTTGCAGATTCGAACTGGCGATATTGGGCAACGACGACGCCCCGGGGTTCCACTGTTGATTGTGCTGCGTGTCGCGGCCCCAGGTCGCATTAAAGGTCAGGTCGTCGGTGAGGTAGCTGGTGAACTTCAGGATATCGACGCTGTCCTTCAGCTTGTAGGTGTCAGTAAACAGTCCGGATGGACCCTGATCCGTGTACGTCGAATAATCGTAATTGCTGTAGACGCCGGAACGGCGATCGGTGTTTTCGATCCGTGTGTATTCAAAGATATTGCTATCGTTGATGTTCCAGTCCAGCTTGCCGTAAAACTTGGGCGAGCTATTGTCGTAGTGGTTGCGGCCTTGATTGCCTGCCGCCGTGGCAGTGTTTGTGGTCGCTCCGTCGACCTTGTCGGACTCGCCCGCGACGAACAAGAACAGCCGATCTTCGATCAGCGGACCGCCAGCGTATGCGCTGTACACCGTTCTGCTCTGTACATCGTCTTTACCGCGGCGGTAGATAGTGCCGGGCAAGGTATCGTCCTCATACCCATAATTTTCGGGCAGCGTACTGTTCGGGTACCACGCATCGCCGCGTGAGCTGGCGAGTGACTTCGGTTCCCACACCGCTTGCGCGCCGAAGTGCCACTCATTGGTGCCACGTTTACCGACCTGGCTGATCACGCCGCCGGTGGAACGGCCGTACTTGGCGCTGTAGCAACCCGTATAGGTTTCCTGCTGGTCGATGGCACCGTAGGGAAGACTCAAGCCCCCAAGATTATTGAAGGGATTAGTGACGTTGACGCCGTTGATGTAATAAGCGTTTTCCGTGACACCTGCGCCGCCAAAGGAGATCGTGGAGCGCGAGCCATTGTTGAACGCACCGCTTCCGGATATGGCACCCGGCGCAAGTAACGCAATCGCTTCAGCACTACGGCCCAGCGGCAAGGTGGCCAACTGTTCGGAGGTGATCACCGAACGCGAGCTGGTGGAGCTGACATCGATCTTCGGTGCATTGGCGGCGGTGACAGTGATGGCACCGAGCGTGGTTGCATCGGCAGTGCTGCCCGCAGCACCTGCGCCAGCGAAGGACACTTCCGTGCCCGAGCCGACGCGCAACTGTACGTTCTTGCGGGTATCGACGACCTGGTCGCCGCGCTTCAAGGTGACGGTGTAGGCGCCCACCGGCAGCGAGCCGAGGGTGTAGCGGCCATTGGCATCGACGGTGATAGTGCGGCTGAGGCCGGTGTCGCTCTGCACGACAATCGTGCTGCCCGCTTCGGATGGGGCGCTGCCGTAGATGCTGCCGGTGGTGCTTTGCGCGTAGACCGCGCCGTTGGTTAGGCAAGCACCGAGCACGACGGCGAGGGCGGTGCGTTTGAGGACTTGGCGACGAAACTGATTGCTCATTCCTGACCTTTTCACCTGAAGTTCGGATAAGGGGCGGTCATCGGGGAGTCAGATGGCCTTAACCCGAACGTAATGAATGCTTGCTATTCAGTGCAAGCATTTGAAACGATTTGTTAATGAAATAACCTAAATCCGCATCGAAAGTGAGGAATCCTGCACAAAATGTCGTCGCACAACACACCTAGGGAGACGAGCTCGAGCAGTGCCGCAAGTTAACAGTTACATTTGATACATATTGCGGTGTGTCGCAAGCTAACTCGGCCGTTATTGAATTGTTTCAGGCGGCTAGCGAATCCCCAGGGTCTGCCAAACCCACAAAAAAAGCCCCGACCAGCGGGGCTTTTTTTCGATGCGCATTAAACCATCAGAATCTCACTGTGGTGCCCAGATAGAAGAACCGGCCCACGTTGTCGTACAGCGCAGATGTGAAATCCGAGCCGAAGTAGTTGCGCGGCGGGTCCTTATCGAAGGCGTTGTCGATGCCCAGATAGACGTCGATCTTCGAGCCGGGGAACCGATAGCCGAACTGGAAGTTGTGATAGACATACGAACCGTTCTTGATCGGGCTGGCCGAGCCCGGGTTGCTGTTGTAGCTCTCCGGGGTCACGCGCAGGTTGCCGTCCACGTAGTTCATGTCCCACGATGCGCGCCATTCGTTCCAGTTGTATTTGGTCTGGAACTGCGCGCGCCAGCGCGGGTCGGTCACGTAGGTCACGTACTCGTCATATTCCTGCGGGAAATCCTGGAATACCCACTCGCGCGACTGGATCAGGCGGGTGCCGACAAAGCGCAGCACTGTATTGCCTTCGCCGATCTGGAAGCGGTAGTCCATTTCCAGGTCCACGCCGACACGACGCGACCGGGCGAGGTTCTCGTTGAGCGCCTGCCAACCGGTGATGCTGTGTTCCGGATAGATGCGGCCCTGCGGGTCGGTAAAGCCGCCCAGCGGTGCGCGCTGCACAAAACCGCAAAAGTTGTTGCCGATACCACCGGGGTTATCCACGCAACGGGTGGCATTGGTTTCGGCCGTCACGGTGCCGATAGCATCGCGCAAGTCGATACGCCAATAGTCGATCGACATGCCGAACCCTTCGAAAAACTCCGGCTGCCACACCAGGCCATACGACAGGCTGCGCGCGCGCTCCGGTTTGAGATCGGGGTTGCCACCGCTCACGCCGGGGCGCGTGGCGGTGTAGGTGTCGATCCAGCGCACCGGAATGCCCAACGCACTGCAATTGGCCTGACGCAGTGCCACGTCGCCGGCAGTGCCGGGGCGGTTTGTATTGGTGGGCAGGTAATTGCAGGGGTCGTTGATGGTGGCGAAGTTTTCGCTCTGCGAGTCGTACAGCTCGCCGATACTGGGCGCACGCACCGCTTGCGCCAGGGTGCCGCGCAAACGCAGCGACGGGATGATGGTCCAGTCCAGACCAATGTTCCAGGTCTTGGTCGAGCCGATGCTGCTGTAGTCCGAATAGCGGCCCGCAACGTCCAGTGCCAAGCGATCCACGCCCGGCAGACCGGCCAGCAACGGGATGGTGCTTTCGACGAACGCTTCCCTGACGTTGTACTCGCCGCCGCTGTTCGGGATGGCGTTGAGGAAGGTCACGCCCGATGCGGCCAACGGGTCGGTGACTTCCTCGCTCTGTTCCTTGCGGTATTCCACGCCGCCAGCGATGCCGATGTCGCCGGCCGGCAACGATAGCAAATTGCTGTTAGCCACTGAGGCGCTGAACACGGTCTGCTGGATCTTGGCCTGTGAGCGCGCAGTGGTGTTGAACCACGCAGCCGCTTCCGGGGTGACCGCACCATTGCCGAACACGCTGAAAGGCACGCAGCCGTCACGTGCCAGCGCCGAATACACGCGGCCGGTGTTGGGGTTCACCGAAGTCGGATCCAGCGTGGTGCGGCAGACGATGTTGCCGCTGGCATCGCGTGCGGCGTCGATGCCGGCCTGCCAACGTTCGTTGATGCGGTTGTTGAGGTTGAGGCGGTCCACTGTGGTCTTGCCGTAATTGGCAGACACCTCGTAGGTCCAGTTGTCGGTGAAGTTGCCTTCGGCACCGAGCACGGCGCGGTAGGTCTTGCGCTCGATGTTTTCGCCGCGGCGGCCGGCATCGACGTTGAAGCGGTTCATCAGAATCTGCGTTGCACCGCGCGAATCCATCAAGGCGCCGAGCTCGGGACTCACGTACGGGTTCTGGCGGCGCACGCGCAGCGAGCTGTCGAATGCGGGCTGGCCGAAGAATTCCGAATCGGTTTCGCTGTACTTGCCTTCGAAGAACAGGCGATGGTTTTCGCTGATCTCGAAGTTGATCATCGTGTTGACGCTTTTACGATCGAAGCCGGGTTGCAGATCGGCCACGGCATTGAGGTCGACGAAATCGCAATCCACGCACGAAGTGTTGCTCGCCACGGTGCCGTTGTAACGGTTGCGACGAAAGCTGCCATCGTCATTGAACAGATAGCGGTTGCCGTAGCTGGCCGGGTTACGGAAATCGAACGTGCCCAGATTGAAGGTGCCGCCGTAGGACGTCGAATGGTTGCCGCCGGGGCCGCTGAGCACATTTTGCGGGTTGCTTTCGCTCGGCGGGCGGGTGGAGTCAAACGCGGGATTGGGCACACTCACCAGATACTCGCGGCCGATGGCGCGGTTGCCGCGACCGAAGCGGTCTTGCTTGCTGTATTCGCCGGACACCGCAATGTTGCCGCGGCCGCCGGCGAAATCGGTGCCGGCAGAAAAGCTGGCGAACGAGCGGTTGTAATTGCCTTCGTCGGCCAGGCCGGTCTGCGCGCGGGTTTCGAAACCGGTGAACGATTTCTTGAGAATGAAATTGACCACGCCGGCCACGGCGTCCGCGCCGTAGACCGCAGACGCGCCGCCGGTGATGACTTCCACGCGCTCGACCCATTCCACCGGAATGGTGTTGACGTCTACCGCGGTCGAGCCCGGGCTGGAGCCCACGTGGCGACGCCCGTTGACCAGCACCAATGTGCGGTCCACGCCCATGCCGCGCAGGTCGAGCAGACCCAGGCCGGCGGTACCGATAAAGCGGGTGGAGTTGCCCAGCGTGTAGCTCGGCGCCAGCGCCGGCATACGCGCCATCAGGTCGCTGATGGTGGTCGCGCCGGTGGCGCGGATTTCTTCGGCACTGATGGCGGTTACTGGCGAAGGCGTGACAAAGCCGGTACGCGCGATGCGCGAGCCGGTGACGGTGACCTTGTCCAGATCGGTCGTATCGGGTGCGACCCCGTTTTCTGACTGGGCGGCGGCATGGCCGGCAGATACGGCCAATACGCCGAAGAGTGCGCTGCTAAGGCGGTGGCGACGGATGCGTTGCGAGGTACGGCTCGACATGATTTCGCAGATTCCTTGCTGAGATTCGATTGGCACAGCTGTGCTCGCTGAGCGCTGGCTGAACAGTATTTCGAACGTAACAATTATTTAATCTTGTGTCCATATTTGCGAAATGTGTCACGACGTGGCGCATGCTAATCGCGCGGGCGTGGGCTGGAGTTGCCGAACAGACCAGCTGTTTTCGGCCGAGCCAGTACACTGCGCCCCTCTTTTGATGTCGCGCCGGGCGCTGCTTGCGTCGCGCGCGCGTTGGCACACTACAAGTCGAGTAAGCGATGAAAACGATGGTTGAAATTGGGTACGTGACGGCAGTCGCGCTTACACGGGCGTCCCACCCATGACGGGCGAACGCAGAGTTGCCGCGCACGCGGTGCAGGGCGCATTGGCGCCGCATCCGCGCATCCGCAACGTAATTGCGGTGGGGTCGGGCAAGGGTGGCGTGGGCAAGTCCACCACTGCGGTGAATCTGGCGCTGGCGCTGCGTCAGCTGGGGGCGCGCGTCGGCGTGCTGGATGCCGATATCTATGGCCCCAGCGTGCCGGCGATGCTCGGCCTGAGCGGGCGGCCGGACAGCCCGGACAACAAGTCGATCGAACCGCTGCGTGCGTTCGGGATCGAGGCGATGTCGATCGGCCTGTTGGTCGATCAAGACACCCCGATGATCTGGCGCGGGCCGATGGCGACGTCCGCGCTGACTCAGCTGTTCAATGACACGCTGTGGGATGACTTGGATTATTTACTGATCGACCTGCCGCCGGGCACCGGCGACATCCAGCTGACCTTGTCGCAGAAGATCCCGGTGGCCGGTGCGGTGATCGTCACCACGCCGCAGGACATCGCCACGCTGGATGCGCGCAAGGCCTTGAAAATGTTCGAAAAGGTCGAGGTCCCGGTGCTCGGTATCGTCGAAAACATGGCGGTGCATACCTGCAGCAACTGCGGCCACCGCGAGCATTTGTTCGGCGAAGGCGGCGGCGAGCGCATGGCTGTGCAGTACGGCGTGCCGTTGCTGGGGTCGTTGCCGTTGGAAATCGCGATCCGCGAGCAGGGTGATGCGGGTCAGCCGATTGTGGTAGCCGCGCCAGCGTCGGCCGCAGCCCAGGCCTACCTGGCGGCGGCCACGCGGCTTGCCGAGGAGCTGGGCAAGCGCCCGCGCGCCAGCATCCCGATTTCGGCGTCGCTGCTTTAGAGCAGCTAAGCAAGCGGCTGCGCTCACCGCCAGGGGCGCGCGGGGCCGGTGCTCGGAATCCGCATTTGCCACTCGTAGACTGCGGTTCCTCCACGCCGTCCTCACCCGCCTGGCGATTGCTCGCTACGTTCTGTTAGCCGCTCTTGGAACACCGGCCGGCCGTCGATGCCGGTCGCTTGCTAGAATTCGCCGTCTTCGCGCGGGCCGCTCGGCCCGCCGCCTTCTGTCTTCAAGGAACACCGCATGAGCATCAAGAGCGACCGCTGGATCAAGCGCATGGCCGAACAGCGAGCGATGATCGAGCCGTTCGAACCCGGCCAGATCAAGCACGACGCTGCCGGGCAGCGCATTGTCAGTTTCGGCACGTCCAGCTATGGGTACGACGTGCGTTGCTCGCGCGAGTTCAAGATCTTCACCAACATCAACTCGACGATTGTCGATCCGAAGCACTTCGACCCGGGCAGCTTTGTCGATATCGAATCGGATGTCTGCATCATTCCGCCGAACAGCTTTGCACTGGCGCGCACGGTGGAATATTTCCGCATCCCGCGCGATACGCTGGTGGTGTGTCTGGGCAAGAGCACCTACGCGCGCTGCGGCATCATCGTCAATGTGACCCCGCTGGAACCGGAGTGGGAAGGTCACGTGACGCTGGAATTCAGCAACACCACGCCGCTGCCGGCCCGCATCTACGCCAACGAAGGCGTGGCGCAGATGCTGTTCTTCCAGTCCGACGAAGTATGCGAGACCTCGTACAAGGACCGTGGTGGCAAGTACCAGGGCCAGACCGGCGTGACTTTGCCGCGCACGTAAAGCAGCTATCAACACTACTGCTCAGTGGCCATGTGTGTGCGGCCGGTGCCCGGTGCGGCATGTATCACTCGTACGCTGTGGTTTCTCCGCGCCGTCCACGCCCACCTGACGACTGCTCGCTACGTTTATTAGCCGCCCTTGAAGAAGGATCCGCAGTGCCTTCAGCAGGTCGCGGCAACCTTCTCGCGGTAGCGCAGCAATTGACGCACGCCCGCGGCAATGAGGAACACCGGCCACCAGGTGGCGATCAGATTGCCCACATCCATATGGGCCAGGCCCAGATTGTCCAGCAGGAACAGCGCGCCCAGGACGATCAGGAACAGGGAGGGGATCAGACGGTAGTTCATGGCGATGTCCTCGTTGGGTGTGAGGCCATGCTGCGCCGGATGCGCCCGCCGATCAGGTGCCGGAAGTCAACAATCGCAGATGACAAACGTCATGTTGGTAGTGGCACGCGGCGCGACGAGCGTTTGCGGAGGCGTGGGCGCTGCCGCGTGTGATTGACCGCTACCAACGCGATAGCCGACGCAGCCTGGTCGCAGACCCAAAGTTTTGAAGCGCAATCGACAGCGCACCAGGCTTCGCCCGGACCCTCATCCGCCCCTTCGGGACACCTTCTCCCCATCAAGGCAACCGAGGCCCGATGGGAGGAGGGAACTGCGGTGAGCGACAGACTGCCGGCTCTACTCAGGACAAGAGCTAAATCCATATCTGCAGCAACGGATGCGTACGCGCATCGCTGAAGCACTAGAGCATCTGCCCGACGGGAAGCATGGATACGAGATCGGCCATTGAGTGAAATGCCACGAATGCAATAGCAACAGCGCGATCAAGCGCAGCGCCTCCCCTCAACGCGCAAGCGCCACTCCCGCCCAGCCGCTGGAATATCGGCAGTGCCAGCAGCCCGCCCTAACCAATCCCCTATCCCAACTCCCCAATCCCAGTCCCACCTACTTGCCGCGCCCGAACAGCATGCCGATCCCGCAAGCTACCAGCGCGGCGGGCCACCAGGTAGCGATCAAGCGACCAATACTCAGATTGGTCCAGCCCAGGTTGTTTGCCAGGAACAGCAGGCCGACGAGGATCAGGATCAGCGCGGCGACGACATTGGATTTCATGCGGGAGACTGGTTGAAAGACAGGCGCCTATCGTAGCCGTTGCGCCCACGCTGCGACATGCTGCTGCAACGCCTCGTGCACAAAACGCTGCGCACTGCCGCTGCCCCAGACGGGTCCAGGCCACGCGGCATCGCCGGGGTGACGGCCGACCACATGCACGTGCAGCTGCCGCACGATGTTGCCCAGCGCGCCGATATTGAGCTTGCTCACCGCAGGTTGGGTGTGCAGCAACTGCGAAAGCTGGTTGATTTCGGCCAGCAACAAGCGCTGCTGGCCGCCATCCAGATCGATCCACTCACTGACATCGGCCACCCGCGGCACCAACACCAGCCACGGGAAGCGTGCGTCATCCATCAGCCGCACCTGCGACAGCGGCCCGTCGGCGACGAACACGCTGTCCGCCGCCAGGCGCGGGTCGAGTTGGAAATCGCCCGCAGGCATGCCTGGCGCGGTGTCGCTCATCCCAGATGCGCCGCGAAGAAACCCAGGGTGCGCTCCAGTGCGCGCTCGGCACTGTCGGCGTCGTAATGGGTCGGGTCGATGCTGCGGTTGAAGGCGTGCCCGGTCGGGTACACGAAGGTTTCCATCTGCGGCAGCTTCTCGCGGTGGGCCTGGATCGCCTCGGGCGGGATGCTGGCATCGCGCTCGCCGAAGTGGAACATCACCGGTGCCTTGGGGGTTTCGTCCAGCAGCTGGGTGTTGCGGCCGCCGTAATAGCTCACTGAAGGCAGCCCCAGGCGGATCGCCGATAGCAGTGCGACCGAACCGCCCCAGCAGTAGCCCACCGTGCCGACCTTGCCGGCGCGGGTCAGCAGGGTGGCGGCGGATTTTACCACCGCCACGGCGCGCTCCAGGCCCACCGCATTGGCCAGCGCCAGGCCGCGCTGGACGCTTTCCTGATCGTACGGCAGCTGCACGTCTTTCTCTTCCAGGTCGAAGAAGGCCGGTGCCAGCACTTCGTAGCCGCGCGCGGCGTAATCGTCGGCCACCGCGCGGATGTGTTCGTTGACGCCGAAGATCTCTTGAATCACCACCAGGCCGCCGCGCGGGCTGGAAGCAGGTGTGGCGTGCCAGGCGGCAACCTGGCCGTCGGGGGTGTCGAGCGTGGTCCAGTGACCCATGGAAACTCCTGCTGCAGTACGGGGAGGCGCGCATTATCGACTGGATTGGCGGCGCCGAAGGTGAGGGTTCCGCTAAGGTGACCTCGCTTGCGCGGGCATGCGGCTCGGAGCGCTGCCCACGCACCGCTATAATCGGGCCGCTCAGGCCCCAGGCCGCTCCGTTCCCCAGGCTCCTGCTTCCATGTCCCAGCTGAACCCCAAAGTCGGCTTCGTCAGCCTTGGCTGCCCGAAGGCGCTCGTCGATTCCGAACGCATCCTCACCCAGCTGCGCGTGGAGGGCTACGACATCGTGCCCAGCTACGACGCTGCCGATGTGGTGGTGGTCAACACCTGCGGCTTCATCGATTCGGCGGTGACCGAGTCGCTGGATGCAATTGGCGAGGCGATGAATGCCAACGGCAAGGTCATCGTCACCGGCTGCCTGGGCAAGCGCCCGGAGCAAATTCGCGAAGCGTATCCGCAGGTGCTGGCGGTATCGGGTCCGCAGGACTACCAGAGCGTGATGGAGGCGGTGCACGCCGCCTTGCCGCCGCGTCACGACCCGTTCGTGGATCTGGTGCCGGACTACGGCATCAAGCTGACCCCGCGCCATTACGCGTATCTTAAAATTTCCGAAGGCTGCAATCACCGTTGCAGCTTTTGCATCATTCCGTCGATGCGTGGCGATCTGGTCTCGCGTCCGGTGGATGAAGTATTGCGCGAGGCCGAACGGCTGGTGCGCGGTGGCGTCAAGGAATTGCTGGTGGTGTCGCAGGACACCTCTGCCTACGGCGTAGACCTGAAATATGCCGAGCGTCCGTGGCGTGACCGCATGTATCAAACCCGCATGAAGGCGCTGTGCGAAGGTTTGTCGGAGTTGGGCGTGTGGACGCGCCTGCATTACGTGTATCCATATCCGCACGTGGATGATGTGATTCCGCTGATGGCCGAAGGCAAGCTGTTGCCGTATCTGGACATCCCGTTCCAGCACGCCAGCCCGCGCATTCTCAAGCTGATGAAGCGCCCGGGTGCAGTGGAAAAGACCCTGGAGCGCGTGCAACGCTGGAAGGCGATGTGCCCGGAGATCACCGTGCGCTCGACCTTCATCGTCGGCTTCCCCGGCGAGACCGATGCCGAGTTCGAATCCTTGCTCGATTTTTTGGATCAGGCGCAGCTGGACCGCGTCGGTGCGTTCGCGTATTCGCCGGTCGATGGCGCCGGCGCCAACGCCTTGCCGGACCCGGTGCCGGAGGAAGTGAAGCAGGAGCGCCTGGCACGCTTCATGGCCAAGCAGGCAGAAATTTCTGCGTTGCGGCTGGAAGCAAAAATCGGCAGCGTGCAGCAGTGCTTGGTGGATCTGATCGAAGACGACATCGCGGTGGCGCGCTCACGTGCCGATGCGCCGGAGATCGATGGTTTGGTGCATATCCAGAACGGCGGCGAGCTCGGGCTGAAGGTGGGCGATCTGGTCGACGTGGAAATCACCGACAGCGATGAGCACGATCTGTTTGGCGATGCACTGCCGGTAAAGAGCAATCGCGGGATTGAACTTGCGGTGATCAGCTAGCGCAAGGTTGCGTAGAATAGCTCGTACATGACTCTCATTGCGAGTTCGGCGTCTTCGCGACCCAGGGCGCGCGGATGTTTTTTTCGGCTATAAGTCGGCTTCCAAGAGTATGCTCTTGATCGTAGGCTTCTTTTCGATGCGCATAGGCATTTCTTCTTTCAACCAGTAGGCATAGATTTTTCAGCAAGTTCTGGCTTAAAACTAAATTGGGTATTTGGTGTTTTCTCATCTCTTCAATGATTATTCCCAGTGTTGGCTTCTTCAGTGAGCGGCCTGCAGCCTTCAGCTCATCTGCCAAAGTCATCTCAATATAAGCAGATGCCGTTAAAACTGCTGCAATGTCCAGGCTAAGTTTGAAGCACTTCTTTGCTTCCTGGAGAAGAGTGGGTGATTCGATATCATTACTCGAAAAGGCTACGGAATACTGCTCAAGCGCACCCAGCCATTTGATGCGCTCAGCGCGATCAGGTCTTGATTCAATGTCAGCTCTTTCCAGTGCGTCTAGTAGGTTGAGGTTCATGCGTTTCAAGCCTCGTAATGGACGGACATCACCACAAACGTGTGCTTGCCTGCCGGCAATTGCGCATCGAATTCGTCGTCCACGCGCTTTTTCAGCAGTGCGCGCGCCAGGGGCGAATCGATGCTGATCCAGCCGCGTCCGGCATCGGTTTCGTCCGGGCCGACGATGCGGTAGCGCAGCAACTCGCCGCTGTCGGCATCTTCCAGTTCCACCTGCGCGCCGAAGAACACCGCATTCGGGTCGGTGGGCGCGGTATCCACCACGCGTAGCGCTTCCAGGCGCTTGCTCAGATAACGCACACGGCGGTCGATCTCGCCGAGCTGCTTCTTGCGATAGGTGTATTCCGCATTTTCCGAGCGGTCGCCTTCCGCGGCCGCCGCCGCCAGTGCGCGGACCACCTCGGGCCGGCGCACGCGCCATAGGTCTTCCAGCTCGGCCTTGAGGCGGGCGTGGCCTTCGGGCGTGATCAGCGCGGTGCTTTTTTCGGCAGGTGGGCGCCAACGGCTCATGGGGCAGGGCAGGTTCGAACGACGGGGCCGCGATGCTAGCGCGCATAGCGTGCTTGCGCATCTGCCGCCGCACAGCGAAGCTTTGCGCCATTCTCGGACACGGACGTCGTCATGCTGATCATGCCGCTGCACAAACCCTGCTCGCGCCAAAATATTCCCTGGGTGACGCTGCTGCTGGTGCTGATCAATGTGGTCGTCTACCTGGGCTACCAGCGCAAGGACGATGGCCTGGTCGAGAGTGCCGTGCACTATTACGTGCAATCCGGGTTGGGCGCGCTGGAGGCCGATGCGCATATCCGTGACCTGCAGCAGACCGCTGACGCCAAGCAGCGCGCGGCGCGCCAGGCAAAACTGGACAGCGTGGCTAAACCGCAGCGCCTCGCCTAGCTGGCGCACCTGACGATGCACGATGGCGCCTTCGAACAAGCGCTGCGCAGCGGCAGCTTGTTCAAGGACGACGAGCATCTGCACGAATGGCGCGCGTTGCGTGCGCCTTACGGCACGTGGCTGTCCAAAATCTTCACGCTACGCCATCTGCAGCGCAGTTCCGAATGGTCGCCAGCGCGCATGCTGACCGCCACGTTCCTGCATGGCAGCTTCGATCATTTGTTGGGAAACATGCTGTTTTTGCTGGCGTTAGGCACCTTGCTGGAAGGTGCGATCGGCAGTGGCTGGTTCCTGCTGCTGTATTTACTCGGCGGATTCGGTCCCATCGCCGACTTGATGGGCGCGTTTTGCGTGGTCTGGGGACGACGCAAGGTACGCTTTTTCTACTGGTTTTTCGTCGTCTTCAACTACGCGCGCGGCCCGCCGATCCTGCTGTTGCCCCTGTGGCTGGGCTGGGAGTTGTACAGCCTGGCATCCAGCGACAACGGCGCAGTCGCCTTCGGAGCGCATGCAGGCGGCCTAGTCAGCGGTGCATTGCTGGGCGCATTGCTGGTGCTGTTGCGGCGAACCCGGCCGGCATTTATGGAAGAGGGCGACGCGCTCGCGGTGGATGATCGCTGGGAGTGTGCGCAGTGGCATCTGGGCCGGATGGAAGACGCCGAGGCCGAATATTTGCTGGCGGAGCTGGCCAGCGAGCAGCCGCACAATCTAGACGTTGCGCTTGCGCGTTATCGCGCAGCGCGTCATGCAGGACGCGGACAGGACAGCCTGCGCCATGCCGGACGTTGCTGACACTGCAGACGCACAACGCGCAACACAGGCGTATCCAGCTGGCGGTCGCCGACGAACTCAGCAAGGCCAAGATGGCCTATGGTCTCCCGGCGCGCAGGGCTTTGATCGCTGCGCGCATACGCAACGGACTGCTCGCCGATGCCGAGCGCTTGTTGAAAGAAGGCGAGCTGAGTGCGCCACGCGACGCATTGGCGCACAGTGACTTGTGCTTGCTCTACGTCATGGCGAGCTACAGGCAGTCGAGCAGCGCACGCGGCTGTTAGGTATGGTCGCGGAGCAGTTTCCCGAACAAGGTCAGGCCACCAAGGCAGGTTTCCTGCTCGACGATGGGTGAGCCGTCTCAGCTTGCTTGGCGTGCTGCGACCAACATTCACCGCCAGCGATAGTTTGTCGATAACGGAACGGATGATCTGTGGCCTGCAAGCACATCCATGCAGGTTTTTGTGCGGCATCCATGCCGTCTAAAGCGCCTCGGCGGCGAGCGGGCCAGGACCAGTCCAGTTGGCTGGCACTGCTGCGCGCAGTCTCGATGAGAGCTGTTTGATCAGATCCCTCAAAGGGTTCGGCAGCCGCTCAAGCCGGTTGAATTGGCACCGCTTTCAGTGCTGCATCCAGTTTCGCGCGCAACGCGTCGTTGTCGCACTGATCGATTGCGTTATGCAGAACACCGCGCGCCTCGTCGTCGCGACCGAAGCGCTCGGCCAGCAGCAAGCCGGCGTCCAGCGACCAGGCCGGCAGCATTGGGTCGCGCGGCCATGCAGCGATAGCGGCCAGCAGGCCGTCGGTTGCGAGTTGGAACTGCCCGGCCATCTTTGCGCGCTCGGCCAGCACGTTGGCTTGTTCGGGCGTCAGCGGTGTAAATGTGGGGTCGAGGTCCAGCGCCGCGCGCTGCAGTGCAAGCGCACGCCGCTCCTGCTTTTCCTGCAGCAGGCCGTTGATGTATTGGCGCGTGTGCTCGCGTAACTCGTCGTTGCGGTGATGCTGCCGGAGCAGGCGCTGATACAGCTCGTGCACTGCCAGACTCACCGCGCGCGAACGCACCGCACCGCGCAGGGCCTGGAAGGCTTCGTCGGAGTGGCCGTCGCGTACGTACTGTTCTGCTTCGTCGAGCAGGCGCTGATCCGGGTCGCTGCGTTCGTGCGCGGCTCCGCTGCTAGGCTCGTATCCAAGCTCCTCGTGGTACTGGTAGACCAGATACCCCAGCAGGTGAAAGCTGGCGAACAGGGACCAGATCGAGGTCATCACCACCGTCGCTTCGCGCACGAGTGGGGGCAGATATTTCATGGCGAAGAATACCGCTGCCGTACCGCTGCCCTGGATGACATAGAGCAGGCCATAAGCGGCCAAATACGGCCAGCCGATCCGCAGCGCCATGTCGATCGAGACGAGCGGATTGAGTGCGCGGCGCAGGCTGCCGTCGATGGCAAGCGAGATCAGCATGCCCGGCAGCAACAACATGGTTCCCAGATAGGCAACGGTCAACCCGAACCGGCCCCCGATTGCGGCAGCCATGCCGATCACGATGCCCAGCGCAACGGCCAGCAGGATCAAGCGAAGCACTGCGCTGTCGAAACTGTTGTACCCCAGTCGTGGCGCGTCGGTTTCGCCATCGGCGGTGTAGCGCAGAATGTCGAACGCATAGGTGTAGGTCGCCATACCCAGCACGCCGGCAATCACCAGTTTCACGATGCCCGGCAGCACCAATAACGCGCTACATAACGTCAGCGCGATCAGCGCATACAGCGCGGAGCCACGCAGCGGATACGTGGCGATGGAGGGAATGCGGGTCCAGAACGGCGCAGGCGCAGCTTGCGCGGCCACTTTGCGTGCGCGAAAACGGTCTTCCATGACGCTCCCCAAGCCTGTGATGTGAAGGAATTGTGCGGGCGCGCGTGTCGCTGCGCAATTGGGACGTGTGAGTTCCGCCAGCGGGGCGGGTGGCGGGATGATTGTTGGCAGCAACCTTGCGGCACCTGCCGCTGCCGCTGCAGAGCCAGAACCAGAACCAGAGCTAGAACCAGAACCAGAACCAGAGCCAGAACCAGAGCCAGAACCAGAACCAGAACCAGAGCCAGAACCAGAGCCAGAACCAGAGCCAGAACCAGAGCCAGAACCAGAGCCAGAACCAGAGCCAGAGCCAGAACCAGAACCGAGTCAACGCCGGGTTGCCCCATGCCGTGCAGGCAGCTGCAATCACAGATTCAGCACGGTGGTGTGCCTATCACGCGATGCCTAATCAGCCTGAAAAATACCAGCGTCCCGTGTGTCATCGGGTTACCAAACCAAGCTGTGCCGTGCCCACGTAAACTTCCGCCTTGGATACGGTGTTGGCAAGTACCGACAATGGAACGCTTCTCTCAATAGTCGTGTTGAGCGACTCCATCTTCAGCGCCGCCGTACGGTAAGTCAGTCGTTATTTCCACAATGAGCTTTGCTTGGATCTCACCCCCACCGGCAACCCGCAGGTTCGTCTTCGTAACATCGCGACAAGGTCGGCGACGGCGGTGGGCTCGAAGAAGACGGCGAAGACATCGAAGTATTGGAGTTATCACTCGACACTGCGCTGGCAATGATCTCCACGGGCGAGATCGCCGACGCCAAGACCATCATGCTGCTGCAGTACGCCAAGTTGCATGGTGTGCTGGAGTGAGGTGCGCCCAGTCCACTCTGCCCAATATAGGTAAGTAGGCAAACGCGCAACGCGCGTATGCCCGGGTAATCCCCCCGCTTTTAGCGGTCGCCAAAAGTGGAGCTATGCGGTCATCGCCAATTTCATCGCTGGGGTGATGCCGCCCAGCGCCATGTTGGGGCGCTCGTGGTTGTACGTCCATAGCCAGCGTGTGGCCTCGTCCTGAACCTGCTCGATGGTGTCGAACAACGTTGTGGCCAGCCAGGCATAGCGGACGGTACGGTTGTAGCGCTCGACGTAAGCATTCTGCTGTGGTTTGCCCGGCTGGATGTGGTCGATCCGAATGCCGCGCTGCTGTGCCCAGGCTAGCAGCGCGCCACTGATGTACTCCGGGCCGTTGTCACAGCGAATCACGCGCGGCTTGCCGCGCCACTCGATGATCTGATCCAACGAGCGGATCACCCGGGCCGATGGCAACGACAGGTCGACCTCGATCCCCAGACCCTCGCGATTGAAGTCGTCGAGCACGTTAAACAACCGGAAGCTGCGACCATCGGCCAACTGGTCGTGCATGAAGTCCATCGACCAGAACTGGTTGATCGTCTCCGGCACCGCCAACGGCTCTGGCCGCTCGCGCACCAGCCGCCTCTTCGCGTG